>JAUYAG010000187.1 GCA_030693575.1 Brevundimonas sp. | reverse complement strand
CCCTCATCCGTCTCGCTCCGCGAGCCTCCTTCTCCCCCGAGGGGAGAAGGGACCTGACGCGCGTACTACCCTCCCATCACCCCCTGAAGCTCCGGGAACTCACCGACCATGGCGGAGGACAGATCGGCTTTCGCCAGGCGTGCGGCCTCGAAAGCCTCACCCGGATCAGCCCCCACCAGCGGCGCGATCTCCCGCGCCAGCGCCGCGATCCGCTCGACCCGCTCGGCCAGCGTCCCCAGCTTGGCGTGGAAGGTCACGCCTTCCAGCTTCTTCGCCCAGACCTCGAACCCGGTCTTCAGGTCCTCGTCCCAGAAGAAGCGGGCGTCATCCAGACGGGCCGACAGCACGCGGCTGTTGCCGGCGGCCAGCGCCTTGCCGCCGTCGGTCGCCTCGACATTGGCCACGACCACGAAATGCGGGGCCAGGCCATGCTTCGCCGGATCGCGCACCGCGAAATATTTCTGGTGCACCTTCATCGACAGCCGGACCACCTCGGGCGGCAGGCTGAGGAAGGCCGGATCCATGTCGCCGAGGATGGGCGTCGGCCATTCGGCCAGACCTGCCACCTCCTCCAGCAGGCCGTCATCATCGACGAGGGCGAGGCCCCGGTCGGCGCAGACCTTCTGCGCGGCCTCGAGGATCTTCAGCCGACGGTCGGCCGCGTCCAGCAGGACGAAATCGCTCTCCAGCTTCGCCCGGTAATCGGCGAAATCCTTGACCGCGAACGGCCGGCCGCAGCCGAGGAAGCGATGCCCCTCGGTCAGCTCGCCCGAGGCGATGCCGTCGATCTCGAACGGCACGACATGGCCATCGAACAGGGCGACGATCCGCTTCAGCGGCCGCACCCAGCGCAGCGTGCCCGAACCCCAGCGCATCGACTTGGGCCATGGGAAGCCGCGCACGATCTGGTCGACCATGTCCGGGATCAGGGCCGCCGTCGGCTGGCCCTTGCTGCTGAGCACGGCGAAGAAGACGCCGTCGCGCTCGACCAGTTCGCCCTTCGTCAGGCCGGTCTTCCGCAGGAAGCCCTCCAGCGCCTGCTCCGG
Organism: Brevundimonas sp.; assembly: GCA_030693575.1. Taxonomy (GTDB): domain Bacteria; phylum Pseudomonadota; class Alphaproteobacteria; order Caulobacterales; family Caulobacteraceae; genus Brevundimonas. Next base: position 6,813 of record JAUYAG010000187.1, on the reverse strand, counting down.
CGCATTGGCCCGCGGTCCCTTGACCTCTTCCTCGCGGTCCGGCGTCGCCGCCGGCAGGCCTTCGACCACCAGCGTCAGCCGCCGCGGCCCGGCATAGGTCGTCAGGGCGTCATACGTCAGGCCCGCGGCCTTCAGCCGCTCAGCCGCCATCCGCTCAAGGTCACGCGCGGCGCCGCCCTGCATGCGGGCGGGGATCTCTTCCGAAAACAGTTCGATCAGCAGCTGGGCCATCAGACGCGCCCCCTTTCCTGCTCGACCCATTCGGTCGCGCAGGCCTTACAGAGGTCCCGGATGCGGCCGATGTAGCTCTGGCGTTCGGCCACGGCGATGGCCCCGCGCGCGTCCATCAGGTTGAACAGATGGCTGGCCTTCAGCACCTGGTCATAGGCCGGCAGCACCAGCGCCTGACCCTGCGGGCCCTTCATCGCCAGCATCCGCCCGACCTCGCCGACCATGTCCTCGAACCGGCGCTTCAGCCCGTCGACGTCATAGCCGTGGAAATTGGCCTCGGACTGCTGCCGCTCGTTCTCGAGGAAGACCTCGCCATAGGTCAGCCCCTCCTTGGTGAACTTCAGGTCGTAGACGTTGTCGACGCCCTGGACGTACATCGCCAGCCGCTCCAGCCCGTAGGTCAGCTCGCCCGAGACCACATCGACCTCGATCCCGCCCACGCCCTGGAAATAGGTGAACTGCGTCACCTCCATCCCGTCGCACCAGACCTCACAGCCCAGGCCCCAGGCCCCGACCGTGGGGTTCTCCCAGTCGTCCTCAACGAAGCGGATGTCGTGCAGTTTCGGATCGATCCCGATCGCCGCCAGCGAGCCGAGATACAGGGCCTGCAGGTTCTCGGGGTTCGGCTTCAGGATCACCTGATACTGGTAATAGTGCTGTAATCTAGGGGGATTTTCGCCATAGCGGCCGTCGCCGGGCCGCCGCGACGGCTGGACATAGGCCGCCTTCCACGGACGCGGGCCCAGCGCCCGCAGCACCGTCGCCGGGTGCAGGGTCCCCGCCCCGACCTCGATGTCATATGGCTGCAGGATCGCGCAGCCCTGATCGCCCCAGTATTTGTGGAGCGTCAGGATCAGGTCCTGGAAGGCCAAGGGGGATTCTGGCGGTTCGGCGGTCACGTCAGGCATTTTCGTCCGGGAAAGAAGGCGGCGGACCCTAGACGGGCGGCCCTTTGGCGGCAAGGAGCCCCGGGTGCCGGGTTCATCACAACGAACACAACGGACCCACGGCGGACACGACGGGGTCCGCGCCAGGCTCCGGTCCCGTTGTGCCCGTTGTGACATCGTCGTGCCCGTTGTGAAGAACCGGGGCCTGGATCCACCGATTCCGGCTTCGCCGGGAGGCACGGAGGACGGAATGTTAAGCGTCGACCGCTAGCGTTCGCGCCATGAAGCAGATCGACCAGATGCGCCGGCGGGCCGCGCGCTATCTCGACATCGAGGCGGTGGAGATCGCGCCGGCGCGCGGGGTCTTCTCGCTGAGCTTCGACGACTTCCCCGCCAGCGCCTGGACCGAGGCCGGGCCGATCCTCGCCGAACATGGCGTGAAAGCCACCTACTATGTCTGCGGCGGGCTCGCCGACGGCGTGAACATGGACCGCGACCAGTTCCAGGTTCCGCACCTCCAGGCGCTGCACGCCGCCGGTCACGAGGTCGGCTGCCACACCTTCGGCCACACCAGCGCCCTGCGCATGGATGCGGAGGCCCTTCGGCTCAGCCTCGACGCCAACGCCGCCTGGGTCGCCGGGCGGCTGGACGGCCACCGCATGACCACCTTCGCCTGGCCCTTCGGCGATGCGACGGTGGGGGCCAAACGGCTGGTCCGGGAGCGGTTCGCCATGGCCCGCGGCGTGCGCGACGGCGTCAACGCCGGCCGCGAGGACCGGGCCCTGATCAAGAGCATCGGCCTCGAGAGCCGCCGCCTCCCCGGCTACGACCTCGAGAGGTTGATGGCCGAGACGGCGGATCGGCGCGGCTGGCTGACGGCCTATGGGCACGATGTGAGCGACAGGCCGACGGACTACGGCTGCACGCCGGAGGATCTGGACCGGGTGCTGAGGGCGGCGAAGACGGCCGGACTGGAGATCGCTCCGGTGGGCGTCGCCTGGGCCGCAATGCGCACGAAAGCCTGAACGACCGCTCCGCACACCAAAAACACCGTGCGCATAGTGCGCATAGTGCGGATAGTGCGGACCGGTCGTTTGCATGACGCGGAGCCTCGCACGGCCCTGCGTCAAAATCGGTCGCGGGTCAGGCGGCGCGGGCGGTCTCCGACTGCATCGCGGCCTTGCGCCCATCCGCCCATTTGATCAGGGCGGCGCGCGGGAAGGCGACGATCCACGAACGGGCCGTGTATTCGCCGGCCTCGATCAGGGCGGCGCGGGTCGGCGATGAGGTGGCGGCGCGCCGGGTGTGAATCTCGCCCGGCCCCTGATGCACCATGAAGGCCCCGTGCTTCAGCAGGTTGAGCCGCAGATAGGCCAGACGCGGGCTGATCTGCTCCAGCGGCGGATCATAGAACCAGCTCGAACCCAGCATGCCCGCCATCTCGGGGCGGCGCTTGCAGATCTCGGCGGCGGTGGCCCAGGCGCGGTCCCAGCCGGCCTCGTTGAAGTCGGACAGTTCGCGGCTCTCGGTATGGACCTCCAGCCAGGGCTTCCAGGCCTGGGCGGCGGCATAGGCCGGGATCACCGACCAGCCCCAGCCTTCACGGGCGTGACGCAGCACCTGGCCCGGCCCCATCGGCGAGGACAGGTCGATCATCTGGGTGCGGGCGCCGGGGACGCTGAGCACCAGCGAGATGCGGACATCCTTGGCCCAGAAGTCGCGGTCATAGGGGTCGGCGGCGGCGGTCAGGAAGTCGGCGAGCCTCTGGATCCATTCCGGATAGAGCTCCAGCACGGCGTCCGGCAGGTCGGCGGCGGGAACGCGCGCCGGCATTTCCAGCGCCCACAGGGCGACCAGCGCGCGGCGGTGGTCGTCGGTCAGGGCGGGGCCGAAGGCTTCGGCCAAGGCCTCTTCGGCGCGATGGCCGGGCTGGTCGAAATCCCAGTGCGGTGCGGAAGCGGCGGCCGCAGCGGCGGCGGCGTCCTTGAGGGCGTGAAGGCGGGCGCGATCCTCGAGCGGGACCTTGCTGAGCACGGCTTCGAACGCGGCGATCCGGGCGGGCGAGAGCGTTTCCATACCGGCACTCTGCCAGAGACGCGTTTGCCGACGGTTAAGGCGGCGGGCGGCGGCTAGCGCAGGACGGTGGGCCGGACCCACCAGTCGGGGTGTAACGCCGTCAGAGCCTGTCCGGCGGCCCCGGCGGCGGCGGTCGTGTCGAACAGGGCGAAGACCGTGGCGCCCGAGCCGGACATGCGGGTCAGGCGCGCGCCCGGCAGGGTCGATACGGCCCCCAAAGCCTCACCGATGGCCGGGGCGAGGATCCCGGCGGGCGCCTCCAGGTCGTTCCGCTGGAACGCCAGCCAGTCGATGACGGAGGCCACGTCCCGGGCGGACGGCGGCGCAGGCCGATCCGCGCCGCCCGGACAACCGGCGTCAAAGGCGCGGTACACGGCCCCGGTCGAGGAGGGCGCGCCGGGATTGACCAGCAAGGCCGGCAAGGGCGGCAGGCCGGTCTCGAAGGTCAGGACGTCGCCCCGCCCCTCGGCCCAGGCGGCGCGGGCGTGAAGGCACATGGGACCGTCGGCACCGATGCCGGCGGCGATCTCCGCCAGCGCCGCATCGTCGAACGGCAGGCCGAGCGCATCCCGCGCCAGCTTCAGCGCCGCACCGGCGTCGGACGACCCGCCGCCCAGCCCGGCGGCCACCGGCAGTTGCTTGTCGAGGGTGACCCGCAGTCCCGGCTCTCCGACCCCCGCCGCCGCGCCCAGCGCCCGCACGGCGCGCAGCACCAGATTGTCGCCCTCGCCGTGCAGCGCCCCGGCGAACGCACCCGTGACGGTCAGCGACAGGCGCTCCGCCGGCTCGACCGTCAGCCGGTCGCCGACGTCGGCGAACACGACCAGACTGGCCAGCGGGTGATAGCCGTCCGCCCCAAGCGGTCCGACGTGCAGGAACAGATTGATCTTGGCCGGCGCGAGCCGGGTGATCGCGGCCATCCCTCAGAACTGGCCGGCGGCCACCGGCGGCGCGATCGACAGGCCCTTGGCCAGCTTCTGCTCCACCTCGGCGCGGCGCTCGGCGTCGGGGTCCAGAGTCAGCACGCGGTTCCACTGCCACTGGGCCTCGCGCGTCCGGCCGACCTGCCAGTAGGCATCGCCGAGATGATCGTTGATCTCCGCGTTGGCCGGCTCCTTGTTCACAGCGCCCTCCAGGGTCTCGACCGCGATGTCGTACTGGCCCTGGCGGAACTGGGCCCAGCCGAGCGAGTCCTGGATGTTGCCGTTCTCCGGCTCGGCGGCGTGGGCGCGCGCCAGCATCTCGGCCCCCTGTTCGACGCGCCGGCCGGTATCGACCCACATATAGCCGAGCGTGTTCAGGATGGTGGGATTGTCCGGCGCGGCCGCCAGAGCGGCCCACAGCTCGGCCTCCGCCTCGTCGAGCCGACCGAGCGTCTCCAGCGTGGCGCCGCGCAGGAAGCGAAAATCGGCCGGCTGTCCCGCGACATTCACCTGCGGCCGGTTGAGCACGGCGAGGGCTTCCTCATGGCGGTCCATACCGATGAGCTGCTGGCTCAGTCGAAGGATGACTTCCATCTGCCCCGGAGCGGCGGCGTCAGCGAGGCGGTAGGCCGCGAGCGCCTCGTCGTCCAGGTCGTCGCGCTGGAAGCTGAGCCCGAGGCCGAACTGGGCGCCCGCATACAGGATCGGATTGGCGGTGGTCACCCGACTGAAGGCCTCGCGGGCCGAGGTCTCGTGGCCGAGCGACACCAGGCTAAGCCCCAGTCGCAGCGAAACCTCGTCGTCCGGTCCGAGGCTGTCGGCGAGCCGCAGGAAAATGGCGGCGACATCGCGTTCACGCCGTTCGGCCGACTGGATCGCCGCCAGTTTTATGGCGAAAGCGGCATTCTCGCGGACCGTCGGCAGCGAAGGCGCGGCGGCTCGGGCCAGCACGCGGGTCCGGCCCACCAGGGCCTCGGGGTCCGGCGACGGACCGGTCAGCGAGGCCTCATAGATCGCGAGGGCCTCATCGCGCCGCCCGCGGCGCTCAAGGAACCGGCCGAAATCCGCGGAGAACAACTGCGAGCCCAGCGGCGAGGCCGTCAGCGCGCGGTACTCAGCTTCAGCCTCGGCATTGCGCCGGCGGGCTTCCAGCAGCCGCACCCGTTGATGACGCAGCACCAAGGCGTCGATGTCCGTCGACGGTGCCGTGACGGGCGCGAGAGCGAGGTCCCAGTCGCCCGCCGCGGCCGCAATCGACGGCATGATGTAGCGCCCGATCGTCTCGAAAGGCTCGGCGAAGGGCTGCTGCCGAAGCATGGACAGGCCGGTCGCGGCGTCCCCATTGTTCAGGTCGTCCACGATCACGACCAGACGCGCGGCCTCCGCCAGCAGAGGCGTGTCCTGAACCGAGGATGCGAGCTCGGCCAGGGTCTCGAGGTCCCCGGCGAACAGGCCCGAGCGGAAGGCTTCCTCGCCTACGACCGGCTGCTCCGGGGTCAGGGCCTGGCTCTGGGCCAGCAGGTCGGCACCCATGACATTGTCGCCCCGGAACACGGCCAGGCGTCCGGACAGGTAGAGGCCGTAGGCGGTCCGGCCCAGCTCATCGGCCGGAACGGGCGACCACTCGGCGGGAATGGCGACGACGACAGGTGCAGCCGGGGCCGCGGCCGGGTTCTGAATCACGATTGCCGGAGCGGCAGGCGGCGGCCCGGCATCCGGCGCTTCCTGTGCCAACGCGGGCGAGGCCAGCGCCGTCAGAGCGCAACCGGAGAGCAGAAGGGCGAGGCGGGAGAGACGCATAACCCGACCCTTCCCGGATTATGCGGCGACGACAAGGCCCCTCGCCCGGCACGCGTCACATATTCGGATAGTTCGGCCCGCCTCCGCCCTCGGGCGTGGTCCAGACGATGTTCTGGGACGGATCCTTGATGTCGCAGGTTTTGCAGTGGACGCAGTTCTGGGCGTTGATCTGGAAGCGCGGGTTGTTCCCCGCCTCGTCGTAGAGCACCTCGTACACCCCCGCCGGGCAGTAGAGCCGCGCCGGCTCGCCATACTCCGGCAGATTGACGCGGATCGGGATCGACGGGTCCAGCAGCTTCAGGTGCGCGGGCTGTTCCTCGGCGTGGTTGGTGTTGGAGATGAACACCGACGACAGCTTGTCGAACGACAGCTTCCCGTCCGGTTTCGGATAGGCGATCGCCTTGTGCTTCGCGGCCTTCTCGGTCGAGGCGGCGTCGGTCTTTCCGTGTTTCAGCGTCCACGGCAGGTTCACGCGGAACAGGGACGAGAACCACATATCGAACAGGCCCAGCGCCCCGCCGATCGTCGTGCCGAATTTCGACAGATAGGGTTTGGCGTTCCGGACCTGTTTCAGCTCCTTGTAGACCCAGCTCTTCTCATAGGCGGCCTGGTATTCGACCAACTGGTCGCCTGCGCGGCCTGCCTGAACGGCGTCATAGGCGGCGTCGGCCGCCAGCATGCCGGTCTTCATGGCGTTGTGGCTGCCCTTGATGCGCGGCACGTTCACGAAACCGGCGGAACAGCCGATCAGGACGCCGCCGGGGAAGCTGAGCTTCGGCACCGACTGGAACCCGCCCTCGGTGATGGCGCGGGCGCCGTAGGAGACGCGCGTGCCGCCCTCCAGATGCTCGGCGATGGCCGGGTGATGCTTGAACTGCTGGAACTCGTCGAACGGC
>JAUYAG010000097.1 GCA_030693575.1 Brevundimonas sp. | reverse complement strand
CCAAGGTCATCGTTGTCGGCGCGACCAACGACATCCTGCTGTTCCGCGAGCTGATGCGCCGTGGGGTCAGCGAGTACCTCGTCGCCCCGCTCCAGCCGCTGCAACTGATCTCGGCCATCGGCGGCCTGTTCGCCGATCCGGCCCAGCCCTTCGTCGGCCGATCCATCGCCTTTGTCGGCGCCCGGGGCGGTGCGGGCTCCAGCTCCGTCGCGCACAACACCGCCTATGCGATGTCCGAGCGGATCGGGGCCAACACCGTCATCGTCGATTATGACCTGCCGTTCGGCACCGCCGGTCTGGACTTCAACCAGGATCCGCTGAGCGGTGTCGCCGACGCGCTGAGCCAGCCGGACCGGCTCGATCCCGTGCTGCTGGACCGGATGATGGTCCGCTGCACCGACAAGCTCAGCCTGTTCGCTGCGCCCGCGACCCTCGACGTCGACTGGGACATTTCCCCGGAAGCCTTCGAGGAAGTGACCACCCAGATCCGATCGACCGCGCCCTTCGTGGTGCTGGATCTGCCGCATCTCTGGTCCGGCTGGATGCGCCGCACCCTGATCGCCGCCGACGAGGTGGTGATCGTGGCGACGCCCGATCTGGCCAGCCTGCGCAACGCCAAGAACATGATCGATCTGATCAAACAGGGCCGGCCGAACGATGCGCCGCCGCGGCTGGTGCTCAATCAGGTCGGCGTCCCCGGACGTCCCGAGATTCCGGCCAAGGATTTCGGCGCCGCCCTCGGCGTTCATCCCAGCCTGATCATTCCGTTCGAACCCAAGGTCTTCGGCGCCGCCGCCAACAACGGCCAGATGATCCTCGACGCCGGCGGCAAGTCCAGGGCCGGCGAGGCCTTCCAGACCCTGGCCCAGATCGTCTCCCGTCGCGAGCTGCCGATGATCGCCGGGCCCAGGGGCAAGGCCGGCAAGGGCGACGGCAAGTCCATGTTCTCCGGCCTGTTCAAGAAGAAGACCTGACGCGTGTTCGGCAAGCGCACAGGTCAGCCAGGCAGCACCGCCGCCGCACCGCGGCCGGCGCCCGCGGCCGCGCCGGTCGCGCAGCCGTCCCCCGGCATCCAGGTCGAGGCCTTCGCCTTCGGCGGAGAGCCGGATGCCGCACAGGTGCAGACCGCGGCGCGCAAGGCTGAATCCTACGCCGCCAAGCCCGCTTCTCCGGCGGCGGACCGGCTGGACGCGCTGGCCTCGCGCCCCCGGCCGGAAGCCGAGCCCGCGCCCGCCCGCAACGCGCCCGGCCCCAAGGCCACGCCCGGCTTCGAACAGCTGAAGAAGGCCCAGGCCGTCGCGGAGATCGTGCGCGAGCAGTCGGACTACTACCACGCCACCAAGACGACGATCTTCAACGCCCTGATGAACACCATCGACCTGGCCCAGCTGGCCCAGCTCGATACCAAGGCGGCGTCGGAAGAGATCCGCGACATCGTGGCCGAACTGGTGGCGATCAAGAACGTCTCCATGTCAGTGGCCGAGCAGGAGCATCTGGTCCAGGACATCGTCAACGACGTCCTCGGCTACGGCCCGCTGGAGCCGCTGCTGGCGCGGGACGACATCGCCGACATCATGGTCAACGGTGCCGGCCGGGTGTTCATCGAGGTCGGCGGCAAGGTCCAGCTGACCAATGTCCGCTTCCGCGACAACAACCAGCTGATGAACATCTGCCAGCGGATCGTGTCCCAGGTCGGCCGCCGCGTGGACGAGAGCTCGCCGATCTGCGACGCCCGCCTGCCTGACGGCAGCCGCGTCAACGTCATCGCCCCGCCGCTGGCCATCGACGGCCCGACGCTGACGATCCGGAAGTTCAAGAAGGACAAGCTGACGATGAAGAATCTGGTGGAGTATTCCTCCATCAGTCCCGAGGGCGCGCGCGTGCTCGGCGTCATCGGCGCCTCGCGATGCAACCTGGTCATCTCGGGCGGTACGGGTTCCGGCAAGACGACCCTGCTGAACACCCTGACGGCCTTCATCGACCCGACCGAGCGCGTCATCACCTGCGAGGACGCGGCCGAACTGCAGCTGCAGCAGCCGCATGTGGTGCGCCTCGAAACCCGCCCGCCCAACCTCGAAGGTCAGGGCATGATCACCATGCGCGACCTGGTCAAAAACTGCCTGCGCATGCGCCCGGAGCGGATCATCGTCGGCGAGGTCCGCGGCCCCGAAGCCTTCGATCTGCTGCAGGCCATGAACCCCGGCCACGACGGCTCCCTGGGCACGCTGCACGCCAACAGCCCGCGCGAAGCCATCAGCCGGATGGAGTCGATGATCACCATGGGCGGCTACGGCCTGCCCTCGAAGACCATCCGCGAGATGATCGTCGGCTCGGTCGACGTCATCATCCAGGCGGCCCGCCTGCGCGACGGCTCGCGCCGTATCACCCACATCACGGAGGTGGTCGGGCTGGAAGGCGATGTGATCGTCACCCAGGACCTGTTCGTCTACGAAATCACCGGCGAGGACGAGAACGGCAAGATCATCGGCCGTCACCGTTCGACCGGCATCGCCCGTCCCCGCTTCTGGGATCGCGCCCGCTACTACGGCCTCGAGCGCGAGCTGGCCGAAGCCCTCGACGCGGCGGAGTAGGGCGGATGCTCCCGATCCTCGCGGCGGTCCTGGCCTTCATCACTGTCGGCGGACTGGGCTGGGCCCTCGTCGGCGGCGGCGATTCCAGCGAGGCGGCGGTCAAGCGCGCCCAGACCTTCGGCGGTCCCAAGCAGAACAATTCCGCAGCCAAGAAGGCGGCCGCGGCCAATACGCCCGAGGCGCGCCGCAAACAGATCATGCAGCAGCTCCAGGAATCGGAGCGGGCCGAACGCAAGGCGCGGATCAGTCTCTCCGCCAAGCTGAAGCAGGCGGGTCTGGCCACCAAGGTCTCGACCTTCTGGATCATCAGTGGGGTCCTGGGCGCGATCGCCTTCCTGCTGCCGCTGCTGTTCGGGCTGAACATCCTGATCTGCCTGGGGGCGGGCGTCGTCCTCGGCCTCGGCCTGCCGCGCTGGGTCGTCGGCTTCCTCGGGAAGCGGCGGATGAAGAAATTCTCCAGCCATTTCGCCGACGCGGTCGACGTCATCGTCCGCGGCATCAAGTCCGGCCTGCCGGTCCACGACTGTTTCAAGATCATAGCCCGCGAGAGCCCCCAGCCGCTCGGCGGGGAGTTCCAGAAGCTGGTCGAGGGGCTCGGCGTCGGCCTGACCCTGGCCCAGTCACTGGACAAGATGTACGAGCGGATGCCGACGCCAGAGCTGAAATTCTTCTCGATCGTCATCGCCATCCAGCAGAAGACCGGCGGCAACCTCGCCGAGGCGTTGAACAACCTCTCGGTCGTGCTGCGCGCCCGCAAGATGATGGGCGAGAAGATCAAGGCGCTGTCGTCCGAGGCCACGGCCTCGGCGGGCATCATCGGTTCGCTGCCGCCCGCGGTGATGATCCTCGTCAGCATCACGACGCCCGCCTACATGGCCCGCCTGTTCACCGACCCGCGTGGCCAGTTCATGCTGCTGATCGCGGTGGCCATGATGTCGTTCGGCGTCTTCGTGATGAAGAAGATGATTTCGTTCAAGTTCTAGGAAACGCCCGGCTCCGATGATCGAGTTCTTCACCAACACCCAGAACCTGCTGAGCCTCGGCGTGGGCGTGCTGGTGTTCGCCACCCTGGTGACCCTGCTCGGATCGTTCAACGGCGGGGCCAAGCTGGAGGGTCGGCTGAAGGCCGTGGCGGTGCGGCGCGAGGAGCTGAAGCGCCGGTCGCGTCAGGCCATCGCCGCGCAGAACGCCGGAACCCAGAACCTTCGCCACTCGGACGAGGGCTTCAAGAAGCGCGTCGTCGAGCGGCTGAACCTGACCAAGTTGCTGGAAGATCCCAAGGTCGCGGAGAAGATGGCCCAGGCCGGCTATCGCGGCCCGCGGCCGCTGACGACCTTCTACTTCTTCCGCTTCTCGATGCCGTTCGTCTTCCTCGGGGTGGCGGTCTTCTACCTGTTCATTTTCAACGATTTCGGCCTGCCGGTCATGACCCGGCTGACGGCGTGCATGTTCGCGGCCGTGATCGGATTCTATGCGCCGAACATCTTCCTCTCGAACCGCATTTCAAAGCGCCGGACGTCCATCATGCAGGCGTTCCCGGACGCGCTGGACCTGCTGCTGATCTGCGTCGAGGCGGGGATGTCGATCGAGGCGGCGATCCAGAAGGTCAGCCAGGAGATCGGCGGTTCGTCCATCGACCTCGCCGAGGAACTGACGCTGCTGTCGGCCGAGCTCAGCTATCTGCCCGACCGGCGGATGGCCTATGAGGGGCTGGCCAAACGGACCAACCATCCGGGCGTGAAGTCGGTGGCCACGGCCATGACCCAGGCCGAGACCTATGGCACGCCGCTGGGCACGGCCCTGCGCACCATGGCCAAGGAAAACCGCGAGATGCGGTTGTCGGCGGCCGAGAAGAAGGCGGCGGCCCTGCCGGCCAAACTGACCGTGCCGATGATCCTGTTCTTCCTGCCCGTGCTGTTCATCGTCATCCTGACGCCGGCCATCATCAGCATCCAGGACACGATGGCCGCCGGCGCCGCGGGCGGCTGACACCCCCCGATTTCCGTGAGTAGCGTTGGAAATCGGATGCGGCCCGGGCCGTTCCCATCCTGACGCTCATCAGACCCGAAACCGATCAGGCTTCGGCGGCGGCCTTCCAGGCCTCGGCGACCGCATCGACCGCATGACGCAGGTGACGTCGGTTCTTGTCGAAATACAACTCGCCGCGCAGGCCGGAGAAGATGAAGCCGTTGGCGACGATGCAGCTGTTCGGCTGGTCGAGGGGCTGGATCTCGAAATAGCGCATCGAGCGGAACCACAGGCCGCGGTTCTCGGCCCAGACCAGCTGTGAATAGGGCTGCCAGTCGCCGACCCGGGTGGCGGCGCGGCGTTCGGGCAGGTCACCGACCTGTTCGGTCAGGGCGATGTCCGCGCCGAAGGCGATCGTGCCCTCAAGCCCGGTCTCGACCGGATTCCAGCGGTCCCAGCCCGGCAGGTCCGCGATCAGGGCCCAGATCTGGTCGGGGGAGGCGCGCACGCCGATGCGGCGCTCGATACGGGCGATGTCCATGTGCCCGATCTGCCATGCCTTTGGGACCGGGAAAAGGCCCGGAAGCGCCCCAAACGATCAGCGGTTGCCTTCGGGTCCCGGCTGGGAGGCGGGTGGAGTCTCGGGGGAGGGCGTTTCGTCGCGGTCGGGCAGGTCCGGCGGTCCCGTGCGCAGTCGCGGGTTGATGAAACACAGGGCGGTCGCGGCGGCCAGCAGCACGGCGTTGGCGATGAAGGGCGCGGGCTCGGCCAGCTCATACAGGGCCACGCCGATCACGGGCGGGGCGAGGAAACTCAGGCCGGCCAGCGACATCATCAGGCCGGCGATGGCGCCCTGTTCGTGCGCTTCCACCGACAGGGAAGACCCGGCGGTGAAGCCCGGCCGGGCAAAGCCGATGCCCATGGAAACCACGGCATAGCCGACGACCACGCCGTAGTAGCCGGGCGCGGCGATGCTCATCAGGTTGCCGGCCAGCGCCAGGGCCGCACCCCAGCGCATGAGGTCGGCGGGCTGCAGCTTCAGCAGGGGGATCAGGCCCCACTGGGCCATCAGGGTGGCGGCGGCGCCGGCCAGCATGGCGATGCCGATGAAGGGCTGGGCGTCGCGCACGGCGATGCCGGTGGCCGACAGCTCGTCGATGATGTGGAAGCCGAGCACCGAGATATTGGCCGCCTGCGCCCCGGTGACGAACAGGCCGTAGAGCAGATAACCGCGCACGCGCGGGTCCTTCCACAGCCCCTTTCCGGCATCGCCGCGATGGCCACTGGGGGAAGGGATCCGCACCACCTCGCCGCTCGGCAGCTTGCGCCAGACCACGACCAGCACCACCACACCGAACAGGGCGAAGGCGTACATGGGCCCTGCCAGCCCCACTAGCGGCAGGACGAAGAAGGGTGCCAGCGCCGGGCCGATCACCGTGCCCAGTCCCTGGGCCGAGGCCAGCAGCGACATGGCCTGGGTGCGCTGTTCCGGCGAGGTACGGTCGGCGACATAGGCCTGGGACGCAATGGGTGCCGCCGAGCCGAACACGCCGTAGATGGTGCGCGCCACCCCCATCAGGACAAAGGCGACAATGGCGCCGAGCCACTGCTCCAGTCCGGAGGTGGCGGCGAGGCCGAAGCCGGTCATGGAGACGACGAAGCCGGCCAGGCCGATCATCATCACCCGCTTGCGCCCGAGCGTGTCTGACAGTCGCGCCCAGAAAGGCGAGGCGACCGTCCACATCAGGGCGGAGATGGCGAAGGCGCCGGCGACCAGGGTGTCCGACAGCTGGAACTCACGCCCGATGGCGGGCAGCACCGACTGAAGCGCCATGTTCCCCGCCGCCGCGATCAGGCTGACGGAGAACAGGATGGCGAAGGCGGGGGAGCGAAGGTTCACGGGCGCACTCTAGGGCTGCCGATGCCCTGCGTCATCCAACGCATAATTTCCTGTTCGTTTCATTTCTTGCGCCGACCGCACGGTCCGCGCACGGTGGCGGTTCTCGGACACTGGGGACCGCCATGACCATCCGCCGCCTGCTCGCCGTCTCCACGCTTTCGCTGGCCCTGTCCGCCGGGCTGGCCCAGGCCCAGACAGCGCCGATCGCCCTCGACCGCATCGAAGCGGCCGTCGCCGCCGGGACGCCCCGTGTCACAGCCTGGCGCCGCGACCTGCACGCCAATCCCGAACTGGGCTTCGCCGAGACCCGCACCGCCGCCCTCGTGGCCGAGCATCTGCGGGCGCTGGGCATGGAGGTCCGCACGGAGGTGGGCAAGACCGGCGTCGTGGGCGTGCTGCGCGGCGGACGGCCCGGCGGGACGGTGGCGCTGCGGGCCGACATGGACGCCCTGCCGGTGCTGGAGGCGACGGGCCTGCCCTTCGCCTCGACCGCGACCGGGACATATATGGGTGCGACTGTGCCGGTGGCCCACGCCTGCGGCCACGACGCCCATGTCGCCATGCTGATGGGCGCCGCCGAGGTGTTGGCGGGCATGCGCGAGGACATTCCCGGGACGATCGTGTTCATCTTCCAGCCCGCAGAAGAAGGGGCACCTCCGGGTGAGCCGCTCGGCGGGGCCCGGCTGATGATCCAGGAGGGGGCGCTGGCCAACCCCCGCCCCGACGCCATCTTCGGCCTGCACGTCGTGCCGGGCCGGCCCGGTTCGGTCTTCTACCGTCCCCGCGGCTTCATGGCCGCCTCGGACCGGGTCGACATCACCCTGCACGGCCGCCAGACCCACGGCGCCTGGCCGTGGAAGGGCGTCGACGTTATCGCGGTGGCGTCCCAGATCGTCCAGACCATCAACACCCTGACGGCGCGGACCATCGACCCGACCACGACGCCGACCGTCTTCACCATCGCCACGATCGACGCGGGCGTGCGCTACAATATCATTCCCGAGGACGCGACGCTGTCCGGCACCCTGCGCACCTTCGACATCGCCCAGCGCGACGACCTCGTGCGCCGCACCGGCATCGCCATCCACAATGTCGCCGAAACCTACGGTGCCACAGCCGAGTTCACGGTGCGCCAGAACGCGGCCCTGGTTTTCAACAACGAGGAACTGTCGGCCTGGCTGGCCCCGGTGCTGACCGAGGCGGCGGGTGCCGGCAACGTCAATCCGGCCACGCCGCCGACGACGGTGGCCGAGGACTTCAGCTATCTGTCGCAGGAGGTCCCGGGCGTCTTCTATCACCTCGGCGGATCGAAGGACGGGGTCGATCCCGCCACCTCGCCGCCGAACCATTCGCCGGGCTTCGACGTCAATGAAGCGATCCTGCCGCTGGGCGTCCGCACCCATGTGCTGAGCGCCATCCGGTTCCTGGAGCGCGACTGAGCCGTGGCCGACGAACTGGACAAGCTGAAGGCGCGCCGCGTGACCGCCCTCTATCGTCTCGACCTGATCGGCAAGGGGGCACGGCTGACCTATGAGGACGGCACGGCGGTCGACATGAAGTCGGAACAGGTGCGACTCGAGGAGATGGTCGCGGACCTCGACCGGCGTATCGCGCGGATGGAAGCGACGCTCCACTGAGGGCTCGCCGGGATGACAAGGGGCCGCCCTCAAGCCCGCGCGAAATAGGTCCCGATCACCGCCCGATACACCTCCGCCAGCGCCTCGATCTCGGCCACGGGCGCGCGTTCGTCGATCTGGTGCATGGTCTGGCCGACGAGGCCCAGCTCCAGCACCGGGCACATGGCGCGGATGAAGCGGGCGTCCGAGGTGCCGCCGGTGGTGGAGGCCTCGGGGCGGCGGCCGACGGCGGTCTCGACGGCGTCCTGCACGCCGGTGACGAACGGCCCGGTCTGGGTCAGGAAGGCGTCACCCGAATGCAGGTGCTCGAGCTCGATCCGCAGCCCGCTTTCGGCCTGGGCCTTGCCCGCCTCGGCATTGAGCCAGGCCATCAGGCTCTCGCCCGTGTGGTTCGGATTGAAGCGGATGTTCAGCCGACCCCGCGCCTCGGCCGGGATGAGGTTGGTGGCTGTATTGCCGACGTCGAGCGTGGTCAGCTCGAGGTTGGACGGCTGGAAGGCCTCATAGCCTGCGTCGAGCCTGTGGTCCGCGAGACGGGCGACAAGCCGGGCCAGCACGGGGACCGGATTGGCGGCCCGGTCCGGATAGGCGACGTGCCCCTGTTTGCCGTGGACGGTGATCCAGGTGTTCAGCGAGCCGCGCCGGCCGATCTTGATCATGTCGCCCAGCGCATGCTGCGAGGACGGCTCGCCGACGACGCAGGCGTCAATGACCTCGCCCTCGGCCATCAGGGCCTGGACCACCCGTTTGGTGCCATGCAGGGCGGGGCCTTCCTCGTCGCCCGTGATCAGGAAGGACAGGCTGCCGGGGACCTCGCCCTCGGCCAGAATGCGCGAGACCGCCGCCACCCAGGCCGCGATGCCGCCCTTCATGTCGACCGCGCCGCGGCCGTAGAGGATGCCGTCCTTCACCTCGGCCTCGAACGGGCCGGAGGACCAGGCCTCCGTCGAACCGGTGGGCACCACATCGGTATGGCCGGCGAAACAGAGGTTGGGCGAGGCCGTGCCGCGCCGGGCGTAGAGGTTCTCGATCTCCTCGAACTTCATCCGTCGGCAGTGGAAGCCCAGCCCCGTCAGGGCGCGCTCCAGCACATCCATGGCACCCTCGTCGGCAGGGGTGACGGAAGGCCTGCGGATCAGGTCGCGGGTCAGGGCGACAGGATCGATAACGGGAGTTGATGCGACGCTCATAAGGCTGTGCTTTACGGGGTTCGGACGACTGCGAGAAGGGCGCCCCTCCCCATGCCGAAGATCGACATCGACGCAGCCCCGACCGGACACGGCACGGGCTATCCCGAGGAATTCGCCGGACCGTGCAAGCCGCGCCGCCGCTGGCGGCTGGGCGACGCCGTCGGGCTGGACCAGTTCGGGGTCAATCTGCTGCGCCTGCCGGCCGGCGCCTGGTCGAGCCAGCGACACTGGCACGAGGGCGAGGACGAGTTCGTCTGGGTGCTGGAAGGCGAGGTGGTGCTGGTGGAGGATGAGGGCGAGACCGTCCTGCGCGCCGGCGACTGCGCGGGCTGGAAGGCGGGCGTGCCCAACGGCCATGTGCTGCAGAACCGCTCGGGTGCCGAGGCCGTTCTGCTGGAGGTGGGCACGCGCACCCCGGGCGGAGATACCGGCCACTATCCCGATATCGACATGCAGTTCCGGCAGGGCGGCTTCTTCCACCGCGACGGAACCCCTTATCCGAAAGTCGACCGCCGCACGTGACCGGGACGATCGAGACCACCGCACCGGTCCAGCCCCCGCCGCCGCCCGAAGGCCCTGCCAGCCCCTGGGCCATCCGCGACTTCCGCCTGCTGTGGGTCGGGCGGGTGGCGGCGGTGCTGGGCATCCAGATCCAGTCCTCGGCCCTGTTGTGGCAGGTCTATGAGATCGCCCGCCGGGACCATCCGGTGGCCGAGGCCAGCCTGTATCTGGGCCTCGTCGGCCTGTGCCAGTTCCTGCCGCTGCTGGCCCTGACCCTGCCCGCCGGGGCCCTGGCCGACCGGCGCGACCGCAAGAACACCGTCACCCTGTCGATCATGGTCGAGGGCGGTTGCGCCCTGGCCTTCCTGTTCATGGCGCTGCACGGGTCGCCGCCGTTGTGGGGCCTGCTGGCCGTGGCCGCCGTGTTCGGGGCGGCACGCGCCTTCCTCGCTCCCGCCAGTCAGGCCTTCCTGCCGATGGTGGTGGGCCGCCGCGCCCTGCCGCCGGCCATCGCGGCCCAGTCCATCGCCTTCCAGACCGGAGCCATCGCTGGCCCGGCCCTGGGCGGCGTCATTGTCGGCTTCACGGTGCCCGGCGCCTATGGCGTGGCCCTGGCCATGTTCGCCATCGGCTTCGCCAGCCTTGTGCTGATCCGCACCAGCGGCAAGCCGGCCCCGTCGCCGACCCGGGTCTCGCCGGTGGAGCAGGTCAAGGAAGGGCTGGCCTATGTCTGGAATACGAAGATCGTCCTCGGCGCCATTTCGCTGGACCTGATCGTGGTGCTTCTGGCCGGCGTGGCGCTGCTGACGCCGATCTTCGCGGCCGACATCCTGCATGTCGGAGCCATGGGTTTCGGCCTGCTGCGCGCCTCTTTCGGGGCCGGGGCCCTGCTGGTGGCCCTGTATCTGAGCCGCTTCCCGATCGTGCAGCACGCGGGCCGATGGATGTTCGCCTCGGTCGCCGTGTTCGGCGTCTGCACCCTGACCTTCGGCCTCTCGACCAGTGTCTGGCTGTCGGGCGCCGTGCTGTTCCTCGGCGGCGCGGCCGACATGATCAGCGTCAATATCCGCCAGACCCTGATCCAGCTGGCCACACCCGATCACATGCGCGGGCGGGTCAGTTCGGTGTCCATGCTGTTCATCGGCGCCTCGAACGAACTGGGCGAGGCCTATTCCGGCGTGGCGGTGCGCTTCCTCGGTCCGATCGGGGCGGCGGTGTACGGCGGCATCGGCGCGCTGACGGCGACGGGCCTTTGGGCACGCTGGTTCCCGGACCTGAGGAAGGCGGATCGGCTGGAGTGAGTGGTTAGTGGCTAGTGGTTAGTGGCTGGCCAGCAGCAGTGCCACCGCGCCGTCAGCGCCGCCCTTCCGCAGCCAGTGGAGGGGCAATCACTAACCACTAGCCACTAACCACTCCCTTCACCCCCACGGCCGGAAATGTTTCGACAGCTTCAGCCCCTGCCGCTGGTAATGGCTGCCGCCCTCGCCGTAGAGGCGGGTGGGGCGTTCCGTCAGCGGCTCATAGACCAGCCGGGCGACGATCTGGCCGTGCTCCAGCAGGAAGGGGGTGTCGTGGGTGCGGACTTCGAGCACGCCCTTGGAGCCGGCACCGTGCGCCTCGTCCGTGCCGAAGCCGGGATCGAAGAAGCCGGCGTAGTGGACGCGGAACTCGCCCACCGACGGATCGATCGGGGTCATCTCGGCGGCCTGGTCGACGGGGATCTCGACGTCGTCGCTCGAGGCCAGAATGTAGAACTCACCCGGATCGAGCAGCAGTTCGCCGCGGCGCAGGGTCAGGGGCTCCCAGAAGTCGCGCGGGTCGTGGCCGTCGATGTTGTCGAGGTCGATCACTCCGGCATGGCGGCGTCCGCGGAAGCCGACCACGGACCCCTCGCCGCCCTGCAGTTCGACGCCGACGCTGCGGGTCTCCAGCTTGGGCGGTTCGCCGGCCTTGAGCCGCAGCTGGTTCAGCCGCGTGCCGGGCCGGACGAGGATGGGGAAGGTCTGGGGCGAGATCTCCAGATAGAGCGCGCCCTCATAGCCTTCGGCCACGTCGTCGAACGAGGCGCCGCGATCGGTCAGCAGGCGCACGAAGACGTCGACCCGGCCGGTCGAGCTCTTGGGATTGGCGCGGGCGATCAGGCCTTTCGGCAGGCTCAGCCGCTCCTGCAGGCGCGCGATATAGACGCAGCCGCGCTCCAGCACGACGCCGCCCGACAGATCGATCCGGTGCATGGCGACGTCGGCGATCCGGTCCTCGACCGTGCGCTGGCCGGGCAGGAAGGAGGCGCGCACGCGCCAGGCCTGGTCGGACAGGCGCAGGTCCAGACTGGCCGGCTGCACCTGATCGGCGTCGAAGGCGGTGTCCGAGGTGATCGCGCCGCCGGCGATCAGGGCCTCGATGGACTGGCATGGCAGGATGCCCGGAGTGGTGTGTTCGTAAGACTGCATCCGACCGGCTTACACGATTTTTCGCCACGTCTCCCCTCTCGCGAGGGCAAGCCCGCGCTTGACGCAGGCCGGGGTTCCGCGACCATGGGCGGATGCACGACACGCGCGCCTATGAAGCCGAAACTGACGGGATCGTGGTCCGCGTCCGGCCGAGCTATCTGGCCGGCCAGTCCGATCCGGACGGCGGCCGCTGGGTCTGGGCCTACCAGGTCGAGATCCTGAATCTGACCGGGGTGTCGGTGCAGCTGATGGCGCGGCGCTGGGTCATCACCGACGCGCGCGGCCACGTCGAGGAAGTGCGGGGTCCGGGCGTGATCGGCGAACAGCCGACGATCCAGCCGGGCGAAAGCTATTCCTACGCCTCGGGCTGCCCGCTGGGCACGGCCTCGGGCTCGATGGTGGGCGGCTATGCGATGACGGACGCCACCGGGCGGGAGTTCGAGGCGGCCATTCCGGCGTTCAGCCTGGATGTGCCGGGGGAGCGGCGGGTGCTGAACTGAGTGGCTAGTGGCTAGTGATTAGTGGTTGGCCAATTCCGGTGCGACCGCGCGGTCCGCGCCGCCCTTCCGCTAACGAAGAGCGACCATCACTAATCACTAGCCACTAATCGCTCCCGCCCGCGCAGCGGGCGGGTGAGGGGCTGCGTCAACCCGGAAAAGCGCAGCCCCGCCCCAGCACTCGAGGCCCCGTGCGGGTGGGGCCTCGAGGCGGAGGGCGGCTCTCTAGGAGCCGTTCATGACAGCCGTATGGCTGAAAGGGGTCAGATATACCGCCGCAGCGAGCGGGCCAGATCCGTGGCGCCGCGCTTGACCTGCGGCTGGTAGGCGACGCGGGCGTGTTCAACGCAATAGACGCCTTCCGACGAACGCCGGCCGCAGAAGCTGAACTCGTTCGAGGACGGGTCGCCGATCGGCCATTTGCACATGTGGGCACCCAGGGTCATCACCGTGGCCGTGCCGGGCAGGTCGGGCATGGGGGCCGGAACCGACGGGGCCGCGACGGCGCGCGGCTGGACGGCCTCGATACGGCGCGGTGCCGAAGGCGCCTGGGTCGGCTGGGCGGCGGGGCGCGGGCGCGACGGGCGGAAGGTGGCGCG
>JAUYAG010000166.1 GCA_030693575.1 Brevundimonas sp. | reverse complement strand
GCTCGGCCACCTCGGGATCGAGGTTGTTCATGAGCATGCGCAGGGCGGCCTCGGCGGCCCAGGTCTTCGCGGTCATCTCTATGCCGCGCGGGCTGCGGATGACGCGGGTGTTCGGGGTGGTTTGAGTCGACATGAGGCTTCTTAGCGCCTTCTCCCCTCGGGGGAGAAGGTGGCTCACCCTTGTCATCCCGGAATCGCCGTAGGCGATATCCGGGACGGGCACCAATCCGTCTCATGACTCCCGGAAGTCGCGCAGCGGCTATCCGGGAGAAGGGTGGGGATGTGTCCGGCTGTCTCCCGGCTCAGCCCTGATGGGCTGTCCGGGAGGGAGCTGTGTGCGTGCGTCCCGTCCCGGCTCTTCCCCCGGCTTTCGCCGGGGTTCGGCCGGGATGACAAGGACGGTGGCCTTCTCCCGCAAGGGGAGAAGGGGTTATGTGGGCGGATGACCGAATCCGAAGCCCTGTCCTGGCCCTCCGTCGCCGACCTGATCGGTGATCACCCTGAAGCGAACGTCGCCCTGATCGGCGCGGGGCTCAATGAGCGGTCGTTGACGCCGGGGCGGTGTGATCTGGGGCCGAAGGCGTTCCGGGCCGTGCTGCCGCGGTTCTCGACCTATGATGTCGAGACGGGGCGGACGCTGGAGGCGAAGGTTCATGACGCGGGCGATCTGCCGCTGAAGGCGGTCACGCCGGCCGATGCGTTTGAGCCGGTGCGCGATGCGACGGCCGCCCAGGCGAAGCGCGGGCTGACGGTGCTGATCGGGGGCAATAATGCGATCACGCGGCCCGGGGTGCACGGCCTCGGGCTGGCGCGGACGGGTCTGCTGACGCTGGACGCCCATTTCGATCTGCGGGACACGGATCAGGGTCTGACCAATGGCAATCCGGTGCAGGCGTTGCTGGAAGACGGTCTGGCCGGCGAACGGATCAGCCAGATTGGCCTGGCGCCCTTTGCCAACACCCGGCGCGCGCATGAGAAGGCGAAGGCGGCGGGGATTTCGGTGCGGACGGCGCGGGCCTGTCGCGAGCGGGGCATGGCCGCCGTCGTGGCCGAGGAGCTGGAGCGGTTGGCGGGGCTCTGCGAGGTGATTTACGTCGATTTCGACATCGATGTGATCGACCGCGGCCAGTGGCCGGCCTCGCCGGGGGCGCGGCCGGGCGGGGTGCCCGTGCAGGACTTCTTCGACGCGACGCGGGTCATCGGGGCGCATCCGAAGGTGCGGGCGGTGGACCTGACCGAATACGATCCGTCGCTGGAGATCGGCGATCTCGGCTCGCTGACGGCGGGGCGGTGGTTCTGCGAGCTGCTGGCGGGGTTTGAGGGGCGATGATGCGCGCACAGCTGAACCCCTCTCCCGAGGGGAGAGGGGCAGGGGTGAGGGCGTCCGGCGTGGACCTGCTTCGCACCGTAACCCCTCACCCTTTCGCGCAAGAACGATCGCTTCGCGCTCGTGCGCTCAAGCCCTCTCCCGCCGGGAGAGGGTCATGAGATTGATCACTGACTGCCGACTGGCGACAATGGTTCCGGGCGGAGAGCCGTATGGGGCCGTCGACGACGGTGCGGTCCTGATTGAGAACGGGCGGATCGTCTGGGCCGGAGCGCGGGCCGATCTGCCGGCGCATGAGGCGACAGCGACCGACCGGCTGGACGGGCGTTGGGTCACGCCGGGGCTGGTCGATTGCCACACCCATCTGGTGTTCGGCGGCGACCGGTCGGGCGAGTTCGAGCAGCGGCTGGGCGGGGCGACCTATGAGGAAATCGCGCGGGCCGGGGGCGGGATCGTTTCCTCCGTGGCGGCGACGCGGGCGGCGTCGGAGGATGAGCTTTACGCCTCGGCGCTCGGGCGGCTGGCGGGGCTGAAGGCGACCGGGGTCACGACCATCGAGATCAAGTCGGGCTACGGCCTCGACCACGACAGCGAGCTGAAGATGCTGCGCGTCGCGCGGCGGATCGGGAGCGAGGCCGGGGTGCGGGTGCGGACCAGCTATCTGGGCCTGCACGCCGTGCCGCCGGAGTGGAAGGCGGAGCGGGGGCGCTATGTCGATCTGGCGGTGGACGAGATCCTGCCCGCGGCCCACGCCGAAGGGCTGGTCGATGCGGTCGACGCCTATTGCGAGCCGATCGCCTTCTCCACCGAGGAGGTCGGGCGGCTGTTCGACAAGGCGCGAGCACTGGGGTTGCCGGTGAAGCTGCATGCGGACCAACTGTCGGACGGGGGCGGGGCGGCGCTGGCGGCGAAATATGGGGCGCTGTCGGCGGACCATGTCGAGCACACGACCGAGTCCGGGGTTCGGGCGATGGCGGAGGCGGGCGTCGTCGCGGTGCTGTTGCCGGGGGCTTGGCTGATGCTGCGCGAGACGGTGCTTCCGCCGATGGACCTGTTCCGTCGGCACGGGGTGGCGATGGCGGTGGCGACGGACTGCAATCCGGGGACCTCGCCGGTCGCCTCGATGACGGCGGCGATCAACCTGGCCTGCGTGCAGTTCCGCCTGACGCCGGAAGAGGCGCTGGCGGGGGCGACGCGGATCGCGGCGCGGGCGCTGGGGCTGGAGGCGGAGATCGGCACGCTGGAGGCGGGCAAGGCCGCTGATCTGGCGGTCTGGGACATCGCGCGGCCGGCAGAGCTGGCCTACTGGCTGGGCAAGCCGCTGCTGGCGCGGCGGATGACCGGCGGCGTCTGGGACGCCTGATTGAGGGCGAATCGCGGCATGATCGTCGCCATGCGCAGCCGCCCTGACCGGACTGAAAATCTGCTGACCGTCCTGCTGGTCGTGGTCACCGCCTTGATGGCCGTCGCGACGCTGGCGAGCGTGGGCCTGCTCCGCGTCTGAGGGGTCAGTCGCGCCAGGTCGTAAGCGCCGCCACGTCCGGGCGGGGACGTTCGAGCGGCGGTTCGGCCAGGGTTCCGATGTGGATGAAGCCGGCCACCCGCTCGCCCGCGCGGACGTCATAGAGGGCCAGGGCGGCCGGGTCGTAGCTGTACCAGTCGGTGATCCAGCTGGCAGCGTAGCCCAGGGCGTTGGCGGCGTGTTCGAGGTTCATGCAGACGGCGCCGGCCGAGAGCTGCTGTTCCCACTCGGGCACCTTGTGACCGGCGATCGGGACGGAGAGCACCAGAAGGGTCAGGGGCGGGGCGGTCAGTTTGGACAGGACCTTGGCCGCCTTGCCGGGGTCGAGCTGGTGCCCGGCGAGCGGCGCGAGGGCGCGGGCGAGGTCGGCGCGGCTCTGCGGGCCCATGACCACGAAGCGCCACGGGAAGAGCTTGCCATGGTCC
>JAUYAG010000147.1 GCA_030693575.1 Brevundimonas sp. | reverse complement strand
CCGCCGCCTGGTCCCTCGCCCTGCAGCAGGCCCGCCGCCAGCCCGGCTCGGGCGACCTGGCCGGCCTCGGCGATCTGCTGGACCCCCGCGCCGCCCGCTCGCCCGTCACGCCCCCGCCCGGCGACTATCGTTGCCGCACCGTCAAACTGGGCTCCCAGGGCGGTGAGGGCGGCCTCGGCTACGTCGTCTACGGCTGGTTCGCCTGCCGCATCGAACAGACCCCACGCGGCCTGAAATTCTCCAAACTGACCGGCAGCCAGCGCCCCTCCGGCCTGTTGTTCCCCGAGAACGACCACGAGATGGTCATGCTCGGCTCCATGGCCCTGGCGTCCGAGCCGCCCGCCAACTCCTACGGCCAACGCCCCGACCGTGACCTGGTCGCCGTGCTGGAGCGGATCGGCGAGCGCCGCTGGCGGCTGGTCATCCCCTGGCCGCAGGCCGAGTCCAACCTTGATCTGATCGAACTCGTTCCCGCGTGACGAAGACCCCGGCCCCCAAGCCACGCAAACCACGCGCGAAGCCGGCCGCGCCCGGGTCGTCGACGGCCGCGGCGGCCCCGAAGTCGCGACGAACCCAGGCCGCTCGCGAGGCTGTCGAGATTGCGCCGCCGCCCCGCATGCCGCGGCCCGCCGACATCGCGGTGATCGGCGCCGGCCCCACCGGCCTGGCCGTCGCCCTGATGCTGGCGCGGCAGGGGCGGCGCGTCATGGTCCACGAGCGGTTCGCCACGCCGCGCCCCGTCGGGGCCGGCTTCATGCTCCAGCCCACCGGACTGGACGTGCTGGACCGGCTCGGCCTCACGCCGCGGGTCGAGGCCCACGGCCAGCGCATCGAGCACATCTTCGGCCGCGAGGCCCGTCGCGGCCGGGTGGTGCTGGACGTCCGCTACAGCGACCTGAAGCGACCGCGTCAGGCCATCGGCATCCACCGCGCCGCCGTCTTCTCCATCCTGTACGACGCCTGTGTCGAGGCCGGCGTCGATTTCGAGACCGACCGCGAGATCGTGGCCGCCGATGCGGGCCGGCTGATCGACAGCGCGGGACGCCGCAGCGCGCCGTTCAATCTCGTCGTCGACGCCTCGGGCGCGCGTTCGGCCATCGCCGCCGGCATGGGCGGCGAGCGCCGCGACCTTGACTGGGGCGCCCTGTGGACCACCGTGCCATGGCCGGGCGCGCCATTCGATCCGACCGCCCTGGAGCAGGTCTATCTCGGCGCCCACCGCATGCTCGGCGTCCTGCCCTGTGGCGTGCGCCCGGGCGAGACGGCGCCGCTGGCGACCTTCTTCTGGAGCCTGAAGACCGAGATCTGGGCGGACTGGCACACCCTGGGCCTCGATCACTGGAAGCATCAGTGCCTGCGCCTCTGGCCGGAGCTGGCGCCGGTGATGGACGCGATCACGGACCGCGAGCAGATGACCCTCGCCTCCTATGGCCACCAGACCCTGGCCCGGCCGATCGGCGAGCGGCTGGCGGTGCTGGGCGACGCCGCCCATTCGACCAGTCCGCAGCTGGGGCAGGGGGTCAATATGGGCCTGCTTGACGCCGAGGCCCTGGCCGACGCCCTGACCCGCCATCGCGACCTGCCGACCGCGCTCAAGGCCTATGCCGCCGCCCGCCGCTGGCACGTCCGTCTCTATCAGGCGCTCAGCCTCGGCTTCACCCCCTTCTACCAGGCCGACGGCCGCATCCTGCCCTGGATCCGCGACCATGTGCTCGGCAAGGTCGCCAGGTTGCCTGTGGCCCCGCGTCTGCTGGCGGCGACCGTGTCCGGTCTGCTGCTGGACCCCCGGCCACGCGACCGGCGCTGATCCGTCAGGCCGGCCCCGCTTGACCCCGGCCATCCGGACCGCGAGGCTGGCGAGGCGGGATTCCCCCGCCTTGTCCGGAGAATCCCATGCGCGGCGTCAGCATCACCATCGGCTCGGTCATCGCTGTGGTGATCGTCCTCGCCATCGTCATGATCGGCCTGCCGACCTACAACGTCTATTCCAAGCAGATGCAGGGCAAGGCCGCCTATGAGCAGGCCGTACAGGACCGCCGCATCCGCGTGCTGGAAGCCCAGGCCGCCCTCGACTCGGCCCAGCTCACCGCCCAGGCCGAGGTCGCCCGCGCCCGCGGCACCAACGAGGCCAACCGCATCATGGCCGAAAGCCTCGGCGGCCCCGAAAACTATCTGCGCTGGTCCTACATCCACATGCTGGAAGAGACCGCCGGCAAGCCGGGCCGCGAGGTCATCTACATCCCGACCGAAGCCTCGATGCCGATCCTCGAGGCCAGCCGCTCAAGGCCGGCGGAATAGGGTCGGGCATTTGTCATCCCGGACGCCGCAATGCGGCGATCCGGGACGCCTGATCAGGAGAAATAATCCTCCCGGAAGCTGCGCCAGCAGCTATCCGGGAGCAGGGTCTGGTCATAGTGCGGTCGCCACCTGTCTCCCGGACAATCGCGCTGCGATTTCCGGGAGGCGCACGCTGGTTGACGAACCCGTCCCGGATCGCCGCCTCGCGGCGTCCGGGATGACAAGGCTTTCCGATCATGTCGAAGATCGACTGTGCTTGGTCCCAGCTAGCGGATCTGAAGCAGATCATTGACGCGCGGATCGATATTCAGCGCCGTCTCCAGCGGCAGGGCCTCCACAACTCGTTCACCGTTAGCGGTGTTGGCGATGTACAGCACGAAGAGGCCCGTCGGCGGGTCAGGGCTGCATCCGTTTGTTCCGGTCGAATGCCGGAATCCATAGGTCGCGGCTGCAGGCTCGCCCGCCACGATCTTGGTCAGATGCGCCTCGATCTCCCACACCCACGCGTTGTTGACCCCGGTGTCGCGCGCCACATCGATCTCCGCGACGACGATGGCCTGAAACTCGCCGGCGATCCTCGGAGGCGCTACCGAGAAGCGACAGGCGAACGCCGCGCCGGGTGCCATCAGAAAACCCAGTGCGGCCGCTACACACAGGGCTCGAACACCAGGCACCCGGCTCAAACCTTCGTCAGCCGCAGGTCGTGATAGTCATACGAAAAGTCCGCATCCGGACTGACCGCCTTCATCGTCGCTGACACAGGCCGTCCGTTCTCCAGCGTGAAGCTGATGAAGACGTCCTCCTCGCGCCGGTCCGTGAACCGGGTCCGCAGGGTCTCGCCGTCATAAGCCTCGACGGGCCCCTGCAGCGCCGGCGTCCGGCTGAAGCTCAGCCACAGCTGAAGGTCGCGCGCCTGGATGGTGATGTCGCCGTACCAGGGGTCGCGCCAGGTGCCTGCATAGGCTGCCAGCGGCAGGGACGGCGGCGCGCCCGCGGCCTGTTTGGCATCGATCTCCGCCGCCGCCGCGACCGATTTCGCATCGCCCTCGGCCTGCAGCCGCACCCCGTCCGCGATCCAGTCGAAGCCGGTCTTGCCCATGACGATGTCGGTGATGCCGCTGCGCAGGGCCCGCGTCAGGAAGCTCTCCTCGGCATTGGTGAAGAAGCTGAAGCCTGCATTGCGGCCGGGAATCAGCATCGTCCCGGAGACATAGCCGGGGGCGCCGCCGCCGTGGGTCATGACCCGCTCCCCCCGATAGTCCTGGACCTGCCAGCCGGTCGCATAGGTCGAGGCGATGGCCCGCCCGGGCAGGGTCTCGGTCGGCCCGGGCGAGCTGGAGATGATGATGTTGGGCCGCCACATCTCATTGGCCTGCGCCTCCGAATACAGCCGCGTCCCGTCCGGCAGGGCCCCCCGCGCCAGCTGCACCGCGATCCATTTCGCCCAGTCGACCGGCGTGCTGACGAAGCCGCCGGCCGCGCCCGCCGACGACCAGTTCCAGACCTCCTGGATCGACTGGCCGATGGTCTGCATCTCGCCCTGATAGCGCAGGGGCGGCCCGACCCGCCCGTGCGGCAGGGCTGATTTCGCCGGGTCAGCCGCGGTCATCAGCGGCAGGGTTTCGGTCATGCCCAGACGGTCGAGGATCCGGGTCTGGATGAAATCCTCCCACGCCATGCCGGAAGCGGCGGCGACCACTTCACCGGCCACCACGAACATCAGATTGCAGTAGTGGTAGGTGGTGCGGAACGTATCCTCGATCGGCACATGCGGCACGGCCGCCATGATCTCGGCCCGCGTCCGGTCGCTATTGGGCCAGAACAGCAGGTCGCCGGCGCCGAGGCCGAAGCCGATCCTGTGGCTGACCAGATCGCGCACCGTGACCATGTCGTTCAGCTCGGGCTTCGACAGGCTGAACCCGGGCAGATACGTCCGCACCGGCTCGTCCCACTTGACCTTGCCCTCGTCGATCAGGATGGCCAGCGCCGCGCAGGTCACCGCCTTGGTGTTGGAGGCGATGGCGAACAATGTGTGCTCATCCACCGCCGCCCCCCCGATGGCCCGCACGCCATAGCCGCGCGTCAGCACGGCCTGTCCGTCCTTGACCAGCGCCACGGACACTGCCGGCTGGTCCGGGAAACCGGCCATGACCCGTTTCACATAGGCGTCGACCTGTTCGGCCAGCGAGGCGCTGTCATTCGCCGCCGCCTGCGCCCATCCCGTCGAGGGCAGGGCGGCCGCTCCGGCCACCGAGGAAACCAGCGCCGCGCGGCGGGTGAGGCGAAGGGACATGTAACGGCTCCGGACAGGGTTCGGGGCGGACGCTAGAGCAATCGTCTGCCGAGTTGAACCGGCCGTCGCGTCTTTGGCGGGGTGCGGCGGCGAGGAGGTTCATCACAAAGGACACAAAGGAGGCCACAAAGGACACGACGAGACCGGCGTCGTGTCGCGGTCGGTGCTCTCTGCGGCTGTTTAGAGATCGCGGCGTACGCCGCATTGATCCCTGCCCCGGCCCGGGTTCGGTCCTCCTCGCAGGACCCTTTGTGCCCTTCGTGGCCTCCTTTGTGTCCTTCGTGATGAACCAGCCCTCGCCGGGGAAGGCCGAGGACGCTGCCTCAGCCCCGCGTCTCCCAGGCCATCCACAGAGCCACGAGGGCGATCCCGCCGGCCATCACGCCGCGCAACACTGGCCCCTGCACCCGCGTCAGCACCAGCCCCCCGGCGCTCGCCGCGCCCAGCACGATCAGGGCATGCACCACAACCGCCACGACCAGATGCAGCCCGCCCAGGGTCAGCGCCTGTCCCAGCGGCGACCCGTGATCCGGCCGCATGAAGGTCGGCAGCAGGGCGACATAGAAGACCGCCGCCTTGGGGTTCAGCAGATTGCCCGTCATGCCGCGCAGGAACAGGCCGCGCAGCGTGCTGTGGTCGACGCCGTCCGGGGCGGCCGGGTCGCTGTCGCCGCGCCACGCCTCCCAGGCCAGCCACACCAGGAAGGCCACCCCGGCCCAGCGGATGATCTGGTACAGCGGCGGCCAGATCAGCAGGACCTGGGTCAGGCCGAAGGCGGCGGCCAGCATCCAGGCCGCCAGCCCGACCGTCACCCCCGCCACCGCCGCGAACCCCGCCGGCCGTCCCCGCCCGAGCGAGACCAGCGCCAGCCAGCCCATGTTCGGACCGGGCGTCAGTTCAATCAGGGCCACGGCGAGCAGGAAGGGCGCGATGACGGCGGGATCGACGGGCCATGCGGCGTGCGGGATCAAGCGGGCGCTCCGGAGACCGTGAAGTTCCGTCTCCCGACCTATCCTCCCGCCGCCCGGATGGCCAGAGACCCGCCGGGCTCACCCGCGTCGGCCGCTCGCGGACCCCTCTCAATCTGCGGCGGAAAGGTGGCCGGTTCTGACGGCGGCGTAATGAAGAAGATGTAACTCGCTCCGGCTCAGCTCGACCGATATGGAAAGGAAACTTGACGGGCTGAGCCGCCCGACCACGCGCAGGGGGCGCACGCCATGACTTCCATCCGTTTCCTGCTGCTCGTCGGCACCGCCCTGGCCACCTCGTCGGGGGCCGCCTTCGCCCAGACGCCCGCGCCGCCGGCTCCCGCCCAGGCCCAGACCCCGCCGCCGGCCGCCACGCCGCAGGAAGAGGCTCCGGCCGATGATAGCGAAAAGCCCGCCGAGGCGGCGGCGCTCGACGACGTGGTCGTCACCGCCCGCCCCAACGACATCCGCACCTCCAGCGAAGGCACCAGCTACAGCCTCGCCAACGACCTGCAGGCCGCGACCGGCACCCTGGCCGAGGCCCTGCGCAACATTCCCTCGGTCGAGGTCGATCCGGACGGCAACGTCAGCCTGCGCGGCGATGCCAATGTCACCATCCTGGTCGACGGCCGGCCCGCCAGCCAGTTCAACGGCCCCAGCCGGGGCCAGCTGCTGCAGCAGATTCCGGCCGCCCAGTACGCCCGTATCGAAATCCTGACCAACCCGTCCGCCGCCTACAGCCCCGAGGGCTCGGCCGGGGTCATCAATCTGATCTCCAAGCCGACCACGGTCCGCCCTGGCCAGACCACGACCGGCTCGGTGCGGGCCAACGTCGGCGACAGCGGCCGCTACAATATCGGCGGCAGCCTCTCGCATGTGAACGGCCCGACGACCCTGTCCGCCGACGTCGGCGTGCGCCATGACGCCTATCTGCAGGAACTCCAGCGGCTGCGGACGCGGTTTGACGCCGGTTCCGGCCAGTTCCTCGAGGCCCGCCAGAGCCAGAACGTCGAGGGCGATTCCGACAGCGTCTTCATCCGCCTGGCGGTCGAGCACAATCTCGACGACAAGACCCAGCTGACCGGCGATGTGCGCCATACGGACGTCGACAGCTTCGCCGACAGTCTCGACCTGTATGAGGCCGACGCCGCCGGCGGCGGCATCGCCTCGGCCTATCGCCGTGTCTCGGGCGGCGGCTTCCAGGGCCAGTTCTCCGGCGCGAGCGCCCGGGTCCTGCGCCGCTTCGACACGGCGGGCCATGAGTGGTCCAACGAACTGCGCTATGACCGCAACCGCTTCGGCGTCGAGCTCGGTACCCTGGCCGACCAGCTGATCCCGGTGGCGGCCCCGTTCAGCGAGTTTCTGAGCAATCAGAACCGCCAGGACCAGATCGGTTTCACCAGCGCCTATGTCCGCCCGATGGCCGACGGCGGCCGCCTGCGGCTGGGCTATGAGCGGCAGGCCCTGACCCTCGAACAGGACAACCTCTTCGCGCGCGGGCCCACCCCGGCGACGCTGGTCACCGACCCCGTCGTGTCCAATGAGTTCCACCTCGATCAGACGGTGCACGCCGTCTATGCGACCCTGGAACGGCCCTTCGGCGAGAAGCTGACGGCCCAGTTCGGCCTGCGCCTCGAACAGGCGGATCTCGAGCTGAACCAGATCACCACCAGCCTGCGGTCGTCGCAGGACTATTTCCGCGCCTATCCGACCCTGAACGTCTCCTACCAGCTGGACGACATGCAGACCCTTCGGGCCAGCTACGGCCGCCGGATCCAGCGCCCCGGCCCCGGCGACCTCAACCCCTTCCTGACCTACCAGGACAGTCTGAACCGCCGCTCCGGCAATCCCGACCTGCTGCCGCAGGAGACCGACGCCCTCGAGCTGAGCTGGGGCTATCGCCAGCAGCAGACCTTCTACCAGGCCACCCTCTACTACCGTGACACCCGCGACGCCTTCACCCCGGTCACCACCGATCTGGGCGGCGGCGTCTTCCTGACCCGGCCCGAAAACCTCGGAGCCAGCACCTCGACGGGCCTCGAACTGGTGGCCAGCGGGGCCCTGCATCCGACCCTGCGCTACAATGCCAGCCTCAACATCTTCCGCCAGCAGATCGACGCCGCCGGCCTCGTCGGCACCGTCGACAGCGAGGGCGAGAGCGTCTCCGGCCGCCTGACCGTGAACTGGACCCCGACCCAGGAGGACTTCCTCCAGGTGTCCGGCATCTGGGGCGGCGAGCAGCTGCTGGCCCAGGGCAGCCGCGAACAGTCGACCCTCGTCAACCTCGGCTATCGTCGCAAGCTGAGCGACTCCTGGTCGTTCAATGTGACGGTCCGGGATGTGTTCGACGATTTCGGCTCCACCACCACCCTCGCCACCCCGACCTTCACCGACCGGACGGACCAGGTGTTCGGCGGCCGCGCGGCCTTCATCGGCCTGACGTGGAATTTCGGCGGCGGCCAGCGGCGTCCGGAGCAGTTCGACTTCTCGGCCCCGACCACCGGGGGCTAGGCCGCGGCGGAGGGGCGCCTCTTGTGTGACCCCGCTGCCACACCCAGATTTGCTGCATCTCAAGGCGTCGCTTCCTGAAAGGGCGTCCTTGAGCGCACAATCCGCCGATCAGGGGAGCCGCCGTGAATCTCGACCTCTACTCCGACCGCGCCAAACAGGCCGTCCAGTCCGCCCAGTCGCTGGCCCTCGCCCGCCGGCACCAGCAGTTCGCCCCCGAACACCTGCTCAAGGTGCTGCTGGAGGAGCGCGACGGCCTCGCCCGCAATCTGATCACCGCCGCCGGCGGCGACCCGGCCAGGGCCGAGACCGCGACCGAAACTGCCCTGAAGAAGCGCGCCCAGGTCACCGGCGGCAACGGCCAGATCTATCTCGACGGCGACACCGCCCGCGTCTTCTCCTCCGCCGAAGAGGCCTCGAAAAAGGCCGGCGACGCCTTCGTCACCACCGAACGCCTGCTCAGCGCCATCGCGCGTGAGGGCGGCGTGGCGGCCGAAGTCCTGAAATCCGTCGGCGCCACCCCCGCCGCCCTCGACGCCGCCATCGCCGAGGTCCGCAAGGGCAAGACCGCTGACTCCGCCGGGGCGGAAGACGCCTACGACGCCCTCAAACGCTACGCCCGCGACCTGACCCTGGCCGCCCGCGACGGCAAGATCGACCCGGTCATCGGCCGCGACGAGGAGATCCGCCGCACCATCCAGGTCCTCGCCCGCCGCACCAAGAACAACCCCGTCCTGATCGGCGAGCCCGGCGTCGGCAAGACCGCCATCGTCGAGGGCCTGGCCCTGCGCATCGTCAACGGCGACGTGCCCGAGAGCCTGCGCGACAAGACCGTCATGGCCCTCGACATGGGCTCCCTGATCGCCGGGGCGAAATATCGCGGCGAGTTCGAGGAGCGGCTGAAAGCCGTGCTGGCCGAGGTCACCGCGGCCGAGGGCGGCATCATCCTGTTCATCGACGAGATGCACACCCTGGTCGGCGCCGGAAAGGGCGACGGCGCCATGGACGCCTCCAACCTGCTCAAGCCGGCCTTGGCCCGCGGCGAGCTGCACTGCGTCGGCGCCACCACCCTGGATGAGCACCGCAAACACGTCGAGAAGGACGCCGCCCTCGCCCGCCGCTTCCAGCCCGTCTTCATCGAGGAGCCCAGCGTCGAGGACACCGTCTCCATCCTGCGCGGCATCAAGGAGAAGTATGAGGTCCACCACGGCGTGCGCATTTCCGACAGCGCCATCGTCGCCGCCGCCACCCTCAGCCACCGCTACATCACCGACCGCTTCCTGCCCGACAAGGCCATCGACCTGATCGACGAGGCCGGCAGCCGCGTCCGCATGGCCGTC
>JAUYAG010000142.1 GCA_030693575.1 Brevundimonas sp. | reverse complement strand
GCCGAAGCGCCAGATCGTCGGCATGGACCACCACCGGCCCGCCTTCATAGCCGAGGGCAGCGGCCAGATCGGCGGAGCGGACGCCGATGATCCTGGACAGGTCGCCCGCGTCATAGCGGACCAGTCCCCGCGCGATCTCGGCGCCCGCGCCGTCCAGAATGGCGACCGGATCGCCCTTTCCGAAGGCGCCGTCGGCGGAGATCAGCCCGACGGCCAGCAGCGACTTGCCGTCCGCCAACGCGCGGCCGCAGCCCGCATCGACCACCAGCCGGCCACGCGGCGCCAGCGATCCGCCGATCCATTGCTTGTAGGCCGCGCTCACCGTCGTGGCGGCGTCGATAAGGGTGCTGCGCGCGTCCGCACTGAACCCCTCGCCCCCCGACGCGATCACGGTGGCGCAGCCGGCGTCGGCGGCGATCCGGGCGGCCATCAGCTTGGTGGCCATGCCGCCGGTTCCCATGCCGATCCCGGCATTGGGCCCGGTGGCCATCGCCTCGATCGCGGGGGTCAGGCTCTCGACATGGGGGATGTGGACGGCGTCGGGGTCCGTCCGGGGATCGGCCGTATAGAGTCCGTCGACGTCCGACAGCAGGATCAGCAGGTCGGCGCCGATCATCTGGGCCACCCGGGCCGCCAGCCGGTCGTTGTCGCCATAGCGGATTTCGTCGGTGGCGACGGTGTCGTTCTCGTTGACGACCGGCACCACGCCCATGTCGAGCAGGGCCCCGACGGTGGCGCGCGCGTTCAGCCAGCGCCGCCGGGTCTCGGTGTCGTCGCGGGTCAGCAGGATCTGGGCGGTGATCAGGTCGCGGGGGTCAAAGGCCGAGGCCCAGGCCGCCATCAGCAGGGACTGCCCCACCGCCGCTGCGGCCTGTTTGCCTTCCAGCCCACCGGGTCGCGCGCCGTCTCCCAGCCGCCGCGCGCCGAGGGCGACGGCGCCCGAGGAGACGACCAGAACCTGTTTGCCTTCCCCGATCCAGCCGGCGACGTGTCCGGCCAGTCCCTCAAGCCGTGCGCGATCGACGGCGTTGGTTTGGCTGTCGACCAGCAGCGACGAACCGATCTTGAGCACGATGCGTCGCGCCTCGGCGATCGCCCGGGCGGCTCGGGACGCGCCGTCGCCCATCAGGGTGCCCAGCCGCCGGGGGTCTCCATGACGGTCTCGTCGGTCTCTGCGGGCGCGATCTCGCCGCGATCCTTGCGAACCTCGGTCCAGGCGGCGCGCAGCAGTTCGGTCACGCCTTCGCCCGAGACACCGGACACCAGCATGGGACGGCGACCCGCGGCGGCCTCCAGCTCGGCGGCCTTTTCCTCGCGCGCCTCGGGCGTCAGGGCGTCGACCTTGTTCAGGGCCAGCACCTCGGCCTTCTCGGCCAGACCGGCGCCATAGGCCTCCAGCTCGTTGCGGATGGTGTGATAGGCGGCCGCGACGTCGTCCTGGGTGCCGTCGATCAGATGGATCAGACAGCCCGACCGTTCGACGTGGCCGAGGAAGCGGGTGCCCAGACCGGCCCCTTCAGAGGCTCCCTCGATCAGGCCCGGGATGTCGGCGATGACGAACCGTTCGGTCGGCGACAAGTCGACCACGCCGAGGTTCGGCACCAGGGTCGTGAACGGATAGTCGGCGATCTTGGGCCGTGCCGCCGAGGCCGCCGCGAGGAAGGTCGACTTGCCGGCGTTGGGCAGGCCGGCCAGGCCGACATCGGCGATCAGCTTCAGCCGCAGCCAGATCCAGCGCTCCTGGCCTTCCTGGCCGGGGTTGGCATAGGCGGGTGCCTGGTTGGAGGGGCCCTTGAAATGGACATTGCCCCAGCCGCCGTTGCCGCCCTTGAGCAGCATCTCGGTCTTGCCGGCATAGTCCATGTCCAGCAGGACCGTCTCCTTGTCGTCGTCCAGCACCTGGGTGCCGACCGGGACCTTGAGGATGATGTCCTCGCCCTTGGCCCCGTGCATCTGCCGGCCCATGCCGTGGATGCCCGTCTGGGCCTTGAAATGCTGCTGGTAGCGGAAGTCGATCAGGGTGTTCAGGCCGTCCATGGCCGTGATCCAGACGTTGCCGCCATTGCCCCCGTCGCCGCCGTCCGGCCCTCCGTTCGGGATGAATTTCTCCCGCCGGAACGAGACGGCGCCCGCCCCGCCGTTGCCGGAGCGGATATAGATCTTGGCCTGGTCGAGAAACTTCATCGCGGGCTTATGCCGCAAGAGAGCGGCGAATTACAGGCAGGGCGATAGTGAGATAGTCTCACATCATGCACCGCATCTATTTTGACGAGAACGAAGGCCCCGGGGAATATCCGGGCGACGATCGCTTTGCCCTGTGGCTGAGCAAATCTCTTGAGGATATCGCCGTGCTTCCGACCCCCTTGATCGATGGCGATCGGGTCCAACTCTACGGGGACGGGTTGGAGGTCGAAGCGACCGTGGCGTTCAGCGAACGCCACGGCCACTGGATGGCTCTAACTGATGGTTCAACGGTCCGCCATACGGACGTTGAGGGGAGCGGCGACTAGCGTCAGCCCTTGGCCCACACCCCGAATGGATCGCTCCACGGCATATCCAGCGCCTCGGCGACGGCCGGATAGGTCAGTTCGCCCTTCAGCACGTTCAGGCCGCGGGCCAGGTGCGGGTTCTTCTTCAGCGCTTCCAGACCGTGATCGGCCAGCGCCAGACCGAACGGCAGGGTGGCGTTGTTCAGGGCTTCCGACGAGGTGCGCGGGGCGGCGCCCGGCATGTTGGCGACGCAGTAGTGGACGACGTTGTCGATGACGTAGGTCGGGTCCTCGTGGGTCGTGGCGTGGCTGGTCTCGAAACAGCCGCCCTGGTCGATGGCGACGTCGACCAGCACCGAGCCGGGCTTCATCTGCTTCAGGTGTTCGCGCTTGATCAGCTTGGGCGCCTCGGCGCCCGGGACCAGAACGGCGCCGATGATGACGTCCGCCTTGACCATCTCCTCCTCGATCGCGCCGATCGAGGAATAGCGGGTGATGACGCGGCCGTTGGTGACCTCGTCGATATAGGCCATGCGCGGGATGGAGCGTTCCAGCACCACCACCTCGGCGCCCAGACCCATGGCCATGCGGGCCGCGTTCAGGCCGACGACGC
Organism: Brevundimonas sp.; assembly: GCA_030693575.1. Taxonomy (GTDB): domain Bacteria; phylum Pseudomonadota; class Alphaproteobacteria; order Caulobacterales; family Caulobacteraceae; genus Brevundimonas. The sequence continues at coordinate 16,465 of JAUYAG010000142.1, read as the reverse complement.
CGCCGCCCAGAACCAGCACGCGCGCCGGGGCCACGCCCGGGACGCCGCAGAACAGCAGGCCCATGCCGCCGTTGTGCTTCAGCAGGGTCTCGGCGGCCGAGAAGACGGCGATGCGGCCGGCGACTTCCGACATCGGGGCCAGCAGCGGCAGGCCCTTGCGGTCGTCGGTGACGGTCTCATAGGCGATGGCGGCGCATTTCGACGCAAGCAGACCCTTGGTCTGCTCGGGATCGGGCGCGAGGTGCAGGTAGGTGAACAGGATCTGGTCCTCGCGGAGCATTTCCCACTCGACCTTCTGGGGCTCCTTGACCTTCACGATCATGTCGTTGCCGGCGAAGATGGTCTTCGCATCGGCGACGATCTTCGCCCCGGCCTTCTTGTAGTCGGCGTCGGTGAAGCCCGCGCCGAGGCCCGCGCCGGTCTCGATCGAGACCGTGTGGCCGTGGGCCACGTATTCGCGCACCGCCGTCGGCGTCAGGCCGATGCGGTGTTCATTCTTCTTGATTTCCTTGGGGACGCCGACGCGCATGACCGTTTCCTCTTCAGACGGGACGGGCCGATCTGCGGCGGCCGCGTTTCGGGCGGCAATCTAGCGGCGGTTTGACCGCAGGTTCCTGTTCTTTTCATCGTATGAACGCTGTAAAGTCGCAGAACCTGCGAAGGAGTGCGTCCTTGAAGACTGTTTCTGCTGTCGCCCTCGACGACACCGACCGCAAGATGATCCGCGCCCTGCAGGGCGACGGCCGGATGACCAATGCTGATCTGGCACGGACGGTGAACCTGTCCGAGAGCGCCTGCCTGCGCCGTCTGCGCGCGCTCGAGGCGGCCGAGGTCATCAGCCGCTACGCCGCCATCATCAATGAGCGCGCCGTCGGCCTGCCGATCAGCGTCTTCGTGACCGTCACCCTCTCCTCCCAGGCCGAGGCCTCCCTGACCGCCTTCGAGACCGCCATCTCGACCGTACCGGAGGTTGTGGAGTGTTATCTGATGACCGGCGGATCGGACTATCTGCTGCGGCTGGTGGTGCGCGATGTCGATGACCTGGAACGAGTGCACTCGCGCGAACTGACCCGCATCCCCGGCGTGACCCGGGTTTCCTCCAGTGTGGCCATGCGCACGGTGGTCAAGCGGGGAGCCTTGCCGGTTTGATCCTCACCTCCGCCGGCCGCGCACCACACCGATGACCGCCACAACCAGCCACACCCCGCTGATGACCAGCAGCAGGTCCGCCACCGGCCGGGCGATGCCGTACAGCTGGTAATCCTGCCACCGGCCGACGGCGAACTCCGCCAGCCAGCTGGCCGCGGCGCCCACGGTCAGCAGTGAGACTGGCCAGACCAGCGGCTTGAGGCGCGGCCTCATCGCGGGGTCAGGTCCCGATCGCGTCCATGTCCCGCCCCTTGGTCTCCGGCAACCAGATCAGGGCGACGACGGCAGCCACGGCGGTGAAGCCGATGGTGTACCAGAGGCCGAAATAGATGTTCCCCGACCAGGCCACGAGGGCGAAACTGGCCGCAGGCAGCATTCCGCCGACCCAGCCCGTGCCGACATGGTAGGGCAGGCTCATCGCCGTGTAGCGCACCCGCGTCGGGAACAGCTCGACCAGGGCCGCGGCCTGGGGCCCGTACAGGGCTGTGGCCGCCACCATGAAGATCATCAATATGCCGAACACCATTGGCAGGTTGATCCGCTCGGGATCGGCTTTCGCGGGATAGCCGGCTTCCAGCAGGGCGGCCTTGAGTCGGGTCTCGACTCCGGCCCGCGCGGCCTTCAGCGCCGCCGGGTCCAGGCCCCCACCCTCGACCGAGGCAATCTCGACACTGCCGATCCGGACCACGGCGACGGTGCCCGGCGCGGCCTCGACATTGCTGTACGAGATGCCCGCGTTGGACAGCACGCTCTTGGCGATGTCGCAGGAACTGGCGAAGGCGGTCTTGCCGATCGGGTCGAACTGCAGGGCGCAGGTGGCGGGGTCGGCCATGATGACGATTGGTGATGATGCCTGGGCTTCGGCAAGGGCGGGATTGGCCGCCCGGGTCAGGGCCTGGAAGCCGGGGAAGATGGCGACCAGGGCCAGGATCATTCCGAACAGCATGACCGGCTTGCGCCCGATCCGGTCCGAAATCCAGCCGAAGAAGACATAGAGGAAGGCCGAGACGGCGGTCACCGCCAGCATGACCAGATCGATGGTATTGGTGTCGACCCGCAGCACCCGTTCCATGAAGAAGCGGGCGTAGAAATAGCCGCAGTACCAGACGGCGCCCTGGGCGATCATGATCCCGAACAGGGCGATCAGGACGAACCGGCCGTTGCGCCAGGTGCCGAAGGCCTCCTTGAACGGGGCGCGGCGTTCGCCGCCCTCGGCCTCCATCCGGCGATAGGCCGGGCTTTCGTTGAGCTTGAGCCGGATCCACAGTGAGACACCCAGCAGAAGCGCGGACAGAAGGAAGGGAATGCGCCAGCCCCATTCGTCAAAGGCCTCGGCCCCGACGACGGCGCGGGTGATCAGGATCACCGACAGGGCTCCGATCAGGCCGAGAGCGGCGGTGGTCTGGATCCAGCCGGTCATCAGGCCACGCTTCTTCGCCGGGGCGTGTTCGGCGACATAGACGACCGCCCCACCGTACTCACCGCCCAGGGCAAAGCCCTGCAGCATCCGCATGACCAGAAGCAGTATGGGGGCGGCGATGCCGATCTGGTCATAGTCGGGCAGCAGGCCGATGGCGACGGTGGCGACACCCATCAGGGTGATGGTGACCAGAAAGGTGGTCTTGCGCCCGGTCCGGTCGCCGAACCAGCCGAACACCAGCGCGCCGAGGGGCCTGACGACGAAGCCGAGCCCGAAGGTCAGCAGCGCCAGGATGTAGGCGACGGTCTCGCCCGCGTCGGCGAAGAAATGCCGCGCTATGACAGTGGCCAAGGCCCCGAAGACGAAGAAATCGTACCATTCGAAGGCCGTGCCGGTGGCAGAGGCCGCCACCACGGTTCTGAGGCCCGGTTCTGCCCGTGCCTCTTTCGCATCCGTCATCGATCGCCTCCCCGCGTCGTCATGGCGTCTCTGCGGACGCCTGCGGGGGGATGCTAGACGGCGTTGCGGGCCGCGCAAATAGCGAAGGCCCGCCGGCGGGGGGGTGCCAGCGGGCCTTCTTCAACCGAACCGCGCGTCGGGGGGGAATCGCGGTCGGGAAGGGGGTGTCTAGTTCTTGGCGTCTTCGGCCGCGCCGGTGACGGCCTGGCCGGCGGCCGAAGCGTCACGGCCCACGCCGGAAACGGTGTTGCAGGCCGCGGTGGTCAGGGCGGCGGCGGCGGCGAACAGGACGAAAATCTTGCGCATCTGGAGAGCTCCTTAGGCCGGGGGAGGCGGCGTCTGGGGTATCAACGTCGCGGCGACGCGGGGGTTCCAAGGTCGGCTGGATCGGTCGGAATGACGGCTTCCGGCGTGGCGAACGTCATGCGGGCGATGGTGCCGCCGCCCTCGGCCGGGACCATTTCCGCCGATCCCCTGAGCTGTTTGGCGAAGGCTCCCATGAGGGTGCGACCCACGCCGGCGCGCACGGTTTCGCTGACGCCCGGTCCGTCGTCCTGGACCTCCAGCACGCTGGTTTCGCCCCGCACGAAGAACCGGACCTTCAGGTCGCCGCCGCGTCCGACGAAGGCGTGCTTCTGGGCGTTCGTCACCGCCTCGACCAGCCACAAGGCCAGCGGCGCGAGCTTGTCGGGGTCGACGACCAGCGAGTCCGCCTCGACCGACGAGGTGACCAGCTGGCCCCGTCCCGATTCGCTGGCCACCAGCTGGCCGACCAGTTCGGTCAGGAAGATGCGGGCGTCGGCGTAACGCAGGTCATCGCTCTGGTAGAGGGTGCGGTAGATCAGGGCGAGCGCCGAGATGCGCTGGCGTGTGTCGCCGACCGCCGCCTTGGACGCCGGATCGGTCAGGGCGCGCTGCTGCATCGACAGCAGGGACGAGATGATCTGCAGATTGTTCTTCACCCGGTGGTGGATCTCGCGCATCAGCGCGTCCTTTTCCTCCAGCGAGGCGGTCAGGGCCGCATCCCGGCCGACGATCGACTCGGCCAGTTCATCCAGCGTTCGCGCCAGCACACGGATCTCGGCCGGGGCGTTCATGGCCTGGACCGGACGCACCGAGAACCGGCCCTTCGCATAGATGGACGCCACCCGCTCCAGATAGTTCAGCCAGCGGATGACCACCCGCTCGCTCACCCACATGACGGCCGTGAACGCGAGGAACCATGCCAGCAGGGGCATGAACAGCGCGCCGACCGGGTTCAACCGCGCCCAGGACAGCAGGCCCGGCGCGGGAGCCGAGAGGAGCGCATACACATCCCGGCCGGCCAGGGCCGCGCCGGCGTAAACCCTGTGGCGGCCGTCGGCGTCATCGGCCTCGAAGATCGCCGAGGCCCCGCTGCGGGCCCGCTCGACCCAGCCGGCCAGCGACTGGCCGCGGGTCAGGGTGAAGGCCTCGATATTGGTGGCGGTCAGCAGCCGCCCTTCGGCGTCGGTCAGCGCCGCCTGCGAGCCTTCCGGAAGGGAGGGGTCGTCGAGGTCGGGTTGCAGGCTGGAGAGGGGGATCAGGGCGACCATGGCACCGTCGAACCGGCCCATCGGCCGCTCCAGCCGGGTCGCGACGATCAGGCCCGGAGGCTGTCCAGCCACGGCCGGCGCGCGCGCCAGAACCGTTCCCTCGCCCGCGCGCAGCCGTTGGAACCAGGGCGTGGACCGGGCCCGGCTCAACCACAGGGGCGGGGCGGCGTCGAGGGTCTCGGAGGCGCAGACCGTCACACCGCCGGCGGTCAGCCGCGCCAACCCGTCGAGATCCTCAAGCCGGGCGACCAGATCGCTGAGCCGCGGCTCGCAGAACATCTCCAGCGCCTCGGGGCGCAGGGCGATCAGCAGTATGCCTGTGCTGTCCAGCCGCGCCTTGGCGTTGGCCGCGCTCCGTTCGGCGGCGAGTTGGAGGTCGGAGCGGCGGTCGGCGTCCTGGGCCCGGAAGGCCGACTGGGCCTGAAAGCCGCCGAGGATCAGCAGGGGCAGAAGGGCGATGGCCAGCCAGAGTCCCAGCCGGAAGCGGATGCCCTGAAATTTTGCGGGTCCGAGGCCCCGTCCCATTCCCCTGGCGATCGCTCGGCCGAACTTGACCACAGCGTCAGCCTTGCCTCGCGCTCAGCCGGTCCGCGGCCGCGAGGATGGAGCGCATCGCGTCGCCCGCGGCGCGCCCGTCGCGCGCATATCCGCCCTTTTCGAGCGTCGCCTGCAGGGCCTTGCGGGCCCGCGAGACGCGGCTCTTCACCGTGCCCACCGCGCATTGGCAGATTTCGGCGGCCTCTTCATAGGCGAAGCCGCCGGCGCCTACGAGGATCAGGGCCTCGCGTTGCTCTTCGGGCAGGGTGCCGAGGGCCAGACGCAGTTCGTCCAGGGCCACCGGGGATTCCGGATCATCGACCGCGACCAGGGTCCGCTCGGCGGCTTCCTGGTCCAGCTGCGTCTGACGCCACGAGCGGCGCTTCTCGGAATAGAACTGGTTGCGCAGGATCATGAAGGTCCAGGCCTTCATGTTCGTGCCCATCTGATAGCTGGCGCGCGCATCCCACGCCTTCATCATGGCGTCCTGGGCCAGGTCGTCGGCCGCCGTCGGGTCGCCCGTCAGGGTCCGCGCGAAGGCGCGCAGGTGCGGGATCAGCACGACCAGCTCCCGCTTGAAGGCCTCGTCGTCGGCTGAAGGCGGCTTGGGCGGCGGGCTGGAGGCGCCGCTCATTCGCCGCCCCCCCCGGCCGAGCGCGCGTCGGCCCGGCGCAGGATGTCCAGAAACTCGTCGGGAACGGGCTCGTTCACGACCTCGTCGAACATGTGACGCAGTTTGACACCGATGGCCTGCTGGCGAAGTCGGGCTTCCTCCAGGCTCGCGCCGCCCTTGGGAGGCTTGCCGGGGGGATTGGAATTATCTGTCATTGAATAAACGGCCGCCACCCTGACGATAGTTGTTGCGAGTGCCGGAACGCCACCCCGCAGGCCGGGTTCCTAGGGAATCCGCTTTTAATGCTCAAGCTTGTCCGCCGAAGCGGAACCGTGACCGATTTGATACGTTGAGGGGCACTGCAGCGGCTCCAGGGTGGGAGCCGTAATCGTCGGGGATTTGATACATGAGCCTGCTGGCCCGCCTTGCGCCGTATCTGCCTTACGTCCGTCGTTACGCACGCGCGCTGACCGGCGATCAAACCACGGGCGACAATTACGTCCGTGTTGCCCTGGAGGCCCTGGCCGCCGGCGAACGTCAGCTTCCGGCGGAAATGACGCCGCGCGTGGCGCTGTACCATGTGTTCCATGCCATCTGGACCACGACGGGTGCCCAGCTGGAGGACAAGAGCGGCATCGACAGCCGGGACGACGACGCCTCGCGCCGTCTGATGCGGATCGCCCCCCGCTCCCGCCAGGCCTTCCTTCTGACGGCGCTGGAAGGCTTCACCCCTTCCGAAGCCGCACAGATCCTCGACGCCGACGCCCATGACGTCGAGCGGCTGATCTCGGAAGCCCAGACGGATATCGACGCCGAACTGGCCACCGATGTTCTGATCATCGAGGACGAGGCCATCATCTCGGCGGACATCGAAAGCCTGGTGAAGGAGCTGGGCCACCGTGTCACCGGCACTGCCACGACCCATGACGAAGCCGTCGACGCCGTCGCCCGCCATCGTCCGGGTCTGGTCCTGGCCGACATCCAGCTGGCCGACGGTTCGTCGGGCATCGACGCGGTCAAGGACATCCTCAAGCGGATCGACGTTCCGGTCATCTTCATCACCGCCTTCCCCGAGCGGTTGCTGACCGGCGAACGGCCCGAGCCGACCTTCCTGATCACCAAACCCTTCCAGCCGGAAACGGTGAAGGCGGCGATCAGCCAGGCGCTGTTCTTCCACCCATCGCGCCAGAAGGCGGCGGCGTAAGCCAACCGTCCTGAATAGTGGAAAAGCCCCGGTCACAGGACCGGGGTTTTTTCGTATCGCCCTACTGCGGAGCGGGGGTCGGCGTCGGCGCCGGGCCGGAGTCATCGAAGGCCTGAACATCGACGGCCTGGGCGCCTGTGTTGGCATTCGTGTCCGCGAAGCCGCCCTGGCTGACGAACCACATACCCAGCAACAAGACGGCGACGGCTGACAGGGAGACCATCAGGATCACGAAGATGCGCCGGCCCTTGCCGCCGCCGCGTACATACCGGGCCTCGACGGGCCGGCCTTCGTGCACCGCGTCGGCGGCCTTGTCGTGGGGGGATGGGTGGGTCATGGACCGAGCTCCGTGGGGGGTGCTTGTGACCTGCTGAACGCGGCGCGAACCGCCGCTGTTCCGGCACCGCCCGATGCGCAAAAAAGATTCGCTCCAGGGGGGAACCCGTGGCCCACCTCTCCGTTACTCTCATGCGGAGGCGGCGACGCCCCCCCGACTTGAGGCTGGCGCAAGCCAGCCTGTCGCCTCCGCGCCTCATTCTCGATGATGCCACTCAAGGCGGACCTTCCGGTCCGCCTTTTTCTTTGCTGCGGCTGGACAGCAGGCCGCGGCTTGCAGACTATGAGGGTTCACAAAGAAAACCCCATACAGACCCGGAGATGGCCATGGCTCGCGTGAATCGTCAGTGGGTGCTGCGCCAGCGGCCCAAAGGTCTGATCCAGCCGGGGGATCTGGAGCTGGTCGAGGCACCGGTTCCAGCCCTCAATGAATCGCAAGTGCTGGTCCGCACCGTCTATCTGTCGCTCGACCCCACCAACCGCACCTGGATGAACGATGCCGAAGGCTATCTGCCGCCGGTGCCGATCGGCGGCGTGATGCGCGGCCTGACCCTGGGCGTGGTCGAGGAAAGCCGCTCCAGCCGGTTCCGGGCCGGCGACGTGGTCTCTCCGATGTCGGGCGGCTGGGCGGACTATGCCGTGGTCAACGAGATGGAGCTGCGACAGGTCCACCGCGCGCCCGGCATGCCGCTGACGGCGAACCTCAGCGTACTCGGCATGACCGGGATGACGGCCTATTTCGGCGTCACCGACGTGCTCAAGGCCAAGGCCGGCGAGACCCTCGTGATCTCCGCCGCCGCCGGTGCCGTGGGCTCCATCGCCGGTCAGGTGGCCAAGGCGCGCGGTTGCCGCGTCATCGGCATCGCGGGCGGCGCGGAAAAGTGCCGCTGGCTGACCGAGGAACTCGGCTTTGACGCGGCCGTCGACTACAAGAATGAGGACGTCGGCGAGGCGCTGGACCGGCTCGCGCCCGACGGGATCGACCTCAATTTCGAGAACGTCGGCGGCGACATCATGATCGCCGTCTACAACCGGCTGAAGACCCATGGCCGCATGGCGGTCTGCGGCCTGATCTCGGCCTATAACGCGACCAAGATGCCGCCCTCGCCGAACTTCAGCCGGATCATCACCCATCGTCTCAATATCCAGGGCTTCCTGGTGCTGGACTATGCCCACCGCGCCCGCGAGATGGTCACCGAGATGGGGCCCTGGCTGCAGAGCGGCGAGGTCAAGTGGAAGGTCCACGTCGACGACGGGCTCGAAGGCGCGCTGGACTCGCTGAACCGCTTGTTCACCGGCGACCACGACGGCAAGCTGCTGGTCCGGGTGTCGGAAGAGCCTGCGGGCTGATAGGACCGAATGGATGACCGAACCGCTGCACGTCCATTTTGAAGATCTGGGCGTCGGCGAGGTCGTGCCCCTCGGTGCCTGTATGGTCGACGCCGGCTCGCTGGATGTCTTCGTCGAACGGTTCCTGCCGGGCTGGGACGCGTCCTATGGCGCACCGGACGCCATGGTCTACGCCCTGTGGAGCCGGCTGTTCGCCGACAAGGCCGCCGGTTGGGCCCAGTCCAAGGTGCTGGCGGTCGACGGCCTGCGCTATATGCGAAATCCGCCTGCGGGTGAGCTGATGCGCGGTCGGATGACCGTCATGGGCAAGGACCCTGTCGGCGACGAGAAGGGCATCGTCATCGCCCAGCACGACCTGCTCGACGAGGCCGGTCGTCTGGTCTTTTCGTGCCTGACCCGGGCCCTGCTCGCCCGTCGCTGAGGCGACGGGAGTGGCTAGTGTGAGCCGGACATCTGCGCCCGCCAGGAAAAACCCCGCCCGGACGAACCGGACGGGGTTTTCTGTTTTCGAGACGCTGTTTTGGACCGCTGGCAAGCCACTAGCCGCTAGCCGCTAGCCGCTTGCTTCAGGCGTTGCCGGCAGCCGGCTGCGCCGCCGCGGCGGCCTTCTGGAAGGCCATGGCGATCAGACGATCCCAACCGAGCAGCGACACCAGGTGGGCGTAGATCTGGCCCAGGGCGCCGTTGTCGCGCAGTTCGGCCAGTTTTTCGGCCGGCAGGGCCTTCAGCTTGTCTTCCGAGACGGCGAAATACTCCGCGATCTTTTGCGGCGCGGCGGCGGTGCCGTCCGGATTGCGCGGGGTGAACACGGCCTCGCGGGTGTCGAACAGGTCCAGATCGGTCAGCAGCTTGACGAAGGCGTCGGTGCGCTGACGCTCCAGCTCGAAATTGTTGCAGAACTCCATCGCCTGTTCGACGTAGGGCGAAGGCTTGCCGTCGATGAACAGCGGCGTCGCGCCGCCGTCCTTGATGAAGGGGGCGTCGCGGTCGACGCACAGGATCAGACGCTTCTGGACCTCGTCATTGGCGAACACGAACGGATAGCGGCGCACATAGGCCGGGATATAGGCCTCGGGACGGAACTCGCCCGCGTCGCTGACGAACAGGTTCTCACCGCCGCGCAGGGCCATGACGGCGACCGGCATCCTGGCGTCGCCGACGAAGATCACCGGATAGGACAGGGCGGCCGGAGCGAACTCGGTCACGGTCACCGGGACCAGATTGGTCGTGGCCGCGAAGCCGTAGGGCTTTTCGACCGGATCAACACCGAGCGCGCCATGGGCCTCGACCGACAGGGGCTCGGGCTTGCCGTAGAACAGGACATTGCCGGACAGGCCGGCGGTGGAGGTGGTGTCGGTCATGGACGCGAAACGAGCTCTCTTGAGGAAGGAAGGCGCGTGTCTAGCGCAGACACGTCAAGGCGGCAAACCGGCTCTCCAATCCGGCGTAGCGCTAGAACCGGTAGCTGATCCCCGCCCGGAAATTGCGCCCCGGCAGCGGGGCCAGGTCCTTCAGGAAGCTGACGTGCTCGCGCGCCTCCGTGTCGGTCAGGTTGTGTCCCTCGGCGAATACGGAGATGTCCCGATCGGCGAACGGACGCCAGACGCCCGACAGATTGACCATCGTATAGGCGTCGGTGCCCAGCTCGTAGGCGGCCAGCTGGTCCTGCTCCCCGACCCGCCGCACCTCCAGCGTCGCGTCGAGCGGTGTCGAGGTCCAGAGCAGGCGTCCGCTCACGCTGTACGGCGGAATGCGCGCCGCCGGGCCCAGATCGGTCTCGGCGTCCACATAATCCCACGCGCCCTCGAGGCTCAGCGCCCGATCGCCGCTGGACCACAGGTCATAGCCGGCCTCGGCCTCGAAGCCGCGGAACTCGGCGCCCGTCTGGACGAACTGGAAGATCGGGAAGCTCTCGCCGCCGTCAATGAAGACCGCCCCCGTGTCCCGCTCGTCGATGAAGCCGTCGTATTTCGAGGCATAGACGTGCAGGTCGCCGTGGAACCGGCCCGCCTCATAGTGAATCGTGCCCTCGATCGTCGTGACCGTCTCATTGTCGAGGGTGACGTCGCCGGTCTCATAGACGCCGGTGGCGACATGCAGGCCGTCGGCGAACAGCTCGACCTCGGACGGCGCGCGTTCGTTGCGGGCCAGGCTGATCCCGAGGAACAGGTCCGGCATCGGCTTGATGAAGGCGGCCGCTGAACCTGACCAGTTATCGAACTCGCGATTGATCTCCGGCCCGCCCGAGAGCGGCGTCGCGGTCACGGTGCGCCGGTCGTAGCGCAGTCCGCCCTCCAGACCCCAGCCGGTGCGGTCCAGCCGCTGGACGGTGTAGATCCCGGCCTCCTCGATCTCGCTGCCCGGGACAAAGGCTTCCGCGCCGATGGCCTCGAACGAGCGCGACAGGGTCTGGACCCCGATCGCGCCGTTCCAGCCGTCGCGGGTCCGCTGCACCAGGTCGGCCCGCGCCTCCCAGCCATCGGACTGGAAGACGGTGCCCGGGTTGCCGGGTCCTTCGAACTCGGTGTGGGTGTAGTCGGCATGGCCGAACGAGCCGGTCAGGCGCTGGAACGGTCCGCCCTCGAGGGTCAGCTCGCCGCGCACGTCCTCGCGGGTCTGTTCCAGCTGGATGAAGACATCCTCCTCCGCCACCACGCCATAGGTGCTGGACAGATCCTTGATCGAGGCGCCGATGAAGCCGCGCGACCCGATCCACGACAGGCCGAGGCCCCGGCTGTCCAGCTCCGAGAAGCTGTTGGGCTGGGTCCCGCCCGGTCCGCGCGGGATCCCCTCGGCGTCGGCCAGCCGGTGCGAGATCGAGGGGGAAGGGACGTCGTAGTCGTCAGACTCCTTGCTGACGCCGTCGAGACTGACCACGACCGGTCCGACTGCGAAGGCCAGGCGGCCGGCGACCGACCGGCCGTTGTCCACGCTGGAGACCTGGGTCGAGATCGCGCCGTCGAGGCCGTCGGGCAGGGTGGTTGGAATCCGGTTGTCCAGCACATTGACGACGCCGCCGATGGCCGTGCCGCCATAGGCGAGGGTCGCCGGGCCGCGCACGATCTCGATCCGGCTCGCCTCGGCCGGGTCGGTGGCCACCTGGTGGTCGGGCGAGACCGAACTGGCGTCGATCAGGCCGATGCCATTGGTCAGCACCTGCACCCGCGGCCCGCTGAGACCCCGGATCACCGGCCGGCTGGCACCCGGGGCGAAATCGGTCGAGCGCATGCCCGGCAGGCCGGCGACCAGATCACCCAGCGACGACGCCGGAGCCGAGGCGAGAGCCTCTTCGTCGATGACCGTCGTCGCGATGGTCGTGGCCCGGGCGCTGATGCCGTAGGGCGCGCCGGTGACGATGACCTCGTCCAGCTCGGTGGCACGCGAACCATCCTGGGCGAGGGCGACCCCGGCGAGGGCGGCCCAGCTTGCGGCGGTCAACAGGGCGGCGCGGGACACGACAGCGAGACTCATGGGGGATATCCGGACTAATGCGAAGATGAGGTGTTATGAGATAACATCACGTCTCGTCAAGGGCCGGATATTGCGGGACTGCCCCCGAAGGCCTAGCTCAGGGTCATGAGCGAAGCCTGCGGCCACCATCACGCCGACGGCCCCCCGGGGGCCGCCGATGTCGCCCGCGCCATACAGGCCGCCGATCTGCGCCTGACCGCCGAGGGCGAGCGGATGACCCCGCCGCGTCTCCGCGTGCTGGAACTGCTGCTGGCCGCCGGCGAGCCGGTGAAGGCCTATGACCTGATCGCCCGCTTCGGCGAGGACGGCCAGCCGGCCAAGCCGCCCACCGTCTATCGCGCCCTGGAGTTCCTCGAGCGCAAGGGCCTGGCCCATCGCATCGCCTCGATCAGCGCCTATGTCGCCTGCACCTCCGGCTCGGCTGAACACGCCGCCGCCTTCCTGATCTGCGACTGCTGCGGTGCCACGGCGGAAGTCTCCGCGCCGGTGGCCGGCGACCTTGGCCGCGCGGCGGAGGCTGCCGGCTATGCCATCGCTCGCACCACCATCGAGGCCCACGGCCGCTGTCCGGCCTGCCAGTAGGGCGCTGGCAATCGGTGGGCCGAGGCCCTATCTCCGCCCCATGGATGCGATCCGGCTTTCCCCGCCCCGACGTCTGAGCCTGCCGGTGTCGAGCGACCGGGGGGAGGGCCACATCAACGTGCTGGACTTCGGTGACCCCAAGCGGCCCGTGGATCTGGTCTTCGTCCATGCCAACGGCTTCAACGCCCTGACCTACCGCACCCTGTTGGCGCCCCTCTCGGGGTCCTTGCGCATCTGGGCGCCCGACCTGCGCGGGCACGGGGGCACAAGCCTGCCGGCCGAGGGTGGCGGACGCCGCGACTGGCACGACCATCGGGATGACATCGTCGCCCTGCTGGACAGCCTCGACGGACCGCCGGTGATTCTGGCGGGCCACTCCATGGGCGGCACCTCGGCGCTTCTCGCCGCCGCCGAACGCCCTGACCGGGTCGGCGGACTGGTCCTGTTCGATCCGGTGATCTGGAGTCGCTGGGTGGTGACGGCCTTCAAACTGCCCTTGCTGGACCGGCTCGGCTCGCGCATCCCGCTGGTCCGGAACGCCCTGCGGCGGCGCAAGGTCTTCGACAGTCGCGAGCAGGCCATGGCCGCATACCTGGGCCGCGGCGCCTTCCGCGGCTGGCCCGAGATGATGCTGGCCGATTATATCGCCGACGGTCTGGTCGAGACGCCGGAGGGGTTCACCCTCGCCTGCGACCCGGCCTGGGAGGCCTCCAACTACGCCGCCCAGAGCCACGACCCCTGGCGCGCCCTGAAACAGCTGACCTGCCCGGTGACTGTGCTCAAGGCCGAGGGGACAGGGCCCTGCAGCGTGTCAGAGAACCCGCGCGGCCTGCCCCACGTCACCGTCGGGACCGTGCCCGGCGGCACCCATTTCTTCCCCATGCTGCAGGCCGACATCGCCCGCGACGCCCTGTTCGACGCATCGGTCTAGACCGGCTGGCGCCCGCGCGGGCCAGCCGCTAAACCGCTGCCCATCCGACCCGACTGTTTCGTTTTCCAGGACCGTTTCCGATCATGCGCGACATCAACCACTTCATCGACGGCGCCAGCTTCACGGGCGCCTCGGGCCGCTTCTCGGACGTGTTCAACCCCAATACCGGCGAGGTCCAGGCCCGCGTCCAGCTGGCCTCGGTCGCCGAGATGGATCGCGCCGTCCAGGCCGCCCAGCACGCCTTCGACGGCTGGTCCTCGACCAATCCCCAGCGCCGCGCGCGGGTGATGTTCGAGTTCAAGCGGCTGGTCGAGGCCAATATGAACGAGCTGGCCGAACTGCTGAGCGCCGAGCACGGCAAGGTCATCGCCGACTCCAAGGGCGACATCCAGCGCGGTCTGGAAGTCATCGAATTCGCCTGCGGCATCCCGCATGCGCTGAAGGGCGAATACACCTGGGGCGCGGGCCCCGGCATCGACGTCTATTCGATGCGCCAGCCGCTGGGCGTCGTCTCGGGCATCACCCCGTTCAACTTCCCGGCCATGATCCCGATGTGGATGTTCGGCGTCGCCATCGCCGTCGGCAACACCTTCATCCTCAAGCCCAGCGAGCGCGATCCCTCGGTGCCGGTCCGTCTGGCCGAACTGATGATGGAGGCGGGTGCCCCCGCCGGCGTCCTCAACGTCGTCCACGGTGACAAGGTCGCGGTCGACGCCATCCTGACCCACCCGCAGATCCACGCCGTCAGCTTCGTCGGCTCGTCCGACATCGCCAACTATGTCTACCAGACCGGCGCGACCCACGGGAAACGCGTCCAGGCCATGGGCGGCGCCAAGAACCACGGCATCGTCCTGCCCGACGCCGACATGGACCAGGTGATCAAGGACCTGTCGGGCGCGGCCTATGGATCGGCCGGCGAACGCTGCATGGCCCTGCCGGTTGTGGTGCCGGTCGGCAAGAAGACCGCTGACGAGCTGCGCGAGCGGATGATCGCCGAGATCCCGACCATGCGGGTCGGCATCTCGACCGACGCCGGCGCCCACTACGGCCCCGTCGTCACCGCCCAGCACAAGGCCCGCGTCGAAGGCTGGATCGAGACCGGCGTGCGCGAAGGCGCCGAACTGGTCGTCGACGGCCGCGGCTTCTCCCTGCAGGGGCACGAGAAGGGCTATTTCATCGGCCCGTCGCTGTTCGACCACGTCACGCCGGAGATGGAGTCCTACAAGGAGGAGATCTTCGGCCCCGTGCTGCAGATCGTCCGCGCCGCCAGCTTCGAGGAGGCGCTGTCCCTGCCGTCGAAACACCAGTACGGCAACGGCGTCGCCATCTTCACCCAGAACGGCCGCGCGGCCCGCGACTTCGCCGCCCGGGTCAATGTCGGCATGGTCGGGATCAACGTCCCCATACCGGTGCCGGTCGCCTATCACACCTTCGGCGGCTGGAAGCGCTCGGCCTTCGGCGACACCAACCAGCACGGCATGGAAGGCGTGAAATTCTGGACCAAGGTCAAGACGGTCACGGCGCGCTGGCCCGACAGCGATCTGGAGCATGCGGATTCGAGCTTCGTCATCCCGACGATGGGGTGATGTTCGATGGAGCCCGTGACCCTCAGGGCCGCCGGGCCCGCTGACGCCGCCAGCCTGTATCGCCTCATGTGCGGCCTTGCGGAAAATCAGGGGGAAGCGGCCTGGCTGGCCGCCACCCCGGCCAGTCTGGCTGAAGCGCTCGCTGCGGAACCACCGGCCTTCGGCTGCCTGCTGGCCGAACGGGACGGTCGGGATGTCGGCTATCTGACCTGGGTCCGCTGCTACGGCATCTGGCGCGGCGCCGACTATCTGAACCTCGACGACCTCTTTGTGGACGAGTCCGCGCGGGGTCTGGGAGCCGGCGCAGCCCTGATGCACCGGTTCGGCCAGTTGGCGGCTGAACAGGGGCTCGGCGCGCGATGGGAGGTCAAGTCCGACAATGTAGACGCTCGCCGCTTCTATGCCCGCCTCGGCGCCGACCAGGAGGACAAGACCATCGTGCGTTGGTCAGTCGCCGCCATGCGGTCTTCCGACTGACCACTCGCCTCACAGGCGTGCGCAACAACCCAATTCGGTGCTAGGCGTTAACCTCTGCGAACCGTGAAGCTGGAGCGTCCCCCCGCATGCGTCGCTTTTTCATCTGGTCGGCCCTGGCGGCCGTCATCGGCCTGATCCTCGCCGGCGTCGCCTACTGGGCGTACTGGACCTACTATGCGCAGTTCCAGCCCGTCACGGTGACGCGCAACCAGGCCGAGATCCAGCGCCTGCTGGATGAGGCGTCCTGGGTCTCGGCGGGCGGCGGCGGCGAGCCGCTGTACATCATCGGCTATCGCGACTCGGCGGCCATGGCCCGCTACGAGCGCGAGGAGATTCCCAAGCTGCGCGCCGCGGGCATCGAGGCCCGCACCATCCTGTTCGCGCGCCCGGACCGCGAGGGTCTGGCCCAGTCGACCGCCGCCGAACGCGCCACCATCGCCGAGCTTTGGCTGACCCGCGACTGGACCCTGTACCAGCGCTGGACCGCCACCCCGGTGCGCAACTGGACGGCCGCGGGCATCCCCGCCGCCGACGGCAATCTGGCGCGCGGGGCCGTGGTCGAGGCCGGCCGCGACTTCGTCGCCCGCCTGACGGCCGACCTCAAGGAAGCGGGTCTGCAGGCGCGCTATCCGCTGGTCATCTGGCGCGACCGGGAGGGCTTCATGAAGGCCTGCGCCTGTACGGACAGCCGTTCGTGGGTCTTCATCCGCGATGATCTGGACGCGCCGGACCGGATCGATCCGCCGCTCGTCGCGCCGGGTGACCCGTCGGCCCCG
>JAUYAG010000137.1 GCA_030693575.1 Brevundimonas sp. | reverse complement strand
CGCCCGCGCCCCCGCCGGCAGCGCCCGACGCGCCTCCGCCCGGAGGGACCGAATGAGACGGCCGGTCGCGGTCCGCGTTGTCGGGCCGGTGCAGTGGATTGTCATTCCCGCCCTGGTCACGGTCGCCGTCACCATTCTTCTGGCCACGCCGGTGGAGCTGTTCGGCCTGAATCTGCCCGAACCGGTCGTGCCCATGGTGCTGGCCTTCTCCTGGCCGCTGATCCGCCCGTCGATCACGGCACCGCTGGTGCTGACCCTGCTGGGACTGATCCTCGATGTCCTGACCTATGGCCCGCTCGGCCTGTGGGCCCTGGCCCTGCTGGCCATCTACGCCGTGGTGCTGGCCTCGCGCAGCTTCCTGATCGGGCAGGACACGGCCGTCCTGTTCGTCTGGTACGCCGCCTGCTGCGCCCTGGCCTTCCTCATGGCGTATCTGGTCGTCACCGTGATCGCCCATAACCCGCCCAGCATCCTCGCCCTGATCGGCCAGATCGTGCCGACCCTGCTCCTCTTCCCGTTCGCCGACCGGATGATCGAACGGTTCGAGGACGGCGACGTGAGGTTCCGATGATCCTGCTTCGCCAAGGCTTCGCAGGACGGGTCCCGATGCGGCCGTCCCCGAGGACGAAGTCCTCCGTAGCTCGCGCAGGGAGCGAAGGAGGATGAGCTCGGAACCCTCCATCTTCTTCTCCGACGTCAATGAGCGTCAGGGCTCCTTCCTGCGCCGCACCTTCGTGCTCGGCGGCCTGACCGCGCTCGGCGGCCTCGCCCTGACCGGCCGTCTGGCCCAGCTTCAGGTCTTCCAGGCCGGCCAGTACGCCACCATGGCGTCGAACAACCAGTTCAACTTCCGCCTCGTGCCCCCGCCGCGCGGCCGAATTCTGGACCGCGACGGCGTGGTCATCGCCGGCAACCGGCCCAGTTTCCGCGTCCTGGTCGTCCGCGACGAGACCAAGGATCTGGACCAGACGCTCGACCTGCTGGGCCGGCTCCTGCCGGATACCCTGGACCGGCGCCGGTCCATTATCCGCGACGTCAATGCGGCACCCCGCTTCTCGCCGGTCCCGGTCAAGAGCGACCTGACCTGGGAGGAGTTCGCCCGGGTCAACCTGTACGCCAACGAACTGCCGGGCGTCATGGCCGACATGAACGAGGCCCGCTACTACCCCTTCGGCGGTGCCTTCGCCCACGTCATCGGCTATGTCGCCAAGCCCAACGACCGCGACATCAAGGCGATCGAGGATCGCGGCGAGAAGGTCCCGGAAATCCTCTACAACCCCGGCTTCCGCATCGGTCGTCAGGGAGTCGAGAAGTCGTTCGACACCGATCTGCGCGGGGAGGCCGGCGGCAACCGGGTCGAGGTCGACGCGCGGGGCAGGGTGGTCGCGGAGGACATCGGCGGCTCCAAACCGGCCGAGCCGGGAAAGGATGTGGTCCTGACGCTCGACGCCGACGTCCAGAACCGGGCGCTGGAGGTCTATGGCGAGGAGTCCGGCGGCTGTGTGGTCATGGACGTCCGCAACGGCGACATCCTGTGCATGGTCTCCGCGCCGTCGTTCGACCCCAATATGTTCGTCGGCGGCGTCCCGTCCAAGGTCTATGGCGCCCTGCGCGACTACGAGCGCAAGCCGCTGCTCGACAAGGCCATCTACGGCAGCTTCCCGCCCGGTTCGACCTTCAAGATGACGACAGCCCTGGCCCTGCTGGACGCGGGCGTCAATCCGGCGGAGCGTGTGACCTGCACCGGCGGCTATCGCTACGGCAACCGGACCTTCCGCTGCTGGAGGCGCGGCGGGCACGGCGCGATGGACATGCACGACGCCATCAAGAACTCGTGCGACACCTATTTCTACCACATGTGCAATCGCGCCGGGGTCGACCGCATCGCCCGCGTCGCCGAGGACCTGGGCTTCAACCAGGTCTATGAGATCGGCATCGGCGGCCAGAGCCGGGGCACCATGCCCAGTCGCGCCTGGAAGGCCGAATACGCCCGCCGCACCGGCGCGACCCATCCGGACGCCGGCACCTGGTATCCGGGCGAGACCCTGTCCGTCGCCATCGGCCAGGGCGCGATTTCGACGACAGCGCTGCAACTGGCCGTCATGACCGCCCGTCTCGCCAACGGCCGCAAGGCCATTACGCCGCGCCTGGTCCGTTCGGTCGGCGGGGTGAACCGGCCGTCCGGGGCCGCCGTTCCGGATCTGCCGTTCAGCCAGGAACACCTCGATATCGTCCGTGCGGGCATGGCGGCCGTGGCCAACGACGTCACCGGCACCGCCTACCGCGCGTCGCAGCTGGGCCTCGGCGACATCCAGATGGCCGGCAAGACCGGCACGGCCCAGTCGCGGGACTATGGCACCGGTTCGCGCGGTCCGCGCGACGCCGTCTGGACCCGTCGCGACCACGCCCTTTTCGTCGCCTTCGCGCCGCATGATGCGCCTCGCTACGCCATCGCCCTGATCATCCAGCATGCCCCGTCCGGCGGTTCGGCCGACGCCGCGCCCCGGGCACGCGAGATCATGAAGACCGTCCTGCTCAAGGACCCGGACATGCGGGCCCGCATCGAGCGGCCCCTGCCGCCGGAAGCCGTGGCTCCCGCCGGCGCGGACGAAGGCGAGCTGGGCGCCGGCCCCGGCGGCGAGGTCACCGGCGCTGCAGCGGCCGAGGTGGCGACCGCCGCGCCGACGCGTCCCCGCGCCCCGACGGCGACCAGCGGGCCGAGGCCCTATCTGGCGGAGCCTCCCCAATGACCGCGTCCGCCCTGACCCGTCCCGGCGAGCGCGACCGGCTCTCGACCAAGATCGCCGAGCTGGACTGGCGCCTCGTCGGCCTGCTGTGCCTGGTCGCCTTCGTCGGCACAGCCATGCTCTATTCGATCGCGGGCGGAGAGTGGCAGCCCTGGGCGATCAAGCATGTGATCCGCTTCGGGGCGCTGCTGGTGGTGATGCTGCTGCTGGCCATGCTTCACCCCAAGTGGTGGTTCCGCGCCGCCTATCCGCTCTACGGCGTGCTTCTGCTGCTGGTCCTGATGATCGAGTTCACGCCGCTCGGCTATGTCGCGGGCGGGGCCCGAAACTGGCTCAACCTCGGTTTCATCCGCATCCAGCCCGCCGAGTTCATGAAGCTCGGTCTCGTGCTGGCGCTGGCGCGCTGGTACCACAGCCATACCGCCCAGGAGGCCCGCTGGTCCTGGAAGCTGCTGATCCCGGCGGGTATGATCGGCCTGCCGTTCATTCTGGTCGCCAAACAGCCGGACCTCGGCTCGGCCATGGTCATCGGCCTGACCGGGGGCGCGATCATGGTCGTGGCCGGCCTGAGCTGGCGGGTCATCGCCGCCGGGGCGGCGGCCGCCATCGCCGTGATCCCGCCGTTCGTGATGTTCGGCATGCACGAGTACCAGCGCAACCGCGTGCTGACGTTCATGAACCCGGAAGCAGACCCCTCGGGCACAGGCTACAACATCATCCAGTCCAAGATCGCCCTCGGGTCGGGCGGTTTGCTGGGCAAGGGCTACGGCCTGGGCAGCCAGAGCCAGCTGGAGTTCCTGCCTGAGCGGCACACCGACTTCATCTTCTCCACGGTCGCGGAGGAGTTCGGCTTCGTCGGCTCCTTCGGCCTGCTTGCCTGCTACATCGCCATCATCCTGATCGCCCTGCGTATCGCCTCCCTGGCCCACAGCCATTTCGGCCGCCTCGCCGCCGCCGGGATGACAGCCTTCTTCGCCATCTTCGTTCTGATCAACGGCGCCATGGTCATGGGTCTGGCGCCGGTGGTCGGGGTGCCGATGCCCCTGCTGTCCTACGGCGGATCGTCGATGATGACGGTGATGTTCGGCTTCGGTCTGGTCCTGTCCACGCGCGTCCACCGCTATGCGGAACTGCCCAAGGGGCATGGGCTGTTCTAGGGGGCGGCAACAACCTTTCCCTCCCCCTCCGGGGGAGGGTGGCCGCGCAGCGGCCGGGTGGGGAGGGCAGGGCGACGCGAGCACCGGTGCCTGTTTCGCCGAAGCGTCCCCACCCCGCCGCCGCTTCGCGTCGACGACCCTCCCCCGGAGGGGGAGGGAGAGCTACAGTGCCTCCATGACCGACAAGCCCGACACCGCCCTGCCGCCCGCCTTCGTCCCCGACTGGGGCGACAAACCCTGTCCGAAGCCCGGCCTGCCGGCCACGACGCCGGAGCGCACGGCCGCCCTCATGGACGGCGTCCAGATGCGCGAGAACCCCGCCGAATGGGCCTTCGTCCGCCTGTCCAAACTGATCGAGGATTTCGAGAAGGGGCTCGACAAGGATGACGAGATCGGGGCCCGCATCGTCGGCCTGCCCGGCGACGGCACCATGTCGATCGAGGACCTTGGCTTCTGGGGCCCGGACTTCATCATGTTCCTGGGCAAGAACGCCGACGGCAAGCCGGTCCGGCTGATCCAGCACTACGGGCAGATCAACGTCCTGCTGGACGCCCGCAAGAAGCCCGAGGAACGCGAGGCCCGTCGCATCGGCTTCCAGCTCTCGGAACTGGTGAGGAAGACCAGTCCGAAGTGACCGGGCAGGGGCCGCGGCCTCAACAGTGTCTTCTCGCCCCCGATCTTCTCGCCCCTGTCCGCCCCGAATCCGACCTTCCCGCCCCATCCGTCGCCGCTTGGACAGGCCGCGAAACCGCTGTGCGACCGGTTTTGACGTAGCGATCTGCATACTGGACGAACGCCCGCCGGGCCGGTCTTTGACAGTCCAGAACATGCCGCCCGCGCCGCCCTAAGGCGCGGTTGTACAGGCGACCTCACCGGGCAGGAATCGGCGTCAATCGCGGTCGCAATTTTCTGACGCGGATGGTGTATTCCCGACCCCGCCCGGCCGCCGGATCAGAGCGCCGCGGCCCAGTCCGTGGCGCGCACCAGGCTGTCGACGATGCCCGGTTCGCTCGAGGCGTGGCCGGCGTCCCTGACGATGTCCAGCTTCGCCTCGGGCCAGGCGCGGTGAAGCGCCCAGGCGCTGGCGATCGGCGTCACCACGTCGAACCGGCCCTGCGCGATCCAGCAGGGAATGTGCTTGATGCGATTGATGTTCTTCAGCAGCCAGCCTTCCTCGGGGAAGAAGCCGCCGTTCATGAAGTACCAGCACTCGATCCGGGCGAAGGCGACGGCGAACTCGGGTTCGGCGAACTTGTCGGGCCTTGCGTCGGGTCCCTCGACGCTGACCGTCTCGCCCTCCCAGCTCGACCAGGCCACGGCGCAGCGCTCGCGCTCGGCCCGGTCGTCGCCGATCAGCCGCTTGTAATAGGCCCCCATCAGGTCGTGGCGTTCGTCCTCGGGGATCGGCGCGACGAACCGCTCCCAGGCGTCCGGGAAAATGTTCGAGGCCCCGTCCTGATAGAACCAGTGCAGCTCCGGCTTGGTCAGCAGGAAGATGCCGCGCAGCAGCAGCGATGCGACCCGTTCGGGATGGGTGATGGCGTAGGCCATCGAGAGGGTGGAGCCCCAGCTGCCGCCGAACACGACCCATTTGTCGATGCCCAGCAGTTCGCGAAGGCGCTCGATGTCCTCGATCAGCGTCCAGGTGGTGTTGTCCTCCAGCGAGGCATTGGGCCGGCTCTGGCCGCAGCCGCGCTGGTCGAAGAGGACGATCCGGTATTTCGCCGGATCGAAATAGCGCCGCATGCCCGGATTGACCGCGCCGCCGGGCCCGCCGTGCAAGACGACCACGGGAAGGCCCTGCGGATTGCCGCATTCCTCGTAGTAGATTTCGTGCACGCCGCCGGTCGACATGAAGCCGGTCGCATAGGGCTCGATTTCAGGGAAAAGCTCGCGGCGAGCAGTGGCGGGCGCAGGGAAGGCCATACGGGTAATCGGTCTCGGTTGTGCCGTCAGGCGGGTGTGGATTGTGACCGCAATGCGGCAACCAGCAGCAAAAGCCAAGCTGCGATCATGAGGACGCCGCCGATCGGTGCAACGGCACCCATCACGGTCAAGCCTAACAGCCCGATCGCTGACAGGGCGAGGCAAAAGACAAGTCCGCCCAGGGCGGAAAGCCACCCCGCCAGCACCACCAGCCGGCCGCGAGCCGGCCATACGGCGCAGAGCAGGGCGAGAACGGCGTGGACCATCTGGTAGTGGCTTCCGGTGGTCAGAAGCGTCTTGATCTGCGGTCCCGTCCCATGCGCCGCAAAGGCACCGATCAGGACGGCGAGGGCCCCGTTCAATGCCGCGAAGGCCGCCAGCTGGCGAGAAATGGTCATTACCAGACGCTAGCCGACAGAATCCCGCGCGTCTGCTATTCGCCGATCATGAACGCCGCCCAGCGCATGGCCCTGCAGTATGTGTTGCTCTTCGGTGCCACTGGCGTGAGCCTTCCGTTTGCAGGCCTGTGGCTAAGCGCGCAGGGGTTGAGCGGAGCACAGATCGGAACGGTCCTGGCAGCGCCGATGCTGGCGCGAATCGTCACCGGGCCCCTGCTGGCGGTCTGGGCCGATGGTTTCCGCCTCAGGCGCACGCCGATCGCGCTGCTCGGCGTGACCATGGCGCTGGGCTATGGCCTCGCGGGCCTTGCCGACGGCTTCGCCCTGCGCGCCACCGGCTGGTTCATCGGGGCCACGGCGATGGGGGTGCTTGTGCCCCTGACCGACGTCATGACCCTGCGCCTCGCGTCCCGCCTCGGCTTCACCTTCGCCCTGCCGCGCGGGTCCGGCTCGGCTGCGTTTGTGGTCGCCAACATCGGTATGGGCATGCTCCTGCTGACCGCCCCGGTCGACGGGATCATCGTCTGGATCGTGGCCACCTCCGTGGCCTTCGCCGCGACCGCCATCCTGGCGCTGCCGCCGGAGCCCGTCGCGGATGGCGCGCCGCTTCTGGGCCGCGAGCGGTTCCGGGGACTCGGCCGGTTGCTGGGCGATCCTGTCTTCCTGACGACGATTTTCGCTGTCGGTGCAGTCCAGGCCGCCCATGCCTTCCAGTACGGCTTCTCCGCCATCCTGTGGAAGGCGCAGGGGATCAGCGAAGCCGTGACGGGCCAGCTCTGGGCCTTCGGCGTCGTGGTCGAGATCGCGCTGATGTGGCTGTTCGAACCGTGGCGCCGCCGCGTGGGCATCGGTCCCTGGAGCCTTCTGATGGTCGGTTCGGCGGCTGCAATCCTGCGCTGGAGCCTGATGGCCCTGGCGCCGCCGCTGTGGTTGCTGTGGCCCCTGCAGGCCCTGCATGCCCTGACCTTCGCCGCGACCTTCCTCGCCGGGGTCCAGCTGGTGGAACGCCTGTCGCCGCCCGGGACCCATACGGCGGCCCAGATGCTCAGTTCAGTGCTGTCAGCCGGGGTGCTGATCGGCCTCGCGACCGCCGTGTCCGGCCCGCTCTACGATCGCTTCGGGGCCGGCGGCTACTGGGCGATGGCGGCGCTGGCCGGCGCGGGCCTCCTCGCCGCCATCCCGTTGCGCGGTCAGTTGGCGCGGGAGCGGGGCAGGGGCGGCAAATGATGCGCCATGGCCTGGGCCGCGGCCTTGACCGCCCGCTGCACGGCGGCGTCCGGCTCGTGCTCGGGCGCGCGCAACAGCCCGATCGCCGGCGTATCCCGCCCGTCCGGCAGGCCGGACAGGACGCGGTACAGCAGGTAGCTGCCGGCATCTTCCTCTGAGTCCGAGCTGGCGTCG
Organism: Brevundimonas sp.; assembly: GCA_030693575.1. GTDB lineage: Bacteria > Pseudomonadota > Alphaproteobacteria > Caulobacterales > Caulobacteraceae > Brevundimonas. The sequence goes on along the minus strand of JAUYAG010000137.1, from coordinate 7,632 downwards.
GCAGCGAGCCCGGCTTCATTGAGGGCCCTCACCATGTCAGCGACAGGTGCGGTCGCCCGCGCCATGCCCGGGCCGGCGACGTCGAGCCGTCGCCCGTCCAGCGACCGGTTCTCCGCCCTGATCTGGACCCGGAAAGCCTCACTGCGCCGCGTCCGCCCGACCAGCAGCAGGCCCCGGCAGCTGCGGTCGTCGAGATGGGCGGAAAGGGCCGCCGCCAGCGTCTCGGGCTCGCCCGCACCGACGGCCAGGGTACGGGCACCGACCGGATTCCAGACAGCGCCGGACAGATCCTCGACCGGATCCCAGCCCGCTTCGTCAATGTCCCAGGCGCAGATGACGAGGCCCGGTCGGTAGTCCGGGGCAATCTCGTCCTTGGGCTCAACCATGGCCAGCCTGTATACGACAAAAGTGTGACACTGGGCGGCACGGTGTCGTCACCATGCCCCTGACGTCAAGGCGCAATCGCCATCCGCGGCGTTACGGTCGGCAAGATTCCCGCGTCAGGCGAGGTCGCCGATCGCGGCGTCCAGCAGCATGAACGCCCGGCCGCCGTCCGAGGTCAGCCGCCCGAGAACGCCGGGTCCGTCATTCGCGCCGGCCCGGTTCGCCAGATCGCGGGCGAAGGCGCGCACATAGGCCTCGGCGTCTGTCCGCAGATCAGGGTCGGTCAGCACACGCCGCGAAACGCTGCGCACCGCCGCCGGTGCCACGCGGCGCACGATCTGGCGCGCCCGATCGGGATCCCGCTCGGTCACGGCCTGCGCCGCCTCCTCGACCCGTGAGCGGGGCAGGAGCGCGTTGGGATCCACACCCATGCGGCGGATGGCGGCGGTGATCCGCTCTTCAAGGGCGTCAGCGGCCTCGGCCGGCATCATCGGCGTGTCGAGGTCCAGAGGCGTTTCACCGGGGCCGTCATCGACCAGATCGTTCCAGTCCAGACGATCGCTCACGGGAGCCGCCGATCCGGGCATGGGCTCCAGCTTCAAGCGACCGCGAAGGCCAAAGCCGCGGGCTTCGTCTCCCCGTGCCGCCCGCGAACGACCGCTGTCAGCCTCGGAGGTCGCCGGACCGGCCGCCGGGAGCGGCTCGCGGCGGCGCAGGGCCGGCGTGTCGCCCGACACGACCCCCATCAGCCGCACGGCCTCGGTCAGCATGTCGTAGTTGCGCCGCACCCGCTCCTGGAATCCGGCGTCCAGCGCCTCGGTGTCCGCCGCGGCCTTCTGTGAGGCGGCGGCGAGGGCGGCCAGCCCCTCCTCGACCGAGACCCGCACCGCCTCGACCCGCTTCTGGGCCTCCTCGGGCAGGCGCGCGGCGCGCTCATCGAGATCGCCGATCGTTTCGTCGATCTGGGCGAGGGCGGCGTTCATCCGGTCGACCGTCGATTCCAGACGCTCAAGCGCCCGGTCTCCCGCCTCATCGACCAGCCCGCTGGTTTCGATGACGATCTTTCGTGCCGAGTCGACACGGGCGTCGGCGGCCTGATCGGCCTTCTGCGCGGCCTCGAACAGGGCTTCGCCCAGTCGATCAGCGCGAACCTGCGCCTGCTCGGCCGCATCGGTCGCTGCCGCCCGGGATTCCTCAGCCGTGGCCTGCAGGGCAGACAGGGCAGACCGGGTTTCCTCCACAAGCGCGTCGCGGGCCTCGGCCGCCAGCGCCTCGAAACGATCGAGTGCAAGTTTGGTCGCGGCGTCGAAGCCATCGGCCTCGCGCTGGGACATTTCCACCAGGGCTCGGAACTGGTCCGTGGCCGCTTCGACGAGATCCTTGATCGTTTCGGTGGTCCGGGTCGATGTGTCGCCCAGTTCTCCCGCAGCGGTCCTCGTGGCGGACAACTGTTCGCTCAGCTGGGCGCGCTGGCTCTCGACCTGGGCCGAGAAATCCTCCTGGTCGGTGCGGAGGGCGTAGGCGGCGGTGACGAGGGCGGCGCGCTGCTGCCCAAGACCTTCCTCAACCGACTGGATCTGCTCGGCGACGCCGGATCCGGCGTTCTCGAGCCTCAGGGTCTGACGCGCCAGGTCATCGGCGGCGACGCGGGCCGCGTCCTGGGCTTCGCTGGCGGCGGCGGCGAGGTCGGCGGCACGGGCGGCGAGGGCGGCCTCAGCTTCCCGCAGCTGGGTCTGCGCGAGGTCGGAGGCGTCCACGACCATGCGGGATTGCCGTTCAACAGCTTCGATCACGCCGGACGCCTGGTCATCCATCCGCGTGGCCAGAACCTGCATCTTCTCTCGCTCGTCGCCGAGCTGTTCGGCGAGGCGGCGCGCGGTCCGGCCGGCTGCCTCGGCGGCTTCGTTGAGCCGGGTCGTCTCCTGGGACAGGGCTTCACGCAGCAGGGCCATGTCGTGCCGGGCGCGCTCGGCCGCCAGGGACGCCTGATCAATGTCGTTCCGCAGCGAATGCAGGACCTCGCCGGTCTGCTGGGCCGCCAGCGCCGTGGGCGCGATCAGGGCTTCGGACAACTCCCGCGCCCGCCGGGTCTCCGCGGCGAGGCCGGCACCCTGACGGACGGCATGGGCCAGCATGATGGCCATTCCGGCCGGTGCCAGGGCGATCAGCGCATAGACAGCGAGCCGAAGCGGCTCCAGTTCGACAGCGCCCGAACCGACCTCGAAGGCCAGCCAGGCGGCGACGCCCCCGACCCAGAGCGCCGAGGCCACGCCCGCGACCAGATAGGCATGGCGACCGGACGGGGCCGGGTTCTCGCGGAGCTGGATTCGCGTAGGCACCGGGGGCGGCTCGAAGGCAACCGGCGTTGCATCCGCCGATACGCCGATCTCGGGCGTGACGGCCGGCGTGGGTGTGGCCCGCTCAGCCTCGGCCAGCGCCCGTTCCTCGGCCCGGCGCTGTTCGTCGGCGAGCCGGCGGCGGCGACGTTCGGACATGGGGCGTTCGACAGCGGGTTCCCTGACCCCGAGCGACAGATCGTCGGAGTCCCGCAACGGCTCGGTGACTCCGGCTACCGGGTCCGGTTCGGTCAGATTTATCGCGGGCCGTTGACGGGGTGATTTCATGGAGCGGCGATCTCGTCACGGTGCGCGTCGACAGCTGACGCGCGATAGGACGTTTCGACCCTAACGAGTCAATCGCGGCACGCAAAGGCAGGCGCGCATGTTTCCGGGGACAGTCGATCCCTGGGAGATCAGCAGTCCTGTTTGCGCTCGCTCGAGGCGACGAGCACCGCTGCGGACGGGCTGTCGCCGCAATCCCGCACCCGGTGGATCTCACGCTGGGGTGCCTGACGCGAGTCGAGGTCCACACCGAACTGCGACAAGGCCGCAGCGGCCAGCATGGCGACAAACCCGGCGATGAACTCGATCAGCGCTTGCATCGCCGATCTCCCCTGTCCGACTGCGGTCGTTCTTATGCCCTCAAAACCGCGTTCGGACAATGCCGCGCCGCATGAACAAAGCGTCACCATTGACCCGGTGTGCCTCGACATGGAACGGAAGTCGTCGGCGCGCGTCCTGTAGAGCTTGGGGCGCACACCGCCGTCACGCGAATCGGCCAGACCTGCGCCATGAACCAGACCGGGGACGACCAGAGCCACAGCCTGCTCACGCCGGGCCGCAATTGTTGGCGGGTCGAGACGGCGGACCGGTTCGCCGTGTTGATGGAGAACGCGGCCTATTTCGACGCCCTCCGGTCGGCCCTCAGCAAGGCGCGCCGGTCGATCGTCATTCTGGGCTGGCAGTTCGACCCGCGGACGCGGCTGGATCCGCAGAGCTCGCATACAGATCATCAGGCCCAGATCGGACACCAGCTCCGGATGCTGGTGAAAGCCCGGCCGGAGCTGGACGTCAGGCTGTTGATCTGGAAATCGCCGCTGCTGATCGCTGCCTCGCAGGGCTTTTATCCGCACAAGGCCCAGGTGTGGTTTCGCAAGCGGATGGTGGAGTTCCGGCTGGACCCGCCGCCGGCGTTCGGTGCCTGTCATCACCAGAAGGTGGTCATTATTGACGACGCCGTGGCCTTCTGCGGCGGCGGTGATGTCTCAACGGATCGATGGGACTCCGAGGAGCATCTGGACGGTGATCCACGCCGTTGCCAGCCATCCGGCCTGATCCCGCCGCCCCGGCACGAGGTCATGGCGGTCATGGACGGGGCCGCAGCCCGGGCGCTCGGCGACCTGGCGCGGGAGCGCTGGTTCCGGTCGACCGGCGAACGAACCGTTCCTGACGAAGCGATAAGCGATCCGTGGCCCGACGATCTTGAGGCGGACCTGCAAGGGACGCCGGTGGCCATCGCGCGCACGGAACCCGCCGCTGCCGGACGATCCGAAGTCCGGGAGAATGAGGCTCTCCATCTCGACGCCATCCGGAATGCGAAGCGTCTGATCTATCTGGAGAACCAGTACTTCACCTCACCGGTCATAGCGGAAGCCCTGGGGGCGCGGCTCGCCGAGGAGGATGGTCCTGAAATCGTGCTCGTTTCGACGGGAACGAGCCCCAGCTGGTTCGACCGCATCACCATGGACACGGCCCGGTCAGAGGTCCTGTTCCGGCTGGAGCAAGCCGACCGGCACAACCGTTTTTTCGCGTTCACCCCGCATACGCGCCAGGGCGAGCGGATCATCGTTCACGCCAAGGTCTCGATCTACGACGACGCAGTGCTGCGGATCGGGTCGACCAATCTGAACAACCGGTCGTTCGGCTTCGACACGGAATGCGACATCGCCGCCGAGCCGGTCGACGATGCAGGTCGTGACGCCATCCGGCGGTTTCGCCAGCGGACCATCGGCCACTGGATCGGCGTCAGCGGCGAGGCTTTCGGCGCGGTCGAGGCCGTCGCCGGCACAGTGGGCGAGGCGATCCAGCAGTTCGACACAGGCCGGATGCATACGCTGGGAGCAGAGCCGCCGTCGCGGTTCGAGCGGATCATAGCGGAGTTCCAGCTCGGCGACCCCACTTCCACCCGGGACGCCTTCCGCCCCTGGAAGCGACGCAGCCGCTCGCACCGCACCTTGCCGGCCCCTAGGGAGTCCTGATCTCGAAATCGATGATCAGCGGCAGGTGGTCGGACGCCATCCGCGCGAGGGGAGAGAAGGGGGCCTTCACCGCCGTGACCACCAGTTCAGGACTGGTGAAGCAGTGGTCGATCCGGATGGCGGGAAAGCTCGATGGAAACGTCTTGACCGAGGGCTTGAGCCCGAGGCTGCGCTGGCAGTCGGCGAGACGGCGGGCGAGGGTCTGGTAAGGCCGGGTGACCGAGGTGGCGTTGAAGTCTCCGGTCAGCAGGGTCGGACCGACGCAGTCCGGATGGCCCAGCCAGTCAGCCCCGACCAGCGCCGCCGCCTGCAGCCTCTGCTCCCGCGGCACGAGGCCCAGATGGGTGTTGATCACATTCAGTTCCACGCCGTCGAAGTCGATTGCGGCCCAGATCGCGCCGCGCGGTTCGAGACCCGGAACGCCCCGGATCGTCGGCAGCGGTCCGGACTTCACCAGCCGCTCGGGCCGCAGGGTCAGGACGGCGTCGCCATACTGTTCGGCCTCAACCCGCATGGCGGCATGGAAATGGAAGGTCATGGCCAGGCCATCGGCGATCGACTGGACCTGGTCCACATAGCCGGTGCGGGCGCGGCCGACGTCGAGCTCCTGCAGGCAGACGATATCCGGCTCGTGCTCGGCGATCACGCCCACGATGCGGCCGACATCGAGCTTGCGATCGACTCCGACGCAGCGATGGACATTGTAGGTCAGCAGACGGGGCATGATGTCCTGAACAGGGGCCGGGCGGCGGTCAGGCCATTACCACGGGGAATATGACACCAAAGCGGCCAGCGGCGGCCTTGGTTCAGATCAGGATGAGGCGATCCTTGATCTCGTTGGGATTGTCCGCCCGGGGCGGGAAATGTTCCGCCAGAACGCCGCCGCACAAGCCGATCGCCGCCTCGAAGCCGGAAGCCGGATCGTTCCTCTTCATACCCTTGGCCAACGCTTCCACGGCGTCGGCCCAGATGGCCTGGTCGACCTTGCTGTGAATGCCCTCGTCGGCGACCACCTCGACCTGATGATCCCCCAAGGCGGCGAAGATCAGCACGCCGGTCCGCTCGCGGGTGACATGCAGCCCGTGGGCGAGGAACTGCTCCATGGCCGCTCGACGCACCCGGGCCCGACGCACGCTGCGTGGCGTGACGAAGCGACGGACGCCCGGGATCGATGTCAGCAGGAAGGCGGTCACGAAGACCGCTGACTGGATCAGGGCGTAGGCGGCGAGAGACTGGCCCACGACCACATCGGTGGACGACAGGTGGGCAGCCTGCCAACCGTCTCCCATGCCGGGAATCCATGCCGGATCGAAGCCGAACGGGATGAGTCCGAGCGGCAGCAACAGGGCCGCGGCGGCCGCCCAGCCGAGCGAGATATCGCGATAGGACGACACCCGCCGCGCCAGAACACAGAAGATCTCACCCGAGGTCTTCGCTTCGGCTGCGACGATCGCGTCGCCGATACGGCTCTGAACCTGGGGCGTCAGTTTGATCACCATCCTCCGGACGCTCCACCGCCGCCAAAACTCCCACCGCCGCCGCTGAAACCACCGCCGCCGCTGCCAAAGCCACCCCCGCCGCCGCCGCGGCTACTGTTCCTCAACGCCTCCGCCGCCGCCCAGATCAGGATGGGCCCGACCCCACTGGGACGCCGCCGGCCGCGTCCCCCGCTGCCGCCGATCATGGCCAGAATCATCAGGAAGAAGATCACCGCTATGACGATCCCGACGCCGATAGGGGCTTCGGATTTCGGTCGTTCCGCCGCGGCGGCACGGGCCTGGGCCTCGGCCGGGTCCAGTCTCAGCTGGCGGTCGATGGCGTCGACGCCCAGCTCGATGCCGCGCTCGAAATGACCTTCGCGGAACGAGGGCAGGATCTCATTCTGGATGATCAGGGCGGACAGGGCGTCGGTCAGGATGGGCTCGAGCCCGTAACCGACCTCGATCCGGACCTTGCGTTCGCGCGGCGCGACGATCAGCAGGACGCCGTTATTCTTGTCCGCTTGGCCGATGCCCCAGGCGCGGCCCAGCTGGTAGCCGTATTCCTCGATCTCATAGCCCTGCAGGTCGGGCACGGTGACGACGACGACCTGATCGGTCGTGTCGCGCTCCAGCGCCTCCAGCTTGGCTGCCAGCGCCAGTTCCTTGGCGTCGGAGACAAGGTCGCCGTGGTCGATCACCCGTCCGTTCAGGGGCGGGAAGGTCGGGCCGGCGGCCAGCGCCGGGGCGACCGCCGCGAGCCAGACGACGGCCAGCAGGGCCGTCATCAGGGCGGTCGCCCTGATCACGAGTGACCCCGGAAGGGTGCGGATCACTGCGCCGCCGGTGCCGCGGGCGGGGGCGAGCCGGGTGCTGCAGCGGGGGCGGCGCTACCCGGTCCGGCCGGGTTCAGGGCGTCAAAATTCACGCCCGGAGCCGACTGGGCGGCCTCGGTCGCCGTGAACAGCTGCATCGGCTCGGAACCACCGTGAATGGTGTTGGCCCAGATCACCGTCGGGAAGGTCCGTAGCGAGGTGGTGGAGTCGCGCACGGCCTCGTTGTAGGCGCGCCGGGCGATGGCGATGCGGTTCTCGGTGCCTTCCAGCAGGGACTGCAGCGCGATGAAAGTCTGGTTCGACGTGAGGGCCGGATAGCGTTCCACGCCCAGCAACA
>JAUYAG010000135.1 GCA_030693575.1 Brevundimonas sp. | reverse complement strand
GGACGCTTGAACTGCTCGCCGGTCTGGCCGTCATAGACGATCGACTGGCCGGTGCGGTCGAGACCCGCCTTCTCCAGCAGCTCCTCGATGTCGTTGATATGCGCGCCGTCGAACACCGGAGTGGCGAACGGAACGCCCTTGGACAGGTTCTTCGCCAGCTCGATCAGGTCCTCTTCCGAGTCGGGAAGCGGGGTGTCCGGGCCGTAGATGCTGACCAGGTGATCGACCAGGGCCTTCTTCTGTCCGCCCTGCTGCCAGGCTTCCAGAAGACCCTGGATCTGCTTGCCGAGACCGGCGGCGGCCCAGCCGAGGTGGGTTTCGAAGATCTGGCCGATGTTCATCCGCGACGGCACGCCCAGCGGGTTCAGAACGATGTCCACCGAGGTGCCGTCCTCGAGGTGCGGCATGTCCTCGATCGGCAGGATCTTGGAGATGACGCCCTTGTTGCCGTGACGGCCGGCCATCTTGTCGCCGGGCTGCAGCTTGCGCTTCACGGCCACGAAGACCTTGACCATCTTCATCACGCCCGGGGGCAGTTCGTCGCCGCGTTGCAGCTTCTCGACCTTGTCCTCGAAGCGGCGGTCGAGCGCCTTGCGGGCGTCCTCGAACTGCTTCTTCATGGCTTCCAGCTCGCCCATCGCCTTCTCGTCGTCGAGGGCGATCTGCCACCACAGGCCGCGCGACAGCTCGCCCAGCTTGGCTTCGGTGATTTCGCCGCGACCCAGGCCCTTCGGACCCGAGGTGGCGTTCTTGCCGAGGATCAGCGGCTTCAGGCGGCCATAGACGTTGCGCTCGAGGATCTTCAGCTCGTCGTCGCGGTCCTTGCCGAGGCGTTCGATTTCCGAACGCTCGATGGCGATCGCCCGCTCGTCCTTGTCGACGCCGTGACGGTTGAACACGCGCACGTCGACGATGGTGCCGGCGACGCCGGGCGGCAGACGCAGGCTGGTGTCGCGGACGTCCGAAGCCTTCTCGCCGAAGATGGCGCGCAGCAGCTTCTCTTCCGGCGTCATCGGGCTCTCACCCTTCGGCGTGACCTTGCCGCACAGGATGTCGCCCGGCTGGACCTCGGCGCCGATCGCCACGATGCCGGCTTCGTCGAGGTTGCGCAGGGCTTCCTCGCCGACGTTCGGGATGTCGCGGGTGATCTCTTCCGGCCCCAGCTTGGTGTCGCGGGCCATGACCTCGAACTCGTCGATGTGGATCGAGGTGAAGACGTCGTCGCGCACGATGCGCTCCGAGATCAGGATCGAGTCCTCGAAATTGTAGCCGTTCCACGGCATGAAGGCGACGAGGGCATTGCGGCCGAGGGCCAGTTCGCCCAGGTCCGTCGACGGGCCGTCGGCGATCACATCGCCGACCTTCACTTCATCGCCCACGCGCACGATCGGGCGCTGGTTGATGCAGGTCGACTGGTTGGAACGCTGGAATTTCGACAGGCGGTAGATGTCGACGCCCGAACGGCCGGCATCCAGTTCGTTGGTCGCGCGGACCACGATGCGGGTGCCGTCGATCTGTTCGACGACCCCGTCACGACGGGCCACGACCACGGCGCCGGAGTCGACGGCGACCACCGATTCCATGCCGGTGCCGACCAGCGGCGCGTCCGACTGAACCAGCGGCACGGCCTGACGCATCATGTTCGCGCCCAACAGGGCCCGGTTGGCGTCATCGTTTTCCAGGAACGGGATCAGGGCGGCGGCGACCGAAACGACCTGTTTCGGCGACACGTCCATCATGTCCACGTCGGCGCGGATCAGCAGCTGCGAGTCGCCGTTGATGCGGCCCGGAACCAGCTCCTCGACGATGGCGCCGTCCTTCAGCTCGATGTTGGCCTGGGCGATCGTGTATTTCGCCTCTTCCATGGCCGAGATGTAGACCACCTCGTCCGTGGCCCGGCCGTCCTTCACGCGACGGTAGGGGCTCTCGATGAAGCCGTATTTGTTGACCCGCGCGTGGGTGGCCAGCGAGTTGATCAGGCCGATGTTCGGGCCTTCCGGCGTTTCGATGGGGCAGATGCGGCCGTAGTGGGTCGGGTGCACGTCGCGGACTTCAAAGCCGGCGCGCTCGCGCGTCAGACCACCCGGCCCGAGCGCCGAGAGGC
>JAUYAG010000132.1 GCA_030693575.1 Brevundimonas sp. | reverse complement strand
GTGAACAGTTCCGGCCCCAGCGACCACTGCAGCCGGCGGCTGTCGCCGGACCAGCTCAGCCATTCGCCGGCGTCGCGGGTGACGCGGGCCTGGGGCAGGGACTTGCCCTCGGCGCTGATGGCGACGGGCCGGCCCGACATCACGAAGGGCGCGACATAGGCGTTGAACCGCTCGGTCCAGCCGATCCAGTTTCCGTCCGGCGAAACGGCGAACTCGCTGGCCCATTCCGAAGTCAGGTGGGTGCGTTCGTCCTCGCCGTCGAGGTTGACCGAGATCAGCGTCTGTTTGTCGCCGTCGCGACCCTGCAGGAAGACCCGGTCATTGGCGGCACCGAACTGGGGCGTCGAGCCGTCGTCGGTCATGAAGACCGGCGCGCCGCCCGCGGATGGGATCCGGTAGACGCCCGGATCGCGGCTCCACAGGGCGCTGGTCAGGAAGCCGTCGCTGACGGTGCGATAGACGATGGTCCGCCCGTCCGGCGAGAAGGTCGGTTCGATATAGTGGCCGGGGTTGGTGGTCACGATGCGTCCCGCGCCGCCCGAGACAGGGACCACGCGGATCGAGCCGAATTCCTGGTCGTCCCAGGTCGTGTAGACGATCGACCGGCCGTCGCGGGACCAGTTGGGATAGAGCTCGAAATGGTCGCTCTGGCGCGTCAGCCGTCGGGCGGTTCCGGTCGGCAGGTCGCGGATCCACAGATTGCCGAGGGCCTCGAACACCACCTTGGTCCCGTCCGGCGAGGGGCGGGCCCAGCGGATCATGCGGACGTCGAAGGTGTCCGGCGCGACCTCGACGGGGAAGCGGACGGCGTCCTGCACCCGGCGCGTATCGGCGACGTGGAACGGGATCTCGGCGACGGCCTGGGTGCCGACATCGACGCGCTGGATGCGGCCGTCGGCCCAGAAGACGATGGATCGGTTGTCGGGCGTCCAGCTGATCGCCGGATAGACGCCGTGAATGGCCCAGGTTTCCTGCAGGTCGCGGTCGAGGCCCGAGAACACCGGCGTCTCACGCCCGGACTCGATGTCCATCACATAGAGCACCGACTGATACCGAACGCGCCGGATGAAGGCGATCGACTTGCCGTCGGGCGAGGGCGTCGGCCGGATCGAGCCGCCGGGGCCGGTGATGTACGGATCGATCTCGCCGGTTTCGCGGTCGAGGCGGCGGATGATGTAGATCTGGTCGTTGACGTCCTTGGAATACTCGAACGTCGCGCCCGGCGTGGCGTCGTCGCTGAAGTAGATGTAGCGGCCGTCGGGCGAGAAGGCGGGCTCGCCCGTGTCCTTCTGCTGCGTCCGGCGCTCGGTCATCTGCACGCCGTTGCCGCCCGAGCGGTGGTACATCCACAGCTCGCCGGCTCCGAGCGAGCGGGACGAGGTGAAATGCTTCCGCGCCACGATGAACTGGCCGTCGGGCGACCATTCGGGCTGGTTCAGCAGGCGGAAGCTCTCTTTCGACACCTGCGTCGGATTGGAGCCGTCGGCGTCCATCACCCAGATATTGTCGCCGCCCGCCCGGTCCGAGGTGAAGGCGATGGAGCGCCCGTCCGGCGACCATTTCGGCTGCATGTCCCAGGCCACGCCCGAGGCGATGGCGCGGGCCTCGCCGCCGCTGACCGGCATGACATAGATGTCGCCCAGCAGGTCGAAGACGATGGTCTGGCCGTCGGGGCTGACGTCCAGCGACATCCAGGTGCCGCGGGTCACGTCGATGGGGATGTCGCGCGACGGTCCGGGCGGGTTCTGCACGTCCCATTTCGGCGTCTCGGCCGGAGCAGCGGCCGGCGCGACGACCGGGCCGGGCGCCGCCTGCGGATCAACGGGTCCGGGGACGGGCGGCGCCGCCAGCGGCGACACCGGCTCCGGCGTCTGGGCCCCCGCGGGACAGGCGAGCGCCAGCAGGGCGACCGTGGTCAGAAAAGCGCGCTTCATGGTGTGTCATCCCCGGGGCGTTCTCGGACGTCTCGCGCCGCTTCAGGCGGGCGCGTCCTTGGTGCCTGCAGATGAACATTGTCGGGACAGGGAAGTCCAGCCGCCGGGCGGACCCGTCGCCGAACCAGGCCTCGGCTGCGATCAGTCTTTCCGGAGAGGGACGATGGTGGGTGATGTAGGGTTCGAACCTACGACCCGCTGATTAAGAGTTATCGCGTGAGCCTCCGCATGGCGACCTTGGTCGATCGGTTTCGCCCGTAACCTCTTGCTATCACTGCGTCGGTGATAGCATGGTTGCGGATATCTGCTCATTTCATCACCAGCTATGGAAGTGCCAAAACGGTGCCAAATCTCAATCTCACGGACGCGGGCGTCAGGAGCCTGCCGCTCCCTGAGAGCGGCACTTCCACCTTTTGGGATAGTTCCCTGAAGGGTTTTGGCGTGCGCGTTTCGCCGAAAGGCACCAAGACTTTTGTCGCCCTCGTCGGGAGCGGGCAGCGGCACAAGATCGGCCGCTATCCAATGATTAGCCTTACAGACGCGAGGACCGAGGCGAAGAAGGTTCTCGCCCAAAAGACCCTGGGCTCATACGAGAAGCCGCATACGATCCTGTGGGAGACTGCCGTCGACCGATACCTTGCCGCGTGTGCGGACAAGAACCGTCCCCGCACCGTTGCCGACTACACGAAGCACCTCGCGCGCTTCCCCTTCAAAGGCCGGCGTCTCACCGCCGTCAAAAAGCGGGACGTGGCAGCGGAGCTGGAGAAGATCGAGGCCAAGAGCATGCGCGCTCACCTCCTTACCTCGGTCAAAGCGTTCTTCTCATGGTGTTCAGGGCAGGGGTACGTCGATCAGACACCCCTTGTGGGGCTCAAAGGCGTTGCTCATAGGCTTTCTAAGCCCCGGCGCGCGCTCTCCCCGGCAGAACTCAAAACGCTACTCGGAACGGCCCTGCAACACCCGTACCCGTTCGGGCACATCGTCGCCTTGCTGATCCTCACGGGCCAGCGCCGCAATGAGATCGCGACCTTGGAGTGGGAGAACATCACTCACGATACGATCACAATCCGGGCCGACATCGCGAAAAACCACCTAGAGCACACGTTCCCTTACGGAACGCTCGTGCGCCAGGTGCTCGGCAGCATTCCGGCCTACGCCAAACAGAGCCAGTATGTGTTTCCCGCGGCTTTCGAGACCAACCGCGGTCGGCGCACGACTACGTTCAACGGCTGGAGCAAGGCCAAGGCGTCCTTCGACAAGACCCTCAAGGACGTGGAGCCGTACAAGCTGCACGACCTGAGACGGACGTTCGCTACCGTGCTTCAAAGCCTCGCGGTCCCGCTCGAGGTCCGCGAGAAGCTTCTCAACCACATTTCAGGGAGCCAGGCCGGTATCGCTGGGGTCTACAATGTCCACCCTTTCCGGGAGGAGATGAAAGACGCCATCGCCAAGCATGACGAGTTTCTGATATCGTTGCTCGCCCAGGGTCAAACCTGAGTGTCGCGACACTCCAGAAATGGAGTACCGCGATGAGGTTCTTATCGAAGAAGCAGGTGAAGGAGCTGGTCACCTACAGTCTCGCTCACACGGCGCGTCTCGAAGGCGAAGGGAAGTTCCCTAAACGGGTACGACTCGGGACCGGCAGGGTCGCTTATGTGGAGAGTGAGGTGCAGGCGTGGATGGCTTCCCGCATTGCAGACCGCGATGGACACACCGACTCCTAACGGAGTCACTTAAGGCCCGACGGGAAACCGCCGGGTCTTTTTTGTAGCCAGGTCGAACTGGTGGCGCGAGGAGGAGCTACGGAAACGGACTACCACGCTACGAGGCTCGGACTAACAACATCTACGGCTGCAATGTCGCCACCACAGGCTCGGGCTGACAGGGCGCGAGCGCGCACTTCACGTGCCGCCAGAAAACTGGACAACACCCTCGCGAATAAATTGTGAACAAGCTTCACCGTCAGTTGACTCTTTCCCCTAAGGCAAGAAAGTTGCAACTCCAAGGGGAGCTCATTTCATGAAATTTCTAGCGGCCTCTTTCGCTGCCATCGTTCTTGTCGCGCCGGGCGCGAGCCTTGCGCAGGTCACCCAGTCTTACAGCTACGATGCCAACGGCCGCCTGACCGGCGTGGTCACCACGGGGGGCGGGAACACGCATAACTCGGCCTATGCCTATGACGGCGCGAACAACCGGACCTCGCGCAGCCAGACAGGCGCGACGACTTGGGCCGCGCTCCCGCAACTGCCGGTGAATCAGTTCCTTCAACCGAACGAGGCGCTGGTCTCCCCCGACGGCCACTACAGCTTCGCACTGCGGTCCTCTGGTCAGCTGGAGCTCTGGGCGGGCGAGGCGCTGGCCACGACCGACTTCCGGTCCCTGGCCGCGGCGTTCAGCCTGACCGAAGACGGCCAGGCGCAGTTCGCGCCCTCGCTTTCCGTGGCGGCCCCTGCGGCCAACGTTTGGGTCGCACTCCGCAACGACGGCCAGCTGGCCCTGCTTGACGAGGCCGGGGGCGAGGTCTGGCGATCCGGCGAGCCAACCAGCCAGGAGGCAAGCCAATGAGCCGCCGCACCTTCAAGACCTGGTTGTTCGCCGCGACCTCCGGTCTCGCTCTGGCCGCCGGGGCGGCCCATGCCCAGACCGTCGCTCCGCCCCAACATTATTCGCTGGACGCCCGCGGCGTGGATCTGGTGAGCGGCCAGTGGATGCCTATTGCGGGCGGGACCTCCATCGGCCCGGCCGACACGGGGCTTAGTTACAGCCAGATCCTGCTGGAAAACGGTGTTACATGGCAAGACCTGAGCATCGGCAGCTTAAGCAGCTGCGGGAGCGACTGTGTCAAAGTCTCGGTCGACGGCAGGACGGAACTGTTCTCGACCGGAGTGCTTGTTTCGGGAATCGTAACATTCCCGCCGAAAGAGGCAACCGGGTCTACATTAGTCGGCAGTCACGCCACACTCAAGTATACTTATACACTCAGTGGTGGTACATCATACGTATTCAGCCTTACTGACGGAAAGCTATTGAGTCGCACGACACCGAACGGTGTTGTCACAACATACAACTATCGCACCGAGACGGGGACGGTCTGTCCCGATCCTGGCGAAGGAGGTGGGGGCGGCGAGGGTGATCCCGGCCTTGAGTATCCCGGCGGCGGGTCTGGCCCAACATTGCCAAGCTGTTACGACATCACAGGAGAAAGGCTCCAGTCCTATCAGACCAATACCGGCTACCAGATCCACTACGACTATGTAGCTCCCACGGGGATCGCCAACGAAGGTTGGAGCGACGTCGCCAAGGTGACGGCCCTGAACCTTGCTGTAGATTACTGTGACCCGTTGGCGGCGACCTGCACGTTCACACGGCAATGGCCGAGCGTCGCAGTGTCAACGGCATCCAATCATCTGGGTGGGATAGACCGGACATTCACGGACCAGACAGGGTTTGCAACCCGATACCGATCTTTTCCCACGATCGATGGAAGCCAGACGGACGTGCTCCTCGGTTCCGATCCTGATCCCGTGGTTAGTGCGGTTTCGACGCCCGCCGGCACTTCGTCTGTAACCGACGCCTCCGGCACCTGGATTTACACCACGACAGACGCGGGCGCGGTCCGGACGATGGTCGTGGATGGTCCGCTGGACCAGAAGCTGACCGTGGTCACCGACCTGACGGTCGGCCAGCCCAGCTCGGCCACCCTGGTGACCTCCGTCTCGCCGGCGGCCAGCCAGACGTGGAGCTGGACATATAATGCGGGCGGGCGAGTCGCGACGGCGACGGGACCAGAGGGCGAGACCTCGAGCTTTGTCTATGACGCACGGGGCAATGTCACCCAGGTCACCCACGCGCCCAAGACGGGCGGAACCGAAACCGCCCTGGTCACCAGCGCCGCCTATCCGTCGACCTGTACCAATGTGGTGACCTGCAACCTGCCGACCTCGACCACGGACACGACGGGTCAGGTCACGGACTACACCTGGGACAGCGTCCACGGGGGGCCGTTGACGATCACCGCGCCGGCCCCGAGCTCCGGCTCCCCCCGTCCTCAGACGCGCTACACCTATGCGGCGCAGACAGCCTACTACAAGAACAGCAGCGGCGTGATCGCCGCGGCGCCGACCTCGGTTACCCTGCCGACCGTAATCTCGGCGTGCGCTACGGGCGCCACCTGCACCGGCAGCGACGCCAAGAATGAAGTCCGGACCACGATCGGCTATGGCTCGACCGGCGTGGCCAATAACCTGCTTCCGGCCAGCATCAGCCAGGGTCACGGCGCCAACCCGACCATGGCCGTCACGGGCATGACCTATACGCCGGAAGGCGATACCGCGACGGTGGACGGTCCGCTGCCCGGCACAGCCGACACGACGGCGTACCGCTATGACGGCCGGCGCCGGGTGATCGGCGTGGTCGGACCCGATCCGGACGGCACCGGGGCAGGCCTGAACCGCGCCCAGCGCCTGACCTACAACGACTGGAGCCAGGTGACCCTGAGCGAGACCGGCACGACTCCGGGCTATACGGACACCAACTGGGCCAGCTTCAATCCGCTGCTGCGCAGCGCCACCATCTATGACGACCGGGGCCGCCCGCTGGTGATCAGCCAGCAGTCGGGGGCCGGAACCACGATCGGGGTGCAGCAGGTCTCCTATGACGCCGCCGGCCGGCCCGACTGCACGGCCGTGCGCATGAATCCGGCGCTCTGGGGCGCCCTGCCGACCTCGGCCTGCACGGCGACGACGGCCGGCAGCGACGGCCCCGACCGCATAACCCGGATGACCTATGACGCCGCCGGCCGGCCCCTGTCTTCGACCTCGGCCTACGGCCTGTCCGGCGTCGCCGCCACCACCAGCCTGACCTATGGCGCGAACGGCCAGGTCGCCTCGATGACCGACGGCGCGGGCAATGTCTCGACCCAGACCTACGACGGCTTCAACCGTCCGACGGTCCTGAGCTATCCGAATGACACCGGCGGCGGGACCTCGACGACCGACTATCAACAGGTCACCTACGACGCCTATGGCCGGATGGCCTCCAGCCGCAACCGGGCGGGTCAGACAACCAGCTACACCTATGACGCCCTCGGCCGGACGACGATGGTCGACGCGCCTTCGGGAACGGAGGACATCCACTATCGCTACGACCTGCTGGGCCGCCCGACCTCGGTCAGCCAGGCCGGCATCCTGCCCATCGTCTGCGATGACAGCACCACCTGCCTGACCTGGGACGCCCTGTCGCGGCTCTCGTCCGAGACCGGGGCTTTGGGCCCGATGAACTATCTGTACGACGAGCGCGGGGCCATGACCCGGATCACATGGCCGGACAACTTTTACGCCCTGTACGACCGCAATGTGAACGGCTCTGTCACAGCCATCCGTGAGAACGGTGCCACCTCAGGCACCGGGGTGCTGGCGACCTATGCCTACAACAATCTGGGTCAGACGACCGGTATCACCCGGGGCGACGGGACCACCACGACCTACGGCTATGACGCCGCCGGGCGGATGACCAGCCTGAGCCACGATATGGCGGGGTCCAGCTCTGACGTGACCTTCGGCTATACATGGAACCCGGCCGGGCAGATCGCCAGCCGTACGGTGTCGAACGGAGCCTATGTCTATGCGCCGAACACGGGCTCGACCAGCTATCTGAACAACGGCCGCAATCAGATGACCTCGGCCGGCGGTACCTCCATCACCTATGACGCCAACCAGAACACCGCCAGCGCCCTGGGAAGCAGCTACGGCTATGACGCGGCGGGTCAACTGACGTCCGCGACCATCGGCGGGACGGGCTACACCTTCGGCTACGACCCCCAAGGGCGGCTCTACACCAGCGCCGGGACGCGCTTCCAGTACGCCGGCGTCCAGTTGGTCGGCGAGTACAACAGCTGGGGGGCATTGGTGACGCGCCACGTGCCGGGACCTGGCCTCGATCAGCCGGTGGCGACCTACTTCGGCAGCGCCCGGGTCCAGCAGATCGCCGACGAGCGCGGCTCGGTCGTGGGCGTGCAGGACGCCGGCGGGGCGGTGAACATCAACCGCTACGACGAATATGGCGTGCCCAACGCCGCGAACCGCTTCCAGTACACGGGCCAGGCCTGGATGGCGCCGGGGATCTACAACTACCGCGCCCGGGCCTATGCGCCCCAGCTGGGGCGGTTCCTGCAGACGGACCCGATCGGGTACGCGGCTGGGATGAATGTGTACGGGTATGTGAGCGGGGATCCCGTGAACCTTACCGACCCGATGGGCCTCCAAGAGACCCCACCACCGTCGGATCTAGATGATGTAATCGTGCAGGGTCGGCGATTGCAGTTTCAGTGCCTTACGGGGCGATCTTGCCTTACTTATGATGAGTGGGCTTCTATAGTAATTTACGAGTGGCCGGATTTACTGGGTTGGGATATGGGCGAGTGGGGTCATGCCTATGAGGTCGATAGTTTGCTGTGTGCCGTTCCACTTCCAAGTAGTGTAATGAGGGATCAACACAGAAGGTTTTCTTACCCTGGCCAGGATCCAAATAGACCAACATCCGACGGCGATCGAAGGATGGTCTATATGCCAGATACGCGCATTCCGGGCGGCGTCGTCACAATTGATTATTCATCTGACGGTTTGACAAACGTTAACGCCACGGTCCCGTGGCAGCACACCTTGCAAGGAACGATTACTCAAACTACGTACATGGCTGGAAGCACGTGGCGACTTAACACGTATGGTGTTGGTCGAAATAGCCAGCCGCATCAGCAAGGTGCTAATGCCGCTTTTGGACCGGGAATATTTCGATCTGTACATGCGGCTTATAGAGCTCAGATGCAGAGAATTAATCCGTCATGCTAGGACAAGAAATTTCTAAGAGATTCAGCGTTGTGATCAAGTCAGCGACTGTTATGACGTTTGGAGGGATATTTTCTCTGTCCTGCAGTCAGGAATTAGTTCCGGCTATTTCTGATGTAGAAAGGGATGCGGTTTGCTCTATAGAAAAAAAGTTCGATGGCATTACAGTAAGCGATATGAGTTCTTTTATGCGGCAATACGCTGTCTCAAATGGGCTGAGATATGATGAGGCGCGATACCCTGTAATTCCAACGATCGTATTTAGTTTAAGAGGAGAGCGATATGAAATCGTAGGCCAGAATTCATTTGAAAGAGAGCAGTATTCGATATGGGTATATAATTCGGGACCAAGCAGCGACGCGTACCTTGCTGCTGTATGTGGTGATCTGTCCAAATATATAGACTCGTATACAGAGGGTCGAGAGTGATCCAATTTAGGTAATTTGTGCGATTGCTAATTTCAGGACGGCGCGATCGGCTGACGATTTCAGATAGCTTGCGCGCGGCCGATTTGTAGAGCCGAAAAACGCGAATATTGGGCTCTTGGCACGCGATATCCACCTTTGGGTGGCGTGGATAGTTCTTATGGGGTTGACGTGGAAAAAGCTAAAAGGGCGCTTTACGGAATCGTCCCGACGCTATTGTGTGCGGCGCAGCCGGCCGTAGCCAATGCGCGCGTCAGCTTGGCTGACCCGAGTGGCTCCGGCCCCATCGTGTCCGCCGTCCAGTGGCTCCAGGGCACCCTGCTCGGCACCGTCGCGACCGTCCTCGCCGTGATCGCGGTCGCCTGCGTGGGTCTGCTGATGCTGACCGGCCGGATCGACTGGCGACGTGGCTCGGTCGTCATCCTGGGGTGTTTCATCCTGTTCGGCGCGGTGAGCATCGTCGCCGGCATCCGGTCGACCGCAGCGTTCACGGGCTGACCTCTTGGAGCAGCTGGAACGGACCCCTCTCTTCACCGCCCTGACCCGGCCGCAGATGTTCGCGGGCGTCACCTACAACTACTTCGTCATCAACGCCGTGATCGCCGCGGAACTGTTTCTGATCTTCCGCTCGGTCTGGGTGCTGCCGGTCGCCCTGATCATGCACGGCGTCGGCGTGCTGCTGTGCCTGCGTGAGCCGCGGGTGATCGACCTCTGGCTGGTGCGGATCGGCCAGTGCCCGCGCGTGCGCAATCACAACATCTGGCGATGCAACTCCTACCGTCCCTGAGCCAGGGGGCTTCCACGGTCAAACGCGAGCAGGCGGCGGGCGTCCATCTGCCCTATGCGCGGCACGTGAACGACTGCACGCTGGAGACGCGGGACGGCCTGTTGCTGCAGACGATCCGTCTGCGCGGACTGCTGTTCGAAACCGCCGACACGGGCGAGCTCAACTATCGCAAGACCTTGCGGGACGCGATGCTGCGCGCCATCGGCTCGTCGCGCTTCGCCCTCTATCACCACGTGGTCAGGCGGCGGGCGGAGATCGATCTTCAGGCCGAGTATCCGGACGCCTTTTCGCAGACGCTCGCGGATCGTTGGGCCGACCGGCTCGCCGCCAAGGCGCTGTTTGTCAACGACCTCTATCTGACGCTAATCCGTCGGCCGCTTCAGGGCCGGATCGGCGTCGCCGATCAGGTCCGCAACTGGTTCGCCCGCGCCGGCGAGGAGGCCGGCGCCGAGCAGGCATATGAGCTCTCCCAGCTGGACGCGGGCCGGGACGCCCTGATCGCGGCCCTCGGCGACTATGCGCCCCGCCTGCTCCAGGTCTGCGAGACGCCCAACGGCGTCTGCTCCGAACCGCTGGAGTTCCTGTCAGAACTCTACAACGGCGAGCAGCGCCCGGTTCTGCTGCCGCATCAGGATCTGGGATCCTACCTGCCGTATCGCCGGGTCAGTTTCGGCCAGGAGGCGGTGGAGCTCTCGGCGGTTGGACACCTGCCACGCAGCTTCCTCGGGCTGGTCTCGATCAAGGACTATCCGGCCTGGAGCGCTCCGGGCATGTTCGACGAACTGCTGCGTCTGCCGTTCGAACTGACCGTCACCCAGTCGTTCGCCTTTGTGGAGCGGCAGGCCGCGCTGGAGCGCATGAACCTCGCTTTGCGCCGCATGCGGTCGGCGGAGGATGAGGCGCTCTCCCTCCGCGGCGAGCTGGCCCAGGCCAAGGACGATGTCGCCGCCGGCCGGGCCGGATATGGCGAGCATCATATGACGATCGCGGTGCGCGGCGAAACGCCCGGCACCGTCGACGCGGCGGTGGCGGAAGTGACAGCCAGTCTTGCGGACATGGGCATCGTCGCCGTCCGCGAGGACATCGCGCTGGAGCCGGCTTTCTGGGCCCAGTTTCCGGCGAACTTCAAATACATCGCCCGCCGCGGACTGGTCTCGACGAACAATTTCGCCGGTCTTGCGAGCGCCCATAACTTTCCGCAGGGAGCGGCGACGGGGTCCCACTGGGGCGACGCGATCACACTGCTGGAGACCACGGCCGCCGGGCCGTATTTCTTCAACTTCCACCAGGGCGACCTCGGCAATTTCACGATTATCGGCCCGTCCGGCTCGGGCAAGACCGTGGTCCTCAACTTCCTGCTCGCCCAGGCCCGGAAGCTGAACCCCCGCATCATCTTCTTTGACAAGGATCGCGGCGCGGAGCTGTTCATTCGCGCCATCGGCGGCCGCTACGACCGGCTTCGTCCCGGCGAGGCTTCAGGTCTCAACCCGCTTCAACTCGATGACACCCCGACCAATCGCGGCTTCCTGGTCGACTGGCTGAGCCACCTTTCCGGCGGGGCCGACGTCAACGATCTGGCGCGGATCCGGGATGCGATCAGCGCCAATTTCGACCAGCCGGTCCAGCATCGACGCCTGCGGCATCTGGTCGAACTGTTCCGCGGAGATCAGCGTCCCCACGCCGAGGATCTCTGGTCGCGGCTGCGCCCGTGGTGGGGGGAGGGCGAACGGGCCTGGCTGTTCGACAACCCCGAAGACCTGACCGATCTGTCGGTGCAGACCGTCGGCTTCGATATGACGGTGCTGCTCGACGATCCCGCCGTCCGCACCCCGGCGATGATGTATCTCTTCCATCGTGTGGAGGAGCGACTGGACGGCTCCCCGGCGATCATCGTGGTCGATGAAGGCTGGAAGGCGCTGGATGACGACGTCTTTGTTCGCCGGATCAAGGACTGGGAAAAGACCATCCGCAAGCGCAACGGGATCGTCGGTTTCGCGACCCAGAGCGCGCAGGACGCCCTGGAGAGCCGCATCGCCAGTGCGATCATCGAACAGGCTGCGACCCAGATCTTCATGGTCAACGCCAAGGCGCGGGCCGAGGACTATGTCGAGGGCTTCGGCCTGACGACTCATGAGTTCGATTTGATCCGGACCTTGCCGGACAGCGCGCACTGTTTTCTCATCAAGCGGGGCGGGGAGAGCGTGGTCGCCCGTCTGGACCTGTCGGGCGAGGACGATGTCCTGACCATCCTGTCCGGCCGGGAGCGAACTGTCCGGTTGCTCGACGAGATCCGCGCCTCGGTGGGCGACGATCCGGCGGACTGGATGGCCCCCTTGCTGGAGGGCGCGTCATGACGACCTGTCCGGCCCTGTCCACCGGCGACGCCTTCCTGTCGGCCCTGCTACGGCACATCGACTGTCAGGGGCAGACGATCGGCGCAGCGGGGTATCAGGCCCTGGCCGATCCGGGCTCGCCGCTGGCGCTCGCGTTGACGGCCTTGCTGACAATCTTCGTCGCCCTGTTCGGCCTGCGCATGATGCTCGGCGAAGCGCCGACCCTGCGGGACGGGGTGATGGCGGTCGCCAAGATCGGCGTGGTGCTGGTGATCGCGACCAGCTGGCCGGCCTATCGGACGGTCGCTTACGACCTCATCGTGGAAGGGCCGGCGCAGCTGAGCGCTATTCTCGGGGGCTCCGCCGACCTGCCTGGCGCTGAAGGCGACCTGATCGGACGTCTGCAGGCCGCCGACGTCTCCATCAGCCGCCTGATCAACCGGGGAACCGGACGGAACGACGTCACCGCCCTGTCGCCTCCCGGCAGAAATGCGCCGGGAGAACCGCCCGAGCGAACGCCAATCGCCGACGATCCGGCCTTCGGCACGGCGCGGGTCGTCTTCCTTTCGAGCACCGTGGCGGCGTTCGTCGTCGTGAGGCTGACGGCGGGCATCCTCCTGGCCCTGGCCCCGCTGTTCGCCGGTCTGCTGTTGTTCGGACTGACGCGGGGGCTTGTCGCGGGCTGGGCGCGGGCGCTGGTCTTCGCCCTGTTGGCCTCGACCGCCGCAACTCTTCTGCTCGGCGTCGAACTGGCGCTCCTCGAGCCGTGGCTCGCCCAAGTGATCAGCTTGCGCGAGAGCAAGATGGTCACGGCGGCGGCGCCGGTCGAACTGCTGATCCTCTGCCTCGGCTTCGCCCTCGCCCTGGCGGGATCCTTCGCGGTGATCCTGCGCCTGGCTTTCGCGGTGGACTTTTCGTTCGGCTGGCGACCGGCGGCCGCGATAGCGCCGCTGCCGGCTTCCGAGCCGATCCTGGCGTCTTCCCAACGGACCGAGGCGGACCGTCCTGCGCCCCGCGCCCGCGCAGTCGCTGAAGCGTTATTCGCTTCTCAGCGCCGGGAGCAGGCCTATCAGGCTCAACCGACATATCGATCGGCTGAGGCTGCTGGATCCGGACGGGCCGGCGTGCCCACCGCCCCAGACGCCTTCACCATTCCGGCCTTGGGCCAAACCTTGCGCCGGACCAAGCCGCGGAAATCCCTCGGGGCCGCTCTTCGGGACCGCCGCTCATGAAGAAACAAACCCGGGAAGCACTGAACGCCTACTATCGAGAGGCCGGAAGCTGGGCCACCGACCAGATCGATGCTCTGAGAAGCTCGCGCCGGATCGCCTGGTTCATTGCCGCCGCTGCGGTCGTGGTAGCCGTTGCCGAAGCGGTCGCCCTGATCGTGCTCATGCCGCTCAAGACGACGGTGCCCTATACGCTGATGGTGGATCGCACCACCGGCTTCGTTCAGGCGCTCCAACCTCTCGATCCCGCTCAGATTACGCCGGACCGGGCCCTGGTCCAGTCAATGCTCGTTCAGTATGTCATCGCGCGTGAGAGCTTCGATATCGCCATCTTGCAGGCGAACTATCAAAAGGTCGGGCTGTGGTCGGCCGAGCAGGCGCGCAGCGACTATCTGGGTCTCATGCAGGTCTCGAACCTGGAGGGGCCGCTTTCGCTCTATCCGAGAACCTCTGTTGTCGAAACCCGGGTCAAGAGCGTGTCGCGGCTGGACCCGCAGTCCGCGCTTGTGCGGTTCGAAACCGTCCGGCGGGACCAGGGCGGCCAACACCAGCCGGCGCAGCCGTGGGTCGCGATCGTCGAGTATCGCTTCTCGGGCGAGCCGATGTCCGCCGAAGACCGCTTCCTCAATCCGTTAGGCTTCCAGGTGGTTGACTACCGCCGCGATCCGGAAGCCCTCCCGGCAGCCGAACTCTCGGTCTCGCCCGACCCGTATGGGGCGGAACCGCTCGAAGCCGAGAACGTCCAGGCAGGACCAGCGCCAGGTGAAGCGCCGTGAAGCGCCTCATCCTGCTTGCTCTCCTGCTGGCGGCTCCGGCGATGGCCCAGACGCCGCCCCCGACAACCGCGGCCGATCCCCGGCTTCGGACCATCGAATATGACGCCGGCCAGGTTTTTCGGCTGAGGGTCGCGACGGGTTACCAGTCGACCCTCCTCTTCGATCCCGAGGAGCGGGTGGAGACGGTCGGAATCGGCGATAGCGACGGCTGGCAGGTGACGCTCAACGGACGAGGCGACGCCCTCTTCCTCAAACCTCTGCGGGCGAACGGCGCCACCAATATGACGGTGATCACCGACGCGAGGGTCTATAATTTCGAACTCTCGTCGGCTCACAGCCCCGGCAGCGACACGCCCTTCACCGTGCGCTTCCTGCATGCCCGCGCATCGACCGCGACAGCGCCCGAGCCCGCCGCCCAAACCTCCGCAGGGCGATACCGCCTGAGCGGCGCCCGGGGGGTGAGGCCGGTGGCGATCAGTGATGACGGCGTGCGCACCTCTATCGAATGGGGGGATCAACAAGCGATCCCCGCCGTCTTCGCCATCGATGACCGCGGCGACGAAATTCTCGTGGACGGCTATGTGCGCGACAGACGGTATGTGATCGACGCGGTTCATCGCACCCTCCTGTTCCGACTGGATCGGCAGACCGCCCGGGCCACCCGCAACCGCACCAGGCCCCGTGAATGACCGAGGCCGCCCGGAATGCTCGCCCTTCAGGCGCGACCGAAGCGGATATCCGCCCCGTTGTCGCCCGGCATCGTGGTCAGGCACCGGCATGGTTGCTTGCAGGCGTCGTCGTCTTGGGGGGCGTCTTGCTGTTCGCCGTCCTTGACGGTCAGCGGCGCGCCCTGACCGCGCCAACGACCCAGGCGAGGATGGTCGATCGGGTGAATATGCCGCCGCCGCTGCCGCCGCTCTACCTGCCGGCGGAGCCGCCTCCGCCGCCAGCTCCGCCACCACCCGAGGCCTTGGTCGCGACGCCGTCCCCCCCACCGGCGCCTCCGCAGTTTGCGCCATCGCCGGTCCCGGCCCAGCCCGCTCTCCCCAACTATCCCGCGCCCGCCTTCGCGGCTCCGTCCCCCCAACCGATCCCGGTCCAGAGCGGCGGAAATGGTCCAGTCCTGGTGATCGATACGACGGCGTCGCGGGCGGAGAGCGGGGCCAATGGCGCCGCGGCAGGGGAGCCGAGTGCTGTTCGCACGAGCCGATTGAGCCGTCGGGCGATGACCGTGCCCCAGGGTACGCTCATCCCCGCAGTGCTGGAGACCGCGCTGGACTCGACGCGACCGGGCCATGTCCGGGCGATCGTGTCTCGCGACATCACCGGGTTCGACGGTCGTCAGGTCCTCATCCCCCGAGGCAGCCGGCTGTTCGGCGAGTATCAATCGGACATGGCGGCCGGGCAAAATCGCGCCCTCGTGCAGTGGACCCGGCTGGTCAGGCCTGATGGCGTCTCTGTCGCCATTGCCTCGCCGGCGGCGGATATGCAGGGACGGGCCGGCATTCAGGGCCGTGTGGACAATCACTTTCTGGAGCGGTTCGGCGCTTCGCTTCTGCAATCGACCCTGAATATCGGAACCGCCCTGGCCACCCGAAGCATCGGGGGAGAGGCCCCTGTGATCGTCGCCTCAACCGGGGCGGTGAGCGCCCCCAACGTGGCGACCGGATCTCGCGGGCAACCGACGCTCCATGTGGATGCCGGGACGCGGGTGGGGGTGTTCGTGGCGCGCGACCTGGAATTCTCGTCGGGCGAAGCCAGCGATGACTGACGTCCTTCCGGCGGGGCAGGTCTATCTGCGGAGCTACCTCGCACCGTTCGCAGACATCCTCGCTCGCGCCGATGTCACCGACATCTATGTCAATGCGCCGGAAGAGGTCTGGGTAGAGAGCCTCGGCGGCGGAATCGAGCGTCACGGGATGGCGGGCCTGGATGAGACCGCCCTGACCCGTCTGGCGCGTCAGATCGCGGCTTACGCCCACCAAGGCATCAGTCGCGAACATCCGATCCTGTCGGCGGCGCTTCCGGGCGGCGAGCGGGTGCAGATCGTCATCCCTCCGGCCACGCGCGGCGGCATCGTCCTCGCGATCCGGAAGCATGTCTCCTCCGACCTCGGGCTGGAGGACTATGTCGCCTCCGGCGCCTTTGAGGCGGCACATCTGGGCGGGGTACGGCCAGAGACCGGACTGGAAGCTGACTTGCGGGACAGGCTTCAGGCGGGCGACGTCGCCGGCCTGCTCGGCGCGGCGGTGAGGGGCCGGCGAAACATCCTGATCTCGGGAGGCACCTCAACCGGCAAGACCACCTTCCTCAACGCGCTGATCCGGGAGGTTCCGCAGGAGGAACGGCTGATCTTCATCGAGGACACCCCCGAACTTCACCTGCATCATCCCAATGCTATCGGCCTGATCGCCCCCCGCAGCGCCCTTGGCGAGGCGCTGGTGACAGCCGAGGATCTGTTGAACGCCTCGCTGCGGATGCGGCCGGACCGGGTCATCCTGGGAGAACTGCGCGGCGCTGAGGCCTACACATTCCTGCGCGCGGTAAACACGGGCCATCCGGGATCGATGACGACCGTGCACGCAGACAGCCCCGAACGGGCGATCGAGCAGATCGCACTGCTTGTCCTGCAGGGCGGGACGACGCTTCGACGCGAAGACGTAATCCACTACATCCGATCGACCATAGACGTCTTCGTTCAGCTCTCTCGCACGGCCGGCCGGCGCAGTGTCTCGGAGATTGCGTTGAGGAGTGGATTCTGACCCCAGCCAATGCCTCGCTGGGGGTCGGGCCTACTATACCGTCAAGCAGTGGTACCTCTGCAACAGCAAGCCGTCCCGCGTCTCGAGCGCGCAGTCGTTGACGTGCCGCGCGTAGGGCAGATGGACGCCCGCCGCCTGCTCCCGCTTCACCGTATGAGCCCCCTGGCTCAGGGACGGTAGGAGTTGCATCGCCAGATGTTGTGGTTGCGTACGCGGGGACATTGGCCGATCCGCACCAGCCAGAGATCGATCACCCGCGGCTCACGCAGGCACAGCAGCACGCCGACGCCGTGAATGACCAGGGCAACCGGCAGCACCCAGACCGAGCGGAAGATCAGAAACAGTTCCGCGGCGATCACGGCGTTGATCACGAAGTAGTTAAACGTGACCCCCGCGAACATCTGGGGGCGGGTCAGGGCGGTGAAGAGCGGAGCGCGTTCCAGATCATCCACGGGCTAGCCCGTGAACGCTGCAGAAGACCGAATGCCGGCGACGATGCTCACCGCGCCGAACAGGATAAAACAACCCAGGATGACCACCGACCCACGCCGCCAGTCGATGCGGCCGGTCAGCATCAGCAGACCCACGCAGGCGACGGCGATCACGGCGAGGACGGTCGCGACGGTGCCGAGCAGGGTGCCCTGGAGCCACTGGACGGCTGAGACGATGGGGCCCGAACCTCTGGGGTCGGCCAAGCCGATCTGGGCATTAGCCGCCCCGGATTGCGCGGTAACCCAAGCCGACAAGACGGCTCCGCAGAGCGAGCTCTTCAACTTTTCCATGAGCATCCCTCAACTCCTTACCGGTAAATTTAGGGCGGCGGCACGATCGCTCGCCAAGTCTCCCGACCGGCAGACTCTCGCGGGACAAACTGGAGTCGCCCCGCCGATGGGCCAATCGGCTCGTTTGCTTTTAACCCCGGTCACGCCATGTCGGTGGCGTTTACTTTTTCTTACCAAGAAGATGATTTCCAAGAACCACAATCAACAGCGCGGGAAAGAAAAAAACTACTAGGTCGTCACTTACAAAGCCGAAAACCATCAGTAAACAAACGACGGCAAGTACCAAAAAAATCGCTCTCAATATTATTTCCACGAACCATTTTCCTCTCGACCCCTAGCGACAATACATCATCACATCAATGTTATTCGCCATAGTTTCAATAGCCAAAAACCTCGCAGCCGCACTATTACCCCACCGCCGCAAGGCAGTATCCACCCCGTTAGCTGAAACATCAGCTGCAGTTAAGGCCGCGATTGCTGCCAAACGTTGCTTGGCGCCAGAACATAGAAACGAATAAGTCACTCGACCACAAATCTGGCCATTCGGAAGGCCGATTCCGCAAGCCCATTCTGTCGGCTCTTCGGATTCACCAGATCTGCTCCCACTATTGTCCCCCGTATTGTCCCCCCTATTGTCCCCGCTTGGCTGAGGGGCTGGTCCCCAATTGATATTAGTCGGCGGTGTTGTGTTGTTCCTTAAGCAATAATTGGTGCCAAAAACCTGCTCCCGCCGCGTCCCCTCAGGGCATCTCTCGCCTTGAACGGTGACATCGGCTAGCGAATCCTGAAGGCCAAATGGATCCACCCGATTTACTGGATCTCCCCTCACATACCCGTACACGTTCGGCCCCGCCGCGTACCCGATCGGATCTGTCTGCAGGAACCGTCCCAGCTGGGGCGCATAGGCCCGGGCGCGGTAGTTGTAGATCCCGGGCGCCATCCAGGCCTGGCCTGTGTACTGGAAGCGGTTCCCGGCGCTGGGCACGCCATATTCGTCGTAGCGGTTGATGTTCACCGACCCGCTGGCGTCCGCCGTGCCCACAACCGACCCGCGCTCGTCAGCAATCTGCTGGATCCGCGCGCTTCCGAACCAAGTCGCCACCGGCTGATCGAGGCCCGGTCCCGGCACATGGCGCGTTTGCAGCACGCCAGAGCCGTTATACTCGCCGACCAGTTGGAGGCCAGCGTACTGGAAATATCCGCCGCCGGAGTAAAGTCGCCCGGCGGGGTCGTAGCCGAAGGTATAGCCCGTTCCCCCGATCGTTGCGGACGTCAGCCGGTTGGCTCCGTCATAGCCGTAGCTGCTCCCCAAGGCGCTCGCGGTGTTCTGATTCGCATCATAGGTGACGGACGTTCCGCCGGCCGAGGTCACCTGGTTCAGACTGTTGTTTACATAGCTCGTCGAGCCCGTGTTGGGCGCATAGACGTAGGCCGCGTTCGACACGCTGCGGGCCGCGATCTGTCCCGCCGGGTTCCACGTATAGCCGAAGGTGACGTCGGACCCGGACCCCGCCATGTTATGGTCGAGGCTCGTCATCCGCCCGGCGGCATCATAGGCGTATGCCGTAGTCGTCCCGTCGCCTCTTGTGATCCCGGTTGGCTGGCCCAGATTGTTGTAGGCATAAACCGCAAGCACACCCGATCCGGAGGAGGCCCCGTTCTCGCGAATCGCCGTCACCGCGCCAGACACATCCCGGTCGTACTGGGCGTAGAAGGTGTCCGGCCAGGTGATCCGGGTCATGCCGCCGCGCGCGTCGTACTGGTAGCTCATTGCCCCCAGCAGACCGGTCTCGGACGTGAGCCGCGAGAGCGCGTCCCAGACATTGTTCAGTGTCTGGCCGCCACCGGCCGTCGTCAGGACCCGACCCAGATTGTCGTATGTATAGGCGAGATCCATCGTGCCGGAAGGTGCGTCCACGTTCGTGACACGACCCAAGTTGTCCACGGTCAGAGTCGTGGTCTGGGCCGCCCGACCGCGGTGGGAGGCCATCCGTCCATAGGCGTCGTAGGTGACCTGTTCATAGTCGGTGGTCGAGGTTCCGCCTCCGGTCGGGTTCGGGTAGCGCAGCACGGAAGGGCGGTTGAACCCGTCGTATTGCTGGATCGAGACGTTGCCGGCGCCATCGGTCAGCGAAGCGACCCGGCCATTCGCGTCATAGGTCACGCTGGTGGTGGCGGCGACGCCGCTCAGACCATAGGCCGAGGTTGCTGACAGGGGACGGCCAGCGGCGTCGTAGGTCATCCGGCGGATCCGGTCGGGCCCGTCGCTTCCCGCTGTCGTCGCCGTGCAGGCCGAGGTCGGCAGGGAGCCCCAGGCCGACGGATTCATGCGCACGGCCGTACAGTCGGGCCGGCCAGCGGCGTCGTAGGAGATCTGCTGCACCCCCACCGTAGTCCCCGCCCCCGACTGCTGGCTGATCACCAGCGGACGGCCCAGGGCGTCATAGATTGTGGCGCTGCGCACCAGCGGATTGAAGCTCGCCCAGTTCGTGTCCGTATAGCCGGGGGTCGTGCCCGTCTCGCTGAGAGTTACCTGGCTCCAGCCATTGTAGGTCAGCCGCTGGGCGCGGTTCAGTCCCGCGCCGCCGCCGTCCGGGTCCGGACCGACCACGCCGATCACCCGACGCAAGCCGTCATAGCGGTACGCCGTCGTGTCGGCTGAGCCCGGCAGCGGGCCGTCCACCGTCGCGATATCGCCCTCCGGCGTATAGGTCATGGCCGTGACCGCCATGGACGGGTTGGCACCGGACCCTCGGCTGATGCTGGCCGGCAGAAGGTTGTTGGCCACACCGGTCGAACCATAGCCGACCGTGGTTCGGACTTCATTGGCGGTACCGATGCAGCTGGTCCCGGTCGCGCACGCCGAGGCTACGGTCGGAAGGATCACCGGGGTCGACCACGGAGCAATGCTCCCGGAGCCGGTCTTCACATAGGCATGGAATGATCCATAGCTCATCCGAGTCTGGGGGCGATCTGCGCCGCTCGTCGGCGCCGGCGCGGTGATCGTCAGTGGGCCGCCATGGGCGCTGTCCCAAGTGTAGTCGGTGACATTGCCCGCCGCGTCCGTGGTGGTCAGCGGCAGGTTGCAGGTCACCGGATTGGTGCAGGACGACGGATAGGTGGCGCTGGTGACCAGGGCGGCCTCGGTTCCGCCCGTCTTGGGCGCGTGGGTCACCTGCGTGATATTGCCCCGTCCATCATAGACATAGCTGGAGGTCTCGCCCTCGGGCCCCGTCGCTGTAGCAACCCGCCCGCCCGCATTGTAGGTCCAGCTCCATGTCTGGCTGGCCGCCGGCGAAACGGACGTAACCAGCGTGGCTGAGCTGGGCTGACCAACCGTCAGATCGGTAACCACGGTCAGCCCCTGACTGAGGGGGCCAGAGACGTTCGTGGTGCGTGTCGTGCCGCTATCAACGAACGTGTAGTCCCACTGCCCCGTCGGCCCGACCACCTGACTGACCTTGTGTTGATACAGTCCGAGATCCCACGTCAATTGGACCTGAGGCGTCGACATGCCCGGAAGGGTTACGGACACAAGGCGGGGTGGCGCGCCGCCCGAGAGAAACTCATATTGGGTGACTCTTCCACCTTGGTCCGTCACCGTGTCAATGAAACCCCCGCCGGTCGCGGTCGTGGCATAGGTAACGCTCGGCCATACTTGCGTAAGGCCAGTGCAGGAGGTCGCTCCGGCGTAGCAGTAGTCCACGGCTCCATTGATCCCCGTGACCTTGGTCACGAGATAATAGCCACCGTCTGCGGGGTCGATTTCATTGGCATATTCGTAGTGGATCTGATGCCCGGTGTTGTTCTGGTACGACCGGATCTTGGAGACTGTTTGCCAAGACCCACAGTTGTTCTCAGGATCATATTCGGCGCAGTACCCCGCCGTCGTATAGGTGTACTCGGTCTTAAGTCCGTTGGGCTCCGTCTTTTGGGAAACGCCCAGCTCAAATCCGTACCGGTCCACGCCGGGAGTGGATATTCGCCAAACCGTCCCGCCAGCACGGGTGTAGGTGTAGACGCCTCCAGAGAACACCAGCGTCGAACCAGTGTCTCGTGTCGAGATCCAAACCCCGGGGGAGGTTTGGTCAAACACCTCGCTGCTGCCATCGACAGCGACAGTGCATGAGGTGCCCGAGCAGTTTATTCCGCCTACCGTGACGTCCCGCCACTGATTGCCGAGCAGAACGCGCCCATAGCTCAAGCCATTGCCGGGCTGCCCGATGGAGACTTCCTCGACGGCCAGAGGAAAGTCACCACTGACAAGATCAACGCCCTGCGGATCCAAAGTGTAGTGTTCCGGGGGCAGCGGAGCGGTCTGGGCCTGGGCCGCGCCGGCCGCCAAGGCGACGCCGGAGGTGGCGGCGAACAACCAGGTCTTCAGGGTGCGACGGTTCATTGGCCCGCCTCCTGACCGGTCGCGTCGCCGGACCGCCACACCTCGCCCCCGGCCTCATCGAGCAGGGCCAGCTGGCCGTCGTTGCGTAGCGCGACCCAAACGTTGGCCGCAGGGGGCGCCACGGAAAGCGAGGGCGCGAACTGCGCCTGGCCGTCTTCGGTCAGGCTGAACGCCGCGGCCAGGGACCGGAAGTCGGTCGTGGCCAGCGCCTCGCCCGCCCAGAGCTCCAGCTGACCAGAGGA
>JAUYAG010000130.1 GCA_030693575.1 Brevundimonas sp. | reverse complement strand
TCGCCGTTCGACCCGCGCCTGATCTGGTACATCCCGCCCTTCGTCGCCCAGGCGGCGATGGACTCGGGTGTGGCGCGCAAGCCGATCGAGGACATGGACGCCTACCGGACCGAGCTGCGCTCGCGGCTCGATCCGTCCGCCGCCCTGATGCAAAACATCTCCGGTGCCGTGCGCGCCGCCCCCAACAAGCGGGTGGTGTTCGCCGAGGGTGAGGAGACCGCCGTCATCCGCGCCGCCTGGGGCTTCAAACAGGCCGAACTGGGCACGCCCGTCCTGCTGGGCCGCGAGGATCTGATCCGCCAGAACGCCGCCGAGGCCGGTCTCAACTTCGACGAGATGGGCATCGAGATCGTCAACGCCCGGGTCAGCGAGCACAACGTCGAATACACCGACTGGCTCTACGCCCGCCTGCAGCGCCGCGGCTATCTGCGCCGCGACGTGCAGCGGATGATCAATCAGGACCGCAACTATTTCGGCGCCGCCATGGTCGCCCTCGGCCAGGCCGACGCCATGGTCACCGGCGTGACGCGCAATTTCAACATGGTGCTGAAAGAGGTCCGCCGCGTCCTCGACGTCAAGGACCGCATGATCGGCATGTCGATCCTGCTGGCCAAGGGCCGCACCCTGTTCGTCGCCGACACCTCGATCCACGAGCTGCCCAATGCCGAGGAACTGGCCGAGATCGCCATCCAGGCCGCCGAGACGGTCCGCAAACTGGGCAAGACCCCGCGCGTCGCCTTCCTGTCCTACTCCACCTTCGGCAACCCTCCGGGCGACCGGGGCGAGAAGGTGCGCGAGGCCATCCGGATCCTCGACCAGCGCGGCGTCGATTTCGAATACGAGGGCGAGATGCCGCCCGAACTGGCGCTCGATCCCGATGCCCGGGGTGCCTATCCCTTCATGCGCCTGACCGGCCACGCCAATGTTCTGGTCATGCCGGCCATCCATTCGGCCTCGATCTCGACGCGGCTGGTCCAGTCGCTGGGCGGGGCGCGGGTGATCGGACCCCTGCTGGTCGGGCTGGAGAAGTCCGTCCAGATCGTCAGCCTCGGCGCCTCGGTCTCGGAGATCATCACCGCCGCCACCTTCGCCGCCTATGACGAGGGGGCGATCGGGGAGGAATAGGTCAGGCGGCGGCGAGCTTTCGCTTCTCGGCCGCCAGCCGCATCCACTCGAGGATGCAGAACACCACCGTGATCCCGCCCAGCGCGGCCGCGAAGATGAACACGGGGGCGAACCCCTGTTTCTCAATCATCTCGCCCAACGCCCCGCGCCCGAAGGTGCCGATCAGCAGGGCCAGGGAGGTGAAGACGGCGAACTGGACCGCGCCGAACATCTTGCTGGACAGCGCCGACAGATAGGCGACGAAGGCCGCGCCGGCGAAGCCGCCGGCGATGTTCTCGCCGGCGATGGCCAGCATCAGCCGCGCCATCGGCTCGCCAAGCCCGAACGCGCCGAACAGTCCGTACAGGCCGGTCGCGCTCATGAAGCCGCCGATCAACGGTGCGCCCATGGCGAGGTCGGCGAACAGCAGATTGGTCGCGGCCGCAAGGACGGCGCCGATCAGCAGCGACGCCATCCGCCCGATAACCAGCAGGGCCCAGCCCCCGAGCCCGATGCCGATGATCGTCATGATCACCCCGAACGTCTTCGACGCGAGCGCCACCTCGGTCTTGGTGTGCCCCAGCGCGCCGCCTTCGGCGCCCATGTAGAAGGGGAAGGCGAACGGCCCCCACACCCCGTCGGTGATCCGGTACGTGAGGATCAGTCCCAGGACGATCAGGGCACCCCAACCCAGCCTGCCCATCAGCTCGACGAGGGGTGCGATGATCGCGTCATACAGCATGGTCAGGATCGGACGGTCGCCCGCCGCCGGGACAGCGACCCGGCCCCGCCAGACCACAAAGCCGGCGAGTGCGCAGGGCAGTAACACGGCGGCGGCGATGATCCATGGCCCCCAAGTCCCGGTGAATTCGCCCGCGCTCGGGGCGGGGGTGGTGGTCAGCGCCGTGACCATGAAGTTGATCAACATGAAGGCCGCCCAGACCCACGCCGCGAGCGTCGCCACAAGAGCGAACAGCCTCAGCCGCGGCGAGCCAAGACGCTCCTTGGCGATCGCCTGCGGCGGCGCGCCGACGGGCTCCGGCGCGATGGCCGCGCCAAGTAGGCCCAGCCCCATCAGCAGGCCGCCGACTGCGAAGGTCGCGGGCCAACCGGCGACATCGGCCAGCAAGAGCGCGCCTGCGCCGCCCACCAGCGCCGCGGTTCGGAAGCCGAACTGGTAGACGGTCGACATCAGATCGATGGGCGCGCCCGGCCCCGCCACCTCGATCCGCCATGTGTCAATGACAATGTCCTGCGTCGCCGACGCGAACGCCCCAAGAGCCGCGGCACCGGCGAGCAGGCCCAGCGTGCCGCCCTCAGGGCTCGATACGGCAATGACGATCAGGGCGCCCCCGATGACCAGCTGACAGCCGATCATCCAGCTTCGCCGCCGGCCCAGACGACGACCGATGAACGGCGGAATGATGCCGACGAGCGGCGACCAGAGGAATTTGAACGCTCCGAACAGCCCGATCCACGACAGGATGCCGATGGTCGAGATCGCGACCCCGGCATCGCTCAGCCAGGCGTTCAGGGTGCCGATCAGCATCGTGAAGGGCAGGCCGGCCGAGAACCCGAGAAGCAGCATCGCCAGCGTGCGTCGATCGCGAAAGGCGACCTTGATCACGCCCAAGCCCTTCGGAGCGATATCAGACGCTGCGACAGCCGGCGCCGCCTCCGCAGGTTTCTCGGTCATCTGTGGCGTCCCTCGCAGGCGACGCCCCCGCGTCCCTATCCGGCGGCGACCTTGGCGCGGTCCGTGCGGTTCGTCCAGCGGGCGAGTGCGGCGCGGAGAGAATCGAGCTCCAGCGGCTTGACCAGATGGTCGTCCATGCCCGCTTCCAGACAGGCCTTGCGGTCCTCGGCGAAGGCGTTGGCGGTCAGGGCGACGATGGGCGTGCGGTCGCCGGCGGCGCGGATGGCGCGGGCGGCGCTGGGCCCGTCCATCCCCGGCATCCGCATATCCATGAAGACCAGATCATAGCGGGCGCGCTTCATCGCATCGACCGCCTCATGGCCACTGGCGGCCGTCTCGACGGCGCAGCCCTCGCGGCGCAGCAGGGTGGCGGCGAGCAGGGCACCGACCGGATTGTCCTCGACCAGCAGGACCCGTGTGCCCGAGAAGCGCGTCGGGGCGACCCGGTCGTCCTCGGGCGGTGGCGGGGGCGGCAGGCCGGGCTGGTGCGGATCGCCGGTGCCCGATGCCGCCAGCACGCGCTCGGCCAGGGAGGCGCGGCGCAGGGGCTTGATCAGATAGCCGTGGAAACCGGCACCGCGATATCGCGCAATCAGATCACGCTCGGCGGGCTTCAGCAGGACAATGGCGCGGCCGTCGGCGGGCCGTCGGACAAGGCCGTGGCCCGCGTCGCGGGCGGCATGGTCAATCAGGACGACGCCGGCATCCTCGCGCACCGTCCCGCCCGAGGCGACGATCTGGGCCGTGGCGGCGACACGGACGAAGGGGTCGGGGCTGACCACCGAAACGGCGTGACCCGTCAGGGGGGCACCGCGTTCGGGAACTCCCGTCGCCGCCTCGAAGATCGCCTCGAAGCGGAAGCGGGCGCCCGGGCCGTCCGGACGGTCGCCGACGCTCACCACACCCTGCATGGCGGCGGCCAGTTTCGAAACCACGGCCAGACCCAGGCCCGCGCCGCCGAAGCGACTGGCGTCCGAGGCATCGACGTGGCCGAACTCCTCGAAGATCCGCGCCCGCGCCTCGGCGGGGACGCCCGGGCCCGTGTCGTCGATAATGAAGGCGAGCCGGGGCGCTTTTGCGGAGCCGCCGGTCCGCTCTACGGCGATGCACACGCCGCCGGTCTCGGTGAATTTGACGGCATTGCCCGCCAGGTTGAACAGCACCTGCCGCAGGCGGCCTTCGTCGCCCATGACGTCCACCGCGCCGGGTGCCACGGACCAGGCGATCTCCAGCCCCTTTTCGTGGGCCCGGGGGCTGAGTAGCTCGGCGACGCCGCGCACCAGCGCCTCGAGGTCGACCGGCGCGTGGTCGAATTCCAGCTTTCCGGCCTCAAGCCGGGCGTAGTCGAGCAGATCGTTGACCAGGCCCAGCAGATGCTCGGCCGACGACCGCGCCGCCTCGGCATAGGCGCGCTGGGCGCCGTCCAGCCGGGTCCGCGACAACAGGCCCAGCATGCCGATGACGCCGTTGAGCGGCGTGCGCATCTCGTGGCTCATCAGGCGCAGGAACTGCTGTTCCGGGGCCTCCGTCGCCAAACCTGATTTCGCCCGCCGCGCCATACCGATCTCCTGGATCGGCATCCTGCCCGACAATCCCTTAAGACCGGTTCAATCGGCCCGGTTAAGACGCAGGGCATTCGGCAGGGGCGGCGCTACCAGGCCGGCGTCGGCGCGTCGGTCCGATGGTCCGCCTGCCGTTCGAAATCGCCCTGGGCCCCGACGGTCGAGCGCCGATAGACCAGGGCCTCGGCGATATGGCGGCGAAGCACCCCGTCGCAGCCGTCCAGATCGGCGACGGTGCGGGCCAGCCGCAGCGTCCGGGTCCAGCCCCGCGCGGTCAGGCCGCCGGCCTGCCCTGCGCGCATCAGCAGGGCGCGACCCGCGTCGTCCGGCGTCGCGAACCGGTCCAGCGTCTCGCCCGAGGCGCGGGCGTTGACGGCCTGGTCGTGCGCGGTGTCGGGGTCGATCCCGGCGGCGCGCAGCCGGTCCTCCTGCAGGGCGCGGGCCGCGAGCACGCGCGCCGAGGCCTCGGCCGTGCCCTCCGCAGGCGGCGGCAGGGCCATGTCGGCGGCGGTCACCGGCGGCGTCTCGACCGTCAGGTCGATGCGATCGAACATCGGGCCGGAGATGCGGTTCTGATAGTCGCGCTGGCAGCGCGGGGCCTTGCCGCAGGCCCCCTTGCCGCCGCCGCCAAGGCCGCAGCGGCACGGGTTCATGGCCGCGACCAGCTGGAACCGGGCCGGATAGCGGACATGGGCGTTGGCCCGCGCCACCACGATCTCGCCGGTCTCCAGCGGCGCGCGCAGGGAATCCAGCGCCTGGGCGCTGTATTCGGGCAGCTCATCCAGGAACAGGACTCCGTTGTGCGCGAGGGAGGCCTCGCCGGGCTTGGCGCGCAGGCCGCCGCCGGTCAGGGCCGCCATCGAGGCCGAATGATGCGGGCTGCGGAACGGCCGGTCGCGGGTCAGGGCCCCGCGCTCGATCAGCCCGGCCACCGACCAGACCATGGAGGTCTCGAGCAGCTCCTTGGGCGTCAGCGGCGGCAACAGGCCCGGCAGCCGCGCCGCCATCATCGACTTGCCCGACCCTGGAGGACCGACAAAAAGCAGGTTGTGCCCGCCCGCCGCCGCGATCTCCAGCGCCCGTTTGGCGCTCTCCTGCCCCTTGACCTCGCGCAGGTCGGGCACGCGATCACCGGACCGCATCGCCCCCGGCTCGGGCCGTCGCAGCACCTGGGTGCCCTTGAAATGATTGACCAGGCCGATCAGGGAGCGCGGGGCCAGAACCGCCACATCCCCGGCCCAGGCCGCCTCTGGCCCATTGGCCTCGGGACAGATCAGACCCAGCCCCATGGCGTCGGCCGCCACCGCCGCCGGCAGGGTCCCGCCGACCGGGGCGATCCGCCCGTCCAGCCCCAGTTCGCCCACCGCCGCCCAGCCCGCCAGCACGTCCGGCGGAATCACGCCCATCGAGGCCAGCAGGGCGAGGGCGATGGGCAGGTCGAAATGGCTGCCCTCCTTGGGCAGGCCGGCCGGGGCCATATTGACGATGATCCGCTTGGGCGGCAGGGCCAGGCCGATGCCGCCGAAGGCCCCGCGCACCCGCTCCCGGCTCTCGGCCACCGCCTTGTCGGCGAGGCCGACGATGTTGA
>JAUYAG010000114.1 GCA_030693575.1 Brevundimonas sp. | reverse complement strand
CTCCTTGAGGTTGCCGGTCACGGTCATACGGCCGCGGCCCGGCATCTTGATCGCCTCGATGGTCAGGATCTCGCCGCCGAACTCGGTCCAGGCCAGGCCGGTGACGATGCCGACCTGATCCTCCTCGTCGGTCTCGCCGTAGCGGTATTTCCGGACGCCCGCGTATTTGGCCAGCTTCTCGACGTCGATGGTGATCGACAGCGTCTTCTCGCGCGCCATCTCCCGCACCGCCTTGCGGGCCAGGCCGCCGAGGGCGCGTTCCAGCGAGCGCACGCCGGCTTCACGGGTGTAGTAGCGGATCAGGTCGCGGACCATCTCCTCCGGCACGACGAAGTCCGCCGGCTTGAGGCCGTTCTCCTCGGTCACCTTGGGCAGGACGTGCCGCAGGGCGATCTGGACCTTCTCGTCCTCGGTGTAGCCGCTGACGCGGATGATCTCCATGCGGTCCAGCAGGGGCTGGGGCATGTTCAGCGTATTGGCCGTGGTCACGAACATGACGTTCGACAGGTCGTAGTCGACCTCCAGATAGTGGTCGCCGAAGGCGTTGTTCTGCGCCGGATCCAGCACCTCGAGCAGGGCCGAGGTGGGGTCGCCGCGCCAGTCGGCTCCCAGCTTGTCGATCTCGTCCAGCAGGATGAAGGCGTTGGTCGTCTTCACCTTCTTCATCGACTGGATGATCTTGCCCGGCATGGAGCCGATGTAGGTCCGGCGGTGGCCGCGGATTTCGGCCTCATCGCGCACGCCGCCCAGCGACATGCGAATGTATTCCCGGCCCGTGGCCTTGGCGATCGACTTGGCGAGCGAGGTCTTGCCGACGCCCGGAGGGCCGACGAGGCACAGGATCGGACCCTTGAGGGTGTTGGTGCGGGCCTGGACCGCCAGATATTCGATGATCCGTTCCTTGACCTTCTCAAGGCCGTAGTGGTCCTCCTCGAGGATGGCCTCGGCCTTGTTGAGGTCGATGGCCTTCGACTTGGCCTTGCCCCACGGGATCGACAGCAGCCAGTCGAGGTAGTTGCGCACCACCGTCGATTCCGCCGACATCGGGCTCATGTTGCGCAGCTTCTTGACCTCGGCCTCGGCCTTGGTGCGCGCTTCCTTGGACAGGCGCGTCTTACGGATGCGCTTCTCCAGCTCCATGATCTCGTCACGGCTGTCGTCGGTCTCGCCCAGCTCGCGCTGGATCGCCTTCATCTGCTCGTTCAGATAATATTCGCGCTGGGTCTTCTCCATCTGGCGCTTCACGCGCGAGCGGATCTTCTTCTCGACCTGCAGGACGGAGATCTCGCCTT
The DNA here is from genome assembly GCA_030693575.1 of Brevundimonas sp. Classification (GTDB taxonomy): domain Bacteria; phylum Pseudomonadota; class Alphaproteobacteria; order Caulobacterales; family Caulobacteraceae; genus Brevundimonas. The sequence continues at coordinate 1,903 of JAUYAG010000114.1, read as the reverse complement.
CCATGAGGCCGTAGACCTTCTCCAGCCGCTCCGGCACGGCGATGGTTTCAAGCAGGCCCTGCTTGTCGCCGATCTTGACCGACAGATGGGCCGCCACGCTGTCGGCCAGCTTGGACGGGTCGGTGATCTGGGGGATGGAGCTGAGGGCCTCGGGCGGCACCTTCTTGTTCAGCTTCACATAGTTTTCGAACTGCTCGATCACGGCGCGCAGCAGGGCTTCCGACTGGGCCGGCTCGCCCGGCTCGTCGGCGATCTCGACAGCCTCGGCCTCGAAATACTCCGTGCGGTCGGTGAATTTGGTCAGGCGGGCGCGGCTCTTGCCCTCGACCAGCACCTTGACGGTGCCGTCGGGCAGTTTGAGCAGCTGGAGAACGGTGGCCAGGACGCCGATCGGATAGATGGCGTCGGCGGAGGGGTCGTCGTCGACGCTGTTCTTCTGGGTGGCCAGCAGGATCTGCTTTTCGCCCTTCATAATCTCGTCGAGCGCCTTGACCGACTTCTCGCGGCCCACGAACAGCGGGACGACCATGTGCGGAAAGACGACGATGTCTCTCAGCGGCAGCACGGGCAGGGTTTTGGTGTCAGTCATGATGCAACTCTCACGGGGTCCTCGTTGATCTCGGACCCGCCGCGGCGGCGTGCGGAGCGCCTCTGCCCCGCCGTTTCGACTCGGCCCGCCATTCAGCGGCCTTCGGATGAGTATGTGGTTTACGAACGTCGCGGTTCAAGCGTAACGGGCACCGAACGACTCCTTCCGTCCACAGGCGGCAAGGCTGCATGATCCGGGGCGGTCAGGCCGTCTCGAAGCATGGATGTTGCGGAAAACCGGCCAAAGCCGCCGTCCCGTCGCGCCGGCGGCCTGTTGCCATCCCGCATCATCCGTGTGCCGGACGCCTCCGACAGCCAGGAAAAAGGGCGGGCCCGTCGCCGGACCCGCCCTTCCCGTCTCTTGATCCGTAGCGATCAGGCGGCGCTGTCGGGCGCGGCCTTCTTGGACTTGGTCTCGGAGTAGATCAGCAGAGGCTGGGCCTTGCCCTCGATGACCTCGGCGTTGACCACCACCTCCTCGACGCCTTCGAAGGTCGGCAGTTCGAACATGGTCTCCAGCAGGATGCCTTCGAGGATCGAACGCAGGCCGCGGGCGCCGGTCTTGCGGGTGATGGCTTTCTTGGCCACCGCGATCAGGGCGTCGTCGGTGAACGTCAGATCGACATTCTCCATCTCGAACAGGCGCTTGTACTGTTTGACCAGGGCGTTCTTGGGCTCGGTCAGGATGGTGACCAGGGCCGGTTCGTCCAGGTCCTCCAGCGTCGCCAGCACGGGCAGACGGCCGATGAACTCGGGGATGAGGCCGAAACGCATCAGATCGTCCGGCTCGACACCCTTGAGGATGTCGCCCGTGCGGCGTTCGTCGATTTCCTTGACCTTGGCGCCGAAGCCGATCGAGGCACCGTCACCGCGGGCCGTGATCACCTTCTCGAGGCCGGCGAAGGCGCCGCCGACGATGAACAGGATGTTGGCGGTGTCGACCTGCAGGAACTCCTGCTGCGGATGTTTGCGGCCGCCCTGCGGGGGCACGGAGGCGACGGTGCCTTCCATGATCTTCAGCAGGGCCTGCTGCACGCCCTCGCCCGAGACGTCACGGGTGATCGACGGGTTGTCCGACTTGCGCGAAATCTTGTCGATCTCGTCGATGTAGACGATGCCGCGCTGGGCCCGCTCGACGTTGTAGTCGGAGGCCTGGAGCAGCTTGAGGATGATGTTCTCGACGTCTTCCCCCACGTAACCGGCTTCGGTCAGGGTGGTGGCGTCGGCCATGGTGAAGGGCACGTCGATGATGCGCGCCAGCGTTTGGGCCAGCAGCGTCTTGCCCGAGCCGGTCGGCCCGATCAGCATGATGTTC
>JAUYAG010000099.1 GCA_030693575.1 Brevundimonas sp. | reverse complement strand
ATCATGTCGCGGCGGGCCAGGCGGCGGGGGCGGACGCCCATCTGACCAAGCCGATCTCGCCCGCGCGGCTTTTCCACGCCATCGCCGAGGCCATGACCGCCGCCGAGGCGCCCGCTGTCACGGCCATGCAGGATTGCGCCGCCTGAACTATCGGGTCCCGAACAGACGGTCGCCCGCGTCTCCCAGACCCGGCACGATATAGCCGTGGTCGTTGAGCCGCTCGTCGACGGCGGCGGTCCAGACGGGCACGTCGGGATGCCAGCCGCGCAGGCGTTCGAGCCCCTCGGGCGAGGCCACGAGGCAGACGAAGCGGAGGTTGGTCACGCCGCGCTCCTTCAGCCGTTCGATGGCGGCGACGGCGGTGTTGCCGGTGGCCAGCATGGGGTCGATGACCACGCACAGACGCTCGGCGACGTCGTCGGGGGCGCGGAAATAGTATTCGACGGCGTCGAGGGTCTCCGGCTCGCGGTACAGGCCGATGTGGCCGACGCGGGCCGAGGGGACCAGTTCCAGCATGCCATCGACCAGGCCGAGACCGGCGCGGAGGATGGGGACGAAGACCATCTTCTTGCCGGCGATGCGCTGGCCGGTGGTCGGGCCGACGGGGGTCTCGACCGGATAGTCCTCCAGCGGCAGGTCGCGGGTGACCTCGTAGCAGAGCAGGGTCGAGATCTCGCGCAGCAGCTGGCGGAAGCGGGCGGTGGAGGTGTCCTTCGCCCGCATGATCGACAGCTTGTGGGCGACCAGCGGGTGGTCGACGACGGTGACGCCAGCCATCTTGAAAGCGGTCTTCGGCATCAGAATACGGTCCCGTCGGAGAGGATGGTCAGGGGCGGTCCGCCGCCCGGTCTGCGTTCGGCGGCGGCACGGCGGCCGGCGGCCCAGGTGCCGCCCTCCAGCACGCTGGCCAGGGGCATGGCCTCGGCGCTGACGCCCAGTTCGGCGCGGACCAGCGGGGCGATCCGGTCGAGCAGGGCGACCGTCATGGCGCGCCAGCCGACCACCAGCGGATCGGAGACGGGCCACGGTTTGGCGGCGTCGGCCGGGTCCTTCAGCGTCAGCACGCCGAGGTCCATGAACAGGCCGCCGTTGCGGTATTCGGCGAGGCCCGTCAGGCCGTCGAGATCGATGACCTCGACCCCTGCGGTCTGCAGCAGTTCGACCAGTGAATAGCTGAGCCACTGCGACAGTTTGTGGATCGGGACGAGGCCGTCGGTGGCGTCGTCGCGCTTGATGGACGGATGCCGCCAGCAGTCGCCGAGGTCGACCCCGCCGAGGTTCAGCCGGTCACGCCAGATCGGGCCGAGGGCTTCGAGCAGGACCTCGAGGATGACCGGGGCGGGCAGGCGGTCCTGTTCGTCGGCGCGGTCGACCATGGCGTCGAACAGGCCGCCGGGCCGGGGCTCGTCCTCGAGGGCGAACAGGTCGGGCTCGGCGAGGCAGGCTTGTCCCAGACGGCGCAGCAGGGCGGCGCGGCCTTCAAGCCCGACCAGCGGGTTCTTGTCCGAGGCCTGGAAGCCCCGGGCCAGATCGGCGGCGGTCAGGAAGGTCAGGGCCACGGCGTCGACGCGCCAGGGATCGTCCTCGGTGATCGAGAAGGCCCCGGCCTCGAACATCCGCAGGGAGGCGATGGCCAGACCTTCGGAGCGGGTCAGGGTGCGGCCGGTGCGGGCGTCCTTGTACGACCAGTCCGGGCCCGAGCCGGCGTCGAGCAGGACGGAGACGATGGCCAGATCGAACTCGGTCCGTGCCCGGGAGGCGGGATCGAGCCAGTCGCGGGCCTCGGCGACCGGGCCCCACAGATCGACGCCGTCGACGGCGAAATGCCGCCAGCGCGCGTGGAAGGGCACGGCCAGGGTCGGATACTGGTCGCGGATGACGGCGGCGACATAGCGCGCGGTCTCCGGCAGCCGGTCGAGGTCAACGGTCCAGTGATGGAGACCGCCGGCGACGCCGATGGCCAGCATCTCATGGGCCCGTTCGCGGACGGCGGCGGCGTTCAGCAGGCCATGGGCCTGCTCTGCGTCAGAACTGCTCAAGGTCGCGGCCCACCACGCGGGTCAGGTCTTCGGCCGACGGCGGGGCGTCGGGGGTGAAATAGCCGGCCGCCTTCTTGGCCTCCATCTCCACCGAGGCGTCCGGCGGAACGAGGTAGTCCGGGATCGGCACGCGCTCGCCGATCTCGATGCCGGATTCGGTCAGGGCGTCGTGCTTCATGTTGGACATCGAAACAAAGCGGTCGATCTTCGTTATGCCCAACCAGTGCAGGATGTCGGGCATGAGTTGCTGGAAGCGGGCGTCCTGCACCCCGGCGACGCATTCGGTGCGCTCGAAATAGGTGGCCGCCTGGTCGCCGCCCGGCTGGCGCTTGCGGGCGTTGTAGACGAGGAATTTGGTCACCTCGCCGAGGGCCCGGCCTTCCTTGCGGTTATAGGCGATCAGGCCGGCGCCGCCGTCCTGGGCCTCGCGGATGCATTCCTCGATGCCGTGGGTCAGATAGGGGCGGCAGGTGCAGATGTCGGAGCCGAAGACGTCCGAGCCGTTGCACTCGTCGTGCACGCGGCAGGTCAGGCGGCGGTTCGGGTCGGCGATCGCGGCCGGGTCGCCGAAGATGTAGAGGGTGATGCCCCCGATCGGCGGCAGGAAGACCTTGATGTCCGGCCGGGTGACGAGGTCGGCGTACATGCCGCCGGTCTGTTCGAACAGGGTGCGGCGCAGGGCGGTCTCGGTGACGCCGAAACGTTCGGCGATGCCGGGCAGGTACCAGACCGGGTCGATGGCGGCCTTGGTCACGGCGACATCGCCGCTCTCATGCACGATCTGGCCATCGACCTTCAGCCGGCCGGCGGCGATGGCCTCGCCGATCTCGCCGAGCTGCAGCCGGGCGCGGGTGACGGCGATGGTGGGGCGGATGTCGACGCCGTCGCGGATCTCATCGGCGAAATCCTCGGCGACGCGGGCGCCCCAGGGGTCGAGCGAGACGATCTTCGAGGCGTCCGTCCACTGCGGGAACGGTCCCATCGGCGTGGTCGGCGCGGTGTTGGTCAGGTCAGGTCGGTTGTTGGCGGCCATGGCGCCGGACGAGACGGCCAGCGCGCGATAGACCGAATAGGCCCCGCCGTGGGCCCCGATGGCGTTGCGGTCGCTGCCGGAGTTCACCGTGCCGATGACGGGCCCGCGTTCCTTCGCGGTGGCGGCGCCCCATTCGATCGGGAAGCGGCTGACGGTCCCCGCGCCGGGGTGGGAGTTGAGCCGGATATGGCTCGGACGATTGGACATGTTTCCTCACTCGAACCGGCTTGTTGTTTTTCTTGCGCCGGACTCGTCAGGACACACCCGATGGGACTCGCTGTCCAGCCCTGTCGCTTGACGAAGGTCATCGCGGCTGGCCACTCTCGATCAGGCCGCATTTGCGGTTACGCTGGCGAGACTGGTTCAAGATGGATGCTTGCCCCGATCCGGAATACGGCTGCTTCTACCCGGAGGCCTATCTGAGCCCCGGTAATTTTCTCGAAATCATCGTCATCGGCGTCGTTATCGGCCTGGCGCTCGTGGGTGCGCGTTTCGTCATGTCGAAGCTGTTTAAGCGCCGGCGGCGTTAGGCTTCCGCCATGCGTCTTGGCTCTCCGGCATGGCTGCCGGAAAGTTCGGGGAGGGCGCGGGGCGGCCGGGCCTCGCCCGGTGCTTTGATAGTTTTACCGTTTCGACGAAGCAGACCGCCCCGCGCAGCCGTTTTCCACGCGCTCTCCGGCTGGCGGCCCTTCCTTCGGGCCTTACCGGATCACCGCCATCCCCATTGCTGGCGATGACGCGGGGCGAACGTCACGCCCTTGGGCGGATCGGTTCGCACCACAAGCCCGCGGCGAGCAGGCGGAGGCCATCCATCGACCTCCGCAAGGACCCCCGAGGTACCCTTCCCCCGGGCTTCATCGCTCGACCACAGCCCGCCGACATCGAGGCGTTGGATCCGGCGCCCTCCCCACCGACGGGATGGGCAGGAGTCTGCCACGGCCCTCAGCCATGATGGCTGGTGACGCTGTATTTTTTGGAAGGCGAGTGAAGTCAGCGGGTTGGAGGTGCGAGATATGCTGACAATCGGGGAATCTGTCGCGTTCCTTCTCCCATTGGGAGCCTTGGCCGCTCGTATGCGAGCGGCCTGCGAGGGCGGCGAAGCCCCTCGGATGTGGGCCGGCGGGTTGAAGCGGCGAAGCCGCCCCCCGGCGGTCGACCCTCACCCTTTCGCGCAAGAACGACCGCTTCGCGCTCGTGCGCTCAAGTCCTCTCCCAATGGGAGAGGGATCAGGTGCGACCATTCCCTCGCTTGACCATTCCCCCGGCAATGTCGCTGATCGGCGGATGATCAGTGAACACTCCGCCGTTGTCATCGGCGCCTCGGGCGGCATCGGTGCCGCGATCGCCGCGCGGCTGGAGCTCTCCGGGCGGTACGCCGTCGTCCACGCCCTGTCGCGCTCGGGCACGGGGTTCGACCTGGAGGATGAGGCCTCGATCGCCGCCGCCGCCGCGAAGGTTGCTGAAGGGCCGGCACCGGCGCTGGTGTTTGTCGCCACCGGGGTGCTGCACCACGGGTTCGAGCCGGAGCGCAGCTGGCGCGCGCTCGACGCCGAGCACCTGCTGCGGGACTACCGGATCAACGCCGTCGGGCCGGCGCTGGTCGCGAAGCATTTCCTGCCGCTGCTGCCGCGCGACCGACGGGCGGTGTTCACGGCCCTGTCGGCGCGGGTCGGGTCGATCGGGGACAACCGTCTGGGCGGCTGGCACAGCTATCGTGCGTCCAAGGCGGCCCTGAACATGCTGCTGCGCAATCTGGCGGTCGAGCTGGGGCGCACCCATCCGCAGGCGGTGGTGGCCGGCCTGCATCCCGGGACCGTCGACACCGGCCTGAGCGCACCGTTCCAGAAGGGGGTCAAGCCGGAGAAGCTGTTTACCGCCGACCATTCGGCGGAACGGCTGCTGGCGGTGATCGACGGCCTGACGCCCGCCGACAGCGGTGGCGTCTTCGCCTGGGACGGCGCGCGCATACCGGAGTGACGCCCGCGCACCCTCTTCGTCATCCTCGGGCTTGACCCGAGGATCAAACGCGAGTGGCGGTCCGGGTGGCGGTGATGGCCCGGGGATTGCGCCCGTGCGGCCTTGATCGAGCACCGGACGGTCTGATCCTCGGGTCAAGCCCGAGGATGACGGGTGGGGTGTGTATTGACTCCCTCGCACAGTATGTCGCATACACTGTGTGTCACACACTATGTGAGATGCAGGGAAGCGGCATGAGCCTCGATCCGGACCTTTATGAATCGATGCGGCTGGAGCTGCGGCGCGGGTCGCTGGTGCTGGCGGTGCTCGCCTGCCTGAGGACCGAGCGGTACGGCTACACCCTGCGTCAGGCCCTGGCCGCCGACGGGCTCGAGATGGAGGAATCGACCCTCTATCCGCTGCTGCGCCGGCTGGAGAGCCAGGGCCTGCTGAACAGCGAATGGCGCGAGGAGGAGAAGCGGAAAAAGCGCTTTTACGTCCTGTCGCCGGGGGGCGTGTCGATGCTGGCCGCCCTGACCGACGAGTGGCGGGGGATCAACGCCTCGCTCGACAAGATTCTCTGAAATTCGGGCTGAAGGGGAAAAGCCATGGACCTGATCGACCGCTATCTGAACGCCGTCGCCGCGCAACTGCCGCAGGACGAACGGACCGACATCACCGCCGAACTGCGTGACCTGATCCTGAGCCGTTTCGAGGCGAAGGAAGAGGAGCTGGGCCGTGCCCTGAACGAGGACGAGCAGGAGGCGATCCTGCGCGAGATCGGCCATCCGCTGGTCGTGGCCGCCCGCTATCGCAAGGGTCCGGACTCGCTGGTCGGGCCTGAGCTGTTTCCCTACTGGCTGTTCGGGGTCAAGGCCGGGCTGATGGTGCTGGCGGCGGTCTTCGCCCTCACCCTGTTCATCCGGCTGATCGGTGGATCGGACAATTTCGGGCAGGACATCGCCCAGGCCTTCCACGGCTTCTTCGGGGCCGGCCTGACCCTGATCGGGGCGGCGACCCTGGCGGCGGCCATCTTCGAGCATCAGGGCATCCGCCCGGCGTGGATGACGAAATGGCGGGTGAAGGACCTCGGTGCCTTCGGCCTGGCCGATCCGGCGGCCTGGGGCATGTCGATGACGGGAACGGAAGCGGCGCAGCCGGCGAAGACGTCGTGGATGCCGAAGCCGCGGGCCAAGGGTTGGCCGGGCGGGGAGTATCTGTTCTCCTTCCTCGCCGTCGGCATGTTCGTGCTGTGGTGGATCGGGGTGCTGCATTTCCCCGGCCTGTTGTCGATCGAACTGCGCGGCGAGGATGCGGTGGTCAGCGGGGCGCCGATCTGGTCGATCCTGTTCGGGCCGATCCTGCTGTATGCCTTCGCCCAGATGGCGGTCGATCTGGCCAGCCTCGTCCGCCCCTATGCGGTCCGGGCCCGGGCGGCGGCGCGGATCGTCATCGCCGGCGCCGGCCTGTGGCTGACCTGGGTCATCTTCGAGGCGGGGCACTGGTTCACCCTGACGCGCGGCGCGGAGACCGCGTGGATAGAGGGCGACTGGACGATGCTCAACTTTGACACGCTCAGGACCCTCGGCGACGGTGCACGGGATCTCGCCGGTGTCGCCGGCACACTCTCGGTGGTGATGGTCTGGGCGCTGGCCTTCTCGGCCCTGAGCATGGCGTTCAGCGTCCTCGCCAACCTCGCGCGGCTGGCGCGGGGCCGGTAGGCTGATCACGCTCATGTCCGAAAACCGCGAGACTTCCATGGCCGCAGCGATCATTCTGCGGCCATGGAAAACGCCGGCGAACTCGATCAGGAGGCCTGTTATCGCGCTGTCCTGACGCGCGATGCGCGGTTCGACGGGCGGTTCTTCGGCTGTGTGAAGACCACAGGCATCTACTGCCGGCCGGTCTGTCCGGCGCGGACGCCGAAGCGGGAGAATATGGTCTTCGTGGTCTCGGCCGCGGCGGCCGAGGAGGCGGGCTTTCGCGCCTGTCTGCGCTGCCGCCCCGAGACGGCCCCGGACATGGGGGCCTGGCGCGGGACCTCGAACACGGTCAGCCGGGCGCTCGCCCTGATCGAGGCGGGGGCGCTGGACGAGGGCGATGTCGACCGACTGGCCGGACGGCTGGGGGTCGGCGAGCGGCATCTGCGGCGGCTGTTCCGCCAGCATCTGGGCGCGGCTCCGGTCAGCGTGGCCCAGACCCGGCGCGTGCTGCTGGCCAAGGCGCTGATCCACCAGACTGATCTCAGCATGGCGCAGGTGGCGCTGGCCTCGGGCTTCGGCAGCGTGCGGCGTTTCAATGAGACGTTCCAGGCCCTCTACGGCCGGCCGCCCTCGGCGCTGCGGCGGCGGGGCGAGCGGGTGCATGAGGGCGGGGTGAGGCTGAGCCTGTCGTTCCGCCCGCCCTATGACTGGGACGCGATGTTTGAGGCCCTGACGGCGCGCGGCGATGCGGTTGAGGGGCGTCGCTGGTCGCGGGTCCTGACGCGGGATGTGGATGGCACGGACGGCGCGGTCACGGTCGAGCCGGCGGAGGCGGGGCGGGTCGCGGTCTGCGTCGAGGCGGACGACCTGAAGGCGCTTCCGGGGGTGCTCGCGCGGGTGCGGCGGGTGTTCGACCTGTCGGCGGACCCCGACGCCATCGGGCGCGATCTGGCGGTCGATCCGGCGCTCAGGCCGCTGATCGCCGCGCGGCCGGGGCTGAGGCTTCCGGGCGACTGGATCGTCCCGGATCAAGTCCGGGATGACAAGGGCGAGCATGCGCCCAGCGACCGGCTGGACGATGAGACGCTCGCCGTCCGCGCCGAGCGCTGGCGCCCCTGGCGGGCCTATGGCGCCCTGCATCTGGCCCTGGCCGGGATCAGCGGCACCGATCTGATGGAGAACGACGATGCGAAACGCGCAGCCTGAGACCCTGACCCTCGACCGGGTCGCGACGCCGGTCGGCGAGGTGCTGCTGGTCACCGACCGCGCGGGCACCGTGCGGGCGCTGGACTTCGCCGACTATGAGGCGCGGATGACCCGGCTGCTGGCCCGCCATGCGCCGGGGGCGGCGGTGGTCGAGGGGCGTGCGCCCGGGCGCGTGCGGGCCGCGGTCGAAAGCTATTTCTGCGGCGACGTGCGGGCTTTGGACGGACTGACCGTCACGACCGGCGGTACGGACTTCCAGCGATCGGTGTGGAAGGCGCTGCGGGCGATTCCGGCTGGCGAGACGCGGACCTATGGCCAGCTGGCGGCGGCGATCGGCTCGCCGAAGGCGGTGCGGGCGGCGGGCCTGGCCAACGGCCAGAACCCCATCGCCGTCATCGTGCCCTGCCACCGGGTGATCGGCGCGAACGGGACCCTGACCGGCTATGCGGGCGGGCTGGAGCGCAAGCGCTGGCTGCTGGACCACGAACGCCGCGCGTAAGGCCGCCGCCTAGAATTTGTAGTTCAGACCCACCTGGACGATCGGGAACAGGCCGTAACCCTGGGCGTCGTCGGAGATGTTCCGGCTCTCGTCGCGCAAGCGGGCCTGGAAGGTCGGGTCGTTGGACAGGCTGCCGCCGGTCGAGGTCAGGGCGACCTCGGGCGCATCGCTCCAGGCCACCCCGGCGATGGCCCGAAAGCCCCAGCGGCCGCTGCGGTAGAAGGTGTCGTCCCAGCCGATACCGATGAAGGGGGCGACGTCCTGCAGTTTGATGGAGCCGCCCAGGGTGCCGATCTGGGCGGGCGAATAGGTCTGGCCGCCGATGTCGACCGGCCCTGTGGGTGTGCCGGCCAGGGCGATGTCGCGGTCGCCGAGATAGGCCCCGCCGGAGATCAGCAGACCATTGGCCAACGGATGCATGTCGATGAAGGCGCCGACCGTGTCGAAGGTCAGGTCGGCGTTGTAGTCGACGCCGTCATAGCGTTCGTCCGCGCTGTGGGTCAGCCGGTCCGTCGACCCCCTGAGGGTGAAGATCGGCCCCAGCCTGACCTGTACATCCAGCCCGACGCCCGACGTGCCGACGGTGGCACCGACCGCAACGCCGGGCTCCGAGGTCTGGGCCATCGCCGATCCGGCGGACAGAAGGACGGCGGCAGCCGCGACGGGGATCAGGCGCATGGGACTCTCCGGTGAAGCTCCCGTTGCATCCTGTTCCGGTTAAGATCGTGTTTCCCATGTTCGGGCCGACCGTCGCGTCAGGCCTTGACCAGACCGGGTTTGCTGGCGTCATCTGGCATCGGGATGCGGGGGAGCAAAACCATGAAACCGACACTTCTTGCGGCGCTGTGCGCAATGCTTTGCGCGGGGCCGACCGCAGTGGTCGCCCAGGACGAGGATGACTGGGAGTTCCAGCACGAGGCCAGCCTGAACCAGACGGTCGCCCTCGTCCGCTATGACGCGGGCGTGGCCATCGTCGTCCAGTGCCGTGACAATGCGCTTTCGGTCGTCCTGGTCGGCATGCCGGCTGGTGTGGGCGGCATCGACGTGGAGGCGCGTCGGGCGGACGGGCGAACGGACCTCCAGACCTGGGCGCCCGGTCCGGCACCGGGCATCCTGCTGAGCACCGTGCCCGCGCGAGACGTGCGTTTCATGCGCGGCGGTGGCCTCTATGCCATCCGCACAGGCGACGGGGCCCCAAGGGCCCTGCGCACCAATTTCGACCTGCCGACGCAATCGGCCAATCTGGACCGGGTGCTGACCGCCTGTGGTTGGGCCCTGACGGATGACCGGGATCAACTGACGCGGGTCAGCGGGGAAATCAGCTTCAGGGACCCCGATGCCCGGCCGCGGGAACGCCCACGCGGGCGTGGTGCCCGAGCCGGCGTGCCTGATGTGCCCGAGCCTGCGGTGCCGGTGGTTCCGACCCTCCCGCCCGCGGAACGCCAGATGAGTTGTGTGCTTCAGGACCTGAAGCTGACCGGCTGCCGGTTCGATCACCCTTCCGCCGCCGCCCTGATCGGAGGCGATGCGTCCCGCCTGCTTGAGCAGGTGGAAGGAACGCAGATGTACGCGCCGGACGGAACCGTCACGGAAGGGCGTGTCTTCTACTCGGTCAACGCCTTCATCAGGCGGTAGGGCCTGACGCCCGGGACGGCGGATCCACGGGTCGTTCAAGGCTTGCATTTCCCCGGCATCCGCCTAGATTGTCCCTGCTTATGCTGAAAGTGAGCATAAGTCGGCGACGGTCAGGATGATCGGTCGCCGTTCTTCAGGCCTCTGATTTGCTCAAATCGAGCAAAAGGGATGCGAAATGGCTGACGGCGCGTTCGGAATGTCGGAAGAACTGGCGCGGGAAACCGCCCCGGTCTGGGCCAAGGTCAAGGACCATGTGACGCCGATGGAGTGGCCGGCGCAGGCCGCCCTGATCAGCGAGATCAATGCGCTGAAGAAGACGCGCGACGCCGTCATCCTGGCCCACAACTATATGACGCCCGAGATCTTTCACGGGGTCGGCGACTATGTCGGCGACAGTCTGGGCCTCGCCAAGGAGGCCGCGCGGTCGAACGCCAAGGTGATTGTCCAGGCGGGCGTGCATTTCATGGCCGAGACCTCGAAGATCCTGAGCCCGGACAAGACGGTGCTGATCCCGGACCTGAAGGCCGGCTGTTCGCTGGCGGCCTCGATCACGGGCGCGGATGTGCGGCTGATCAAGCAGCGTTACCCCGGCCTGCCGGTGGTGACCTATGTGAACACCACCGCCGATGTGAAGGCCGAGACCGACATCTGCTGCACCAGCGCCAACGCCGTTCAGGTGGTGGAGTGGGCGGCGAAGGAATGGGGCGTCGACCGCGTCATCCTGATCCCCGACGAATTCCTGGCCCGCAACGTCGCGGCCCAGACCAACATCGGCATCATCGCCTGGAAGGGCCGCTGCGAGGTGCATGAGCGCTTCACCGCCGCCGACATCGCCGAGATGCGCGAGGCCTATCCCGGCGCCGAAATCCTCGCCCACCCGGAGTGCCCCGAGGATGTTCTGGCGGCCTCGGACTTCGCCGGCTCGACGGCGGCCATGACGGATTATGTGACGGCGAATAAGCCGAAACAGGTGGTGCTGATCACCGAATGCTCGATGGCCTCCAACATCGCGGGCGACGTGCCGGGGGTTCAGTTCATCGGCCCGTGCAACCTGTGCCCCTATATGCAGCGGATCACGCTGGAGAACATCCGCGACGCCTTGCTGTACATGCAGTTCGAGGTGACGGTGCCCGAGGACATCGCCGAGCGCGCGCGCCTGGCCGTGCAGCGGATGGTGGACCTGCCGCCGCCCGCGGTCCCCGCGCGCTACGACATGATCAAGGCGCGGCACCATGTGGCGGTGGAGTTGATCTGATGCACTATGTTCCGCCCGTCCGCGCGGTGGCGACGATCGACAAGCGCAGCCTGCGGCTTCTCGCCCTCCTGGTCTTGTGGCTGCGGTCGGAAAAGGCCACGTCGTCCGGATGACAGACAGCAAGACGCCCCGCCCGCCGGGTCCCTGGGATCCCCGGCCTGAAACGACCGCGACCGTGCAGGAGACGCCTGTGGCCGATCGGGGTCCGCCCCGCGCCGCCGAGCCGCCGCTGGACAAGGGTCAGCACCCGGTCTGGGCCGTGGTCTCGACCCTGCTGCTGGGCGGCTTCATCTGGTGGGTCAGCGGCAGCTGGGTCATCGCGGTCGCGGCCATCTGGGGCCTGCTGGTGCACGAGTACGGCCACGTGCTGGCGATGAACCGGCTCGGCATGGGACCGGCGAGGATCTACATCATCCCCTTCCTCGGCGGCGTGGCGAAGAGCCAGCGCCTGCCCAAGAGCGAGTGGGACGGGGTGCTGGTTTCGCTGGCCGGGCCGGGGTTCGGCCTGCTGGCCGCCATCCCCTTCTTCGCCGGCTATATCGCCACGGGCGAGGGCATGTGGCTGCTGGGCGCAGCGGTGATCGCCCTGATCAATCTGGTCAATCTGGCCCCGGCCCCGCCGCTGGACGGCTCCAAGGCGCTCGGCCCCGTGCTGGCGCGCATCCATCCGAATGTCGAACGCGGCGCCATGGTGCTGATCGGCGCGCTGGTGGTGTTCTGGGGCCTGACGACGGGACGGTTCATTCTGGCCGCCTTCCTCGCCATCGCCCTCATAGGCCACCTGCGCCGCGGCGCATGGCGGCCGGAGGGACGGCCGCTGACCGGCCGCGAATCCGCCCAGAGCGTCGGCCTGTTCCTCGCGGCGGCGGTGGCCTGCGTCGGCGTAGGCGTGGCGGCGCTGATGCCGCTCGCCGGAGGGACACTGCCCGGTGCCCTGACCATGGCCGGCGGCTTTCTCGGGTTCGGCGGTTGAGTCGCACGGTCCATCATGACGGGCCGCTGATCATCGGCGGCGGTCTGGCGGGGCTGTCGGCCGCGCTGGAGGCCGCGCCGCGCAAGGTGCTGGTGGTCACGCCCGCGCCGCTGCTGGAGGCCTGCTCCTCGGCCTGGGCCCAGGGCGGGGTGGCGGCGGCGCTGTCGCCGGATGACGCCCCGGCCCTGCATGCGGCCGATACGGCGGCGGCGGGCGCCGGTCTGGTCGAGCCCGGTGCGACCGAGACGCTCACCGGAGACGGCCGCGCCACGGTCGAATGGCTGGCGTCGCTGGGCGCGCCCTTTGATCGCGACGCCGCCGGCGGCTTCGCCGTCAGTCTGGAAGCCGCCCACTCGCACGCCCGCGTCGCCCGGGTCGGCGGCGACGGCGCGGGGCGGGCGATCCTGTCGGCCCTGATCGCGGCCGTGCGCGCGGCGCCGCATATCGAGGTCTGGGAAGACGGGCGGCTGCGCGGTCTCGTCCAGGACGCCAGCGGACGCGTCTGCGGCGCCCTGATCGAGCGGGGTACGCCCGGTTCGGGGCGGATGATCAAGGTGCTGGCCCCGGCCGTGGTGCTGGCCACCGGCGGCGCCGGCGGCCTGTTCGCCCAGACCACCACTCCCGCCGCCCTGCTGGGCGAGGGTATGGCGGCGGCGTATCGCGCCGGCGCGGACATTCTTGACCCGGAGTTCGTGCAATTCCATCCGACCGCCATCGATGTCGGCCTTGACCCCATGCCGCTGGCCACCGAGGCCCTGCGGGGCGAGGGCGCCCGGCTGATCGACGGCGAGGGGCGGTTCCTGCTGGGCGAGGCGCCGGACGCCGACCTGCAGCCGCGCGACGTGGTGGCGCGGGCCGTGCATGCGGCGCGTGCCGCCGGGCGCGGCGCGTTCCTCGACTGCCGCAGCGCCATCGGCGCGAAGCTGGCCGGGGAGTTTCCCGCCGTCTTCGCCGCCTGTATGCGGGCCGGGCTGGACCCGCGCGAGACGCCGATCCCGGTTGCCGCGGCGGCCCACTATCACATGGGCGGGATCGCCGCGGGCACCGACGGCCGGACCAGCCTGCCGGGCCTGTTCGCCGTCGGCGAATGCGCCTCGACCGGAGTCCATGGCGCCAACCGGCTGGCCTCCAACTCCCTGCTGGAGGCTGCGGCCTTCGGGCGGCGGACGGGACGGGCGGCGGCGCTGGAGATGTCGGGCGCGGGCGAGACCCTGCCTGTGACGGCAGCGTCGGATCTGTCGCCGGACGCGCTGCAAGCGCTGCGCAATGCGATGAGCGACGGCGCCGGTGTGGTTCGCGACGCGGCCGGTCTCAGCGCGACCCTGGCCGTCATCGCTCGACTGGAGGTGGCGTCGCCGGGCGCCCTGCCGCTGGTCGCCGCGCGTCTCATCGCCGAGGCGGCGCTGGCGCGACGGGAGAGCCGCGGCGGCCACTATCGATCGGACTATCCCGCGACCGCCGCTGTCGCCGGCCATACCCACGTCCACGCCGACCCTGTGCTGGTCGCCGCAGCCTGAACGAGCGACCGATGATCCGATCCCTGCCTGACATCCTGATCGAACCCGTCGTCCGCATGGCCCTGGCCGAGGATCTGGGCCGGGCCGGCGATGTGACGGCCCGGGCCTGCATCCCCGAGGGCGCGCGCATGCGGGCCGTGTTCGCCGCGCGCAAGGCGGGCGTTCTGGCCGGAATCGACTGTGTCCGGTTAGCCGTGCTGGCGATGGACCCCAAGGCGTCCATCGAGCTGAGGCAGCGCGACGGCGACGCCTTCGAGGCCGGGGCGGTGCTGGCCGAGGTCGAGGCCGACGCGCGCGCCTTCCTGGCGGCCGAGCGGACGGCCCTGAATCTGCTGGGCCGGATGTGCGGGATCGCCACGCTCACCCGGGCCTATGTCGAAGCGGTCGCAGGCACGAAGGCGCGGATCGCCGACACCCGCAAGACCACGCCCGGCCTGCGCGCGCTGGAGAAGCACGCGGTGCTGTGCGGCGGCGGGGTCAATCACCGGTTCGGGCTGGATGACGCCATCCTGATCAAGGACAACCACGTCGCCGTCTGCGGCGGGGTGGGCGAGGCCGTTCGCCGGGCGCGCGCCGCCGTCGGTCACCTGATGAAGGTCGAGGTCGAGGTCGACGGACTGGATCAACTGGACCAGGCGCTGGCCGCCGGGCCGGATGTGATCATGCTCGACAATTTCACCCTGCCGATGCTGCGCGAAGCGGTGGCCCGCACGGCCGGCAGGATCACGCTCGAGGCTTCGGGCGGGGTCAGTCTGGGGACGGTGCGCGGCATTGCGGAGACCGGGGTGGAGGTGATCTCGGTCGGGGCGCTGACCCATTCGGCACCCGCGCTGGATGTGGGGCTGGACGTCCGACCGGACTGACCCGGCGACCGCCGTTCCGGAACACGGCCTGTGGCCAGGGGTTCTTTCCGCGACGAAGGAGACCCTGATGACCCACGCCCCGCGCATTCCGGAGGAAGAGGCCAGTTTCGCGGACAATGCGCGCGCCGTGGAGGATGCGGTGGCCTCAGACCGCCGGGACCTGGAGAACCGGGTCCGCATGGATCAGCCCGGCGATTCCGCCGTCAACCCCCATGAGCAGGGGCGGTTCGGCAATCTGAAGCAGAACCTGACGAACCAATGGAAGGTCCGTGAGTCCTCAGCCGTCACGCAGGACCAGGTCAGGCGGTAGGGGCGGTCTGGACCGGCGTGTCGGCCGTCGTCGTCACGACCACCGGAGCGGGCGCAGTGGCGGCCGAAGCCGGAGCACCGGCGTCAACGCCACGTTCCTGGGCCACCAGCATGTTGTAGGCGACCGCGCCGGCTTCGCGCACCGGGCCCGTGGGGTCCAGGCTGGCCTGGATCAGGCGCGGCGCAACATCGGCCTCGCTTGAAGGACGGGCGGCGTAGGAGAAGGCCTCGCGCGAGCCGGAGCGACCGCCGAAGCGATAGAACAGATGGTCGCCGACCTGACCGACCCGAACCAGCGAGTTGCGCCAGCCCGGCGCGACGCCGGTGGTGTGGAAATGGGTGGCGTTGCCGACGCTCGCGTACACCGCGCCGGACAGGGCGGCCGAGGCGACCTCGCGGGCGCGGTTCCATGCCGACTGATTGACGCGACCGCGCATCGAGCCGTCGCAGGTGAAGCTGAACTGGCAACCCGTGCGGCGACCGGCGCCCTGGAAGACAACGCCACAGACGCTGTTGGGGAAGGCCGAGTGGCGAACGCGGTTCAGAACGACCTGGGCCACGGCGCGCATGCCGTCGCGGCCTTCGCCGCGGGCTTCGTAATAGGCGGCCTGGGTCAGGCAATCGAGGTCGCGCGAGGCGTCCAGGGTGCTGCCGAGACGGAAGGGCAGGGCGGCCACCGGGCCGGTCAGATTGACGCGGCGCAGGCCGGCACCCGCAGGCTGGCCTCGGAGTTGTTCCAGTCGGGCGGTCAGAAGCTCGGCCTGACGGTCACGCTGTGCGCCGCCGGCGACGGTATAGGGATCGTGCCGACGGGCGATGGTCAGGGCGCTTTCGTCCAGACCGCCGGCGGCCGCTGCAAGCGCTTCCTCGGTGAATCCCGCTGCAGTCGCGCCTTCGATGCGTTCCGCCTGGGCCCGCACGGTGGTGGCTTTCGCCGCCGTGCCGCCGAGATAGGCGCAGCCGATCGCCAGTCCCACCAATGCGCCGAACGCCGCTGCCGCCGATCCGGGCCGAATCCGGGCCGCACGATCGACAGGAGGGTTCACACGCGTCTGCGGGGCTTTCGGCAAGGGCTCAGTCCTGTACGGCAGGGCGCAATGCCGCCCCCGGGTAGTCTCGCAACCGGGCGACCCTCTCCAATCCCTGGAGATCGGCGTCGCGATCCGCTTGCGGTAAATCGATGGTCAGCGAACGGGCCGACTATCGAGGACGCGCCTTAAGCCAGCCGTTTGTGGCGCCAATGTGGTTGATTCGCAAGATTGGTGTGCGGCGCAACATCGCGGGCCAGCCGCCCTGTATCCGGAAGTTAAGGCTGCCGGCACGCTTTATAGTCCGTCCCAGTGAAACACGGCATTTCTGTATTCTCCATCACATGAACAACACGAAAGCAGTGTCCCTGAGGGTGTGCCTGATTGATAGGCCTGTCGACTGTTGTCTTCGCGATCATCCGGAAGGCGCGATTGACTTGAGGCTGGGCGCTGGAACCGGCAAAGCGCCGGGGGCGTTCAAGCTCCGCTATTTGGAAGGATTTTCGTCATGAAACGCACCGCCGTCACCCTCTTCATCGCCGTCACCGCTCTGGCCGCAGCCGCCTGCGGCCAGACGATCGAGCAAAGAGCCGCCACCGGCGCCGTCGCCGGAGCGGTCGTCGCGGGCCCCATCGGGGCCGCCGTGGGCGGCGCGGCGGGCGCGGCGGTCGGCCAGGCCGAGAAGCCTAACTGACACAGTCGGCCTTCGAGTGAGCGAGGCGGCGGTCATCCGTGCCTCGCGAACTTGATTTTCGCGCCCATATAGGGTTAGCGACGCGCCGGGCTGCGCTGCAAATCGCCCGGCCGCGTTCCAGCGCATCCATAACCGTTCAAGGACATCGACGCCCTCCGCATGAGAGATCTGAAACAGACCGGCTTCACCGACCGCCTCACGACGCAGCAGGAGGCCAAGAAGGCCCTGCTCGCCCGGTTCAAGCCCAAGGCCGCCGCCCCCGATCCCGAATTCGAAAAGCTGGCCGCCAAGCGCGCCGCCGAGAAGGAGGCGCTGCGCCAGCAGCATGAACTGGCCAAGGCCGAAGCCCGTCGGGAAAAGGCCGAGAAGGAAGCCGCGCGCATGGCGGCCGACGCCGAGGCCCAGGAAGCGGTCGAGGCCGAGAAGCGCGCCGCCCGCAAGGAGCGCAAGGCGCTGACCAAGGAAGAACAGAAGGCGGCCCGCGACGCCCGCTACGCGGCCCGCAAGGCTCGCACGCGCTGATATCCATGCCGGTCGGCCGAAAGGCCGGCCGTCATCTCAGCCGAGTTCGCCCAGAATGCGGGCCAGCTGTTCGCCCGAGTAGGGCTTGCGCAGGAACGGCCAAGGCGCGTCAGCGAGGGCCGCATCCACATCCTCGCCGGCATAGCCCGAGGTCAGCACCACCCGCATATCCGGGTAGTCCCGTCCGCACATCCGCGCCAGTTCGATGCCGGTCATGCCGCCGGGCATGACGACGTCGCTCAGCATCATGTCGAACGTCTCGCGCTTCAGCAGATCGAGCGCCTGCGGCGCGGTCTCGACGGCGCGCACCTCCAGCCCGAGACCTTCCAGCAACTCCAGCGCCACGACCGCGACGCTGGCGTCGTCCTCGACCAGCAGCAGGCGACGGCCGGCGGCCATCGGCCGCGCGGCTTCCGGCCCGGCGTCGGCGACGAGGCCGAGGGTCTCGTTCAGGGGCGGCAGGAACAGCTTGATCTCGGTCCCATGCCCGACCGTCGAATGTATCTGGGCGGCCCCGCCGCTCTGGCGGGCGAAGCCATAGACCTGGCTCAGACCCAGACCCGTCCCCTTGCCCACGGCCTTGGTGGTGAAGAAGGGCTCGAACACGCGCGCGATGACGTCGGGCACCATGCCCGCGCCATTGTCGGCGACGGTGACACAGACATAGTCGCCAGCCGCCAGATCCGTGACTTCGCCGGCCTCGACCGTGCACGATTGGGTCTGGACGGTTATCCGACCCTTGTCGCCGACGGCGTCGCGGGCATTGACGACCAGATTCAGCAGCGCGGCCTCGAACTGGGAGGGATCCACGCTGACCCGCGCGCCCCCGCGCCGGAGCTTGAGCTTGAACTCCACGGCCTCGCCGACGGCGCGGCGCAGCAGGGGTTCGCTTTCGCGGATCTGCGCGTTCAGATCGAGGGCCTCGGGGCGCAGGGCCTGACGCCGCGAGAAGGCCAGCAGCTGGTGGGTCAGCCCCTCGCCGCGCCGCGCCGCCGCGAGCGCCGCCTCGCCCAGTTTCTGGCGTTTGGCCGCGTCGTTGGGTGACCGCAGCATGATGTCGAGCGCGCCGATCACCACGGTCAGAAGATTGTTGAAGTCATGCGCCACGCCTCCGGTCAGGCGGCCGACGGCCTCCATACGCTGGGCGTGCATGAGATCCGCCTCCGCCTTGGCCTTTTCGGCCAAGGCGGCGCCGACCCGCTCCTCAAGGAGCTCGTTGATCCGCTTCAGATCCTCCTCGGCGCGTTTGGCGTCGGTGACGTCGAGGTTGGCGCCGACATAGCCCTGGAAGGCGCCGCTCGCATCGAAGCGGGGGATGCCCTCGCAGCGAAGCCAGCGCGCGCCGAGGCGGGGATGCTGCACCCGCATGGTGCGCTGGTAGCGGTCCCTGGCCTGTACGGCGCGCTCGAAGACCTGATGATCGCTTTCCAGGTTCAGCGTTGAAACGGTCTTCTGCCAGCTGGAAGCGAGGTCCGCCTCGCCGACCTCGAACCAGGTCTTGTAGCTGCGGTTGGCGAAGGCGAGGTCGCCCTTCACATCCGTCATCCAGATCTGGACCGGCGCGCTGTTGGCGATGGTGCGGAAGCGGGTTTCCGACTCCGCCAGCCGGTTTTCGGCCTCCACACGCGCCGTCTCGTCACGCAGGGTCAGCACGGCGCCGATCCGGCCGCCGTCCGGCTTGAACACGGGGCGGGCGTTGCCGACGGCCAGGACTTCAGACCCGTCGGGCCGCCGGATGCGCCAGCGCGCATTCAGGACCGTTTCGCCGCCGGTCACGGCGCGCGCCAGCGGCAGCTGGTCGGAGGGGTAGGGAAGGCCGTCCTCGGTGAACAGATGATAGGTGTCGGAATAGTCCTCGGGGCCGACGTCCAGACGTTCGACACCGTGCAGACGCACCGCCGCGTCATTGACGAAGGTGATCCGCCCGTCGGGGTCGGTCACGATGACGCCCTCGGCCAGCTGGCCCAGGATGGCGTCCCGTTCCGCCGCCGCTGCGACGAGGTTGGCGGCGGTCTCCCGGATGTCGGTCACGTCGAAGGCGACGCCGACGAAGCCGATCACCGCGTTGTCCGCGCCCTGACGGGGTCGCGAGAAGGACTTCAGCCAGCGGTATTCGCCGTCGTGGCGGAGGTAGCGCGCTTCCATGGAGAAGGGCTGGCCGGAGGCCTCTCCGGCCAGGGATTCCTTCAGCACGCGCTCATGATCGTCCGGATGGATGATCGAGCGCCAGTCGGCCAGGCGCGCCTCCTCGTAGGTCCCGCCATTGTAGGCGACATAGGCCTGGTTGACGAAGGCGCGGGTGCGGTCCTGCTGGGTCACCCAGATCAGCACCGGCGCCGTGTCGGCGATGGCGCGGAAGCGCTCCTCGCTCTCGCGCACTTCCGCTTCCGCGCGGGTGCGTTCGACCTCGGTCCAGGTGCGCAGGGCGACCTCCTGCAGCAGGGCGGTCTCCGCCTCGGTCCAATGGCGGACCGTCGAGTGGTGGGCGTAAAGGAAGGCGCGCAGGCCGCCGGCCCGGATCACCGGCGCGCGCATGAGGGCGCGGGTTTCAAGCCGTTTGAAGACGTCCAGTGCGTCGCGGGTCCGCGGGTCGCACTGAACGTCCGGGATATGGATCATGCGACCCTCGGCGAGATCGGCGATCAGGTCGGTGCCGAGGTCCTCGAGGCTGAACTCCCCCTCGGCGCTGACCACGCCGGCCGTCCAGTCGCGGGTCATGGAGACCAGACCGCGCTCCTGATCGACCTCGCCGTAACCGATCCGGTCCGCACCGAGTTCGACGCCGAGCGCCCGCTCGACCTCGATGATGACGGCTTCGGGCGATGTCAGGTCACGCAGCCGGTCGGTCAGGGCCAGCAGGAAGGTCTGTCGCCGCTCCTGCCGCTCGAGAGCGTCCAGAGCCTCGCGGGTCTCGGTGGTGTCGAACGACATGCCGACATAGCCGAGGAAGACGCCGTCTCCGGCGAAACGCGGATTGACCGATATCCGCATCCAGCGCCAGGCGCCGTCCGCGCGCCTGAACCGCGCCTCGAAGCTATAGGGGAGGCGGTCGGGCCGGGCGGACGCCATGGCGGCTTCGACGCCGGCGGCGTCATCAGGATGGATGGCCGCCTTCCAGACATCGCCCAGGATGCGCTCGGCGGGCTGGCCGTAGAATTCGACGAGGGCCGCGTTGACGAACTCGACCTGGGCGTCGGCGTTGGTCATCCACACAGGAGAGGGTGCCGTATCGGCCATCACGCGGAACCGGGACTCGCTCTCACGCAGCGCCGCCTCGGCCGCCCGGGCCTCGGTCACATCGACATTGACGCCGATCATCCCGCCGTAGGCGCCGTCCGGCTCGATCCGCGGGTGGGCATCCGTGTGAAGCACGCGCCACTGGCCGTCATGACGGAGGTAGCGGCCTTCGATTTCAAACGCGGCCTGACGCCGACCGGCGTCCGCCGTCGCCGCCAGCACCCGTTCCACGTCGTCGGGATGGATCGTGGCGACGAAGTCGAAACCGTCCAGCGATTCCGGGGCCGCCCAGAACTCCCGCTGGGCCGCGTTGAGATGCACGCATTTTCCCGCCGCATCGCTCATCCACAACATGACGGGTGCGTGCTCGCTGATCAGGCGCAGCTGATGTTCATGATCGTCGATGCGGGCCCTGGAGCTGCGCAAGGCATCGACCGACGCGTCGAGCGCGCGGACCATGTCGCGGAGCGCCGAAGCCACCGCAGTGACGAACAGGCCGACAACGATGAAATTAACGGTCGCCACCAGCCCGAGCCGGTCCGCCATGCCGGCACCGACAGCGCCCAGACCGACCACCAGCCAGCCGCCGAACAGGCAGGCCGCGGTCGCGGTCAGCCCGGCCAGCCGACCCGCGGCCAGCGAGGCGATGATCACCCCCGGCAGAAGGATCATGAAGCCTGTGACATTGCCGTAGAAGCCGCTCAGCGCGCTACGGAGCGCAAGCGCCGCCACCGCCGCGGCTACACCGATGAGCAGGGACACCCACCACGGGCGGCTCTTTACCCGCGCCAGCCGGGTCACGGCGGCACCAATGCTGAACACTCGAACGAACTGCCCCAACGCGCTCATAGACCCCCGCTCGCGCGTACGCGATCTTGCCCAACGTATTGGACGGGCTTGAGTTCCGGCAAAAGCGGCGATTGCCGGCAGGCGACAATCCGCTCCAGCCGTGGTTGGAAAAGCGCCGCAGGGGGCGGGGCCTTTCGCCCTGGAAAGGCGTTGAGGCTTGACCGAACCGGGCTTTTCCGCCTGAAAAGCGCCCCGCTTGGCGCGCAAACTGCACGATCGTCGGGTGATGTCCCGGCTTGGGAGCTGAATATTTGGCCAGGATCGACTGGACCGCGACGTTGAAGAGGACGCGCCGGCTGCTGGCCGCCGCGCCCGTGGTGCTGGCCGCCTTCGGCGTCGCCATGGCCGCCAGCTCGACGCCGCGCCCCGAGATCGATCGTCGCGCAGAGACCGTTCGCACCCTGACCGGAGGCGACCTCGGTGCCCGTGGCTTCGCCGCCATCGCCGGCCGCATGGACCCGTCGCAGCTGGCCATCGCCCTGCGTCACGACCCCAGCGAGCGCCGCGCGGCCCTCTATGGCCTGACGCCCGGCTGGGAGAGCCTGACGCTGGCCGGTCGGCCGACGCTGGACTTCGGCGCGACAGGCCTCGACGCGATGAAACTGAACGCCGCGACGCCGGACGCCTCACAGTTTCTGCGCGTCGCCGCACCCTTCGTCTTCAAGCCGGCGACGGCCGAGGATCGCCGTCGGGCGCTGCGGTGTCTGACCCAGGGCATCTATTACGAGGCCGCGCTTGAGCCCACCGAGGGCCAGGAGGCCGTGGCCCAGGTCATCCTCAACCGGGTGCGCGATCCCAACTACGCCAACAGCATCTGCGGCGTGGTGTTCGAAGGCGCCGAACGCACCACGGGCTGCCAGTTCAGCTTCACCTGCGACGGCGCCCTGGCGCAGGCACCGGTCGCCTGGGCCTGGAACCGGGCCAAGGTGGTCGCGGAGCGGGCGCTGGGCGGTCACGTCTCGGCCCGCGTCGGCACCGCGACCCACTATCACGCCGACTACGTCCATCCGTGGTGGTCGCCCACGCTGAACAAGCTGACCCAGATCGGGGCGCACATCTTCTATCGCTGGAAGGGCGTCTATGGAGAGCCGGCGGCCTTCCGTCAGCCCTACGCAGGCCGTGAGCCGCTGATTGACGAGGCGCGCTTCTCGCGGCCGCGCATCCAGATCGTTTCTGCGGCCGAGGCCGAACTGGCGCTGGGCGAGGCTGCGGCCAATGGGGAAAGCGTCATGCGCACCGTCGAGATCGACGGCCAGACGCGCGTTGTCGGCGTCGCCTCCCTGGGTGGTCGTCGACAGGCGACCGCCGCCGATATCGCCGCAATCAACCAGCGACTGGCCGCCTTTGAGGCGCCGGCGGCTGCGCCGGAAGAACCCGCCCGAACCGCTCCGCCGGGCGTGACAGTCATGGCGGTCGAAGAAGTGGGCCGCCCGGCCTCCTGAGAGTGATCGCGCGCAACGGTTTCGCCGCCGGGGCATTTCATGGCCGAACGTACGGGACAGCCGGACCGCAAGGTCCGCCGGGCGACGACCACAAGGTGCCCTTGACCGACGCTGGACCGGACCCTGACCGAACAAACGGGCGCCCTGCGCCGATGGAAGGCGCCGCTTGACCAATCCGATGGCCAGCGATCCGGACGTTATTGAAGCCGAGCGGCTCCGCGTTCTGCGGTCGTTCGACATTCTGGACACCGATCCTGAGCAGGCCTTCGACGATGTGATGCAACTGGCCGCCCGCATCTGCGAGGCGCCGGTCGGGATGGTCAGCCTGGCCGTCGGTGACAGGCAGTGGTTCCAGGCCCGCGACGGGGTGGACGTCTCCCAACTCGGGGGGGGCGGCTGGTTCTGTGACTATGCGATGGCGCAGACCGGGGTCACCCAGGTGCTCGACGCCGTGCGGGACCCCCGGTTCGCCGGGGATGCGCGGCTGGCCGGGACCTCCGCCTTCCGGTTCTACGCCGGCGCGCCTCTCGTCGACGATCAGGGCCTGGCGCTGGGCGTCCTGTGCGTGCTCGACACCCGCGCCCGGCCCGACGGGCTGAACGAGACCCAGCTGATGACGCTGGACGTCCTCGCCCGGCAGGTCATGGCCCTGCTGGAGCGCCGCCGTGCGCTGCGGGAGCGTCGCCGCAGCGACGAGGCCGCTACCGCCGCGGTCGAGGCCGCGCGTCTGGTGACCGAGAAGCTGGCCGAGAGCGACGCCCGCTTCCAGGCCATCGCCGACAGCATGCCCCAGATGGTCTGGTCATCACGACCCGACGGCCACCACGACTACTATAACGCCCGCTGGTACGCCTTTACCGGAGCGGCCGAGGGCACGACCCTCGGTGACGCCTGGGGGGAGATGATCCACCCCGAGGACCAGGAGCGGGCCCGGGCCGCCTGGCGCGCCTCGCTCTCCACCGGCGAGCCCTATGAGGTCGAGTACCGCCTCCTGCACCACTCCGGCTCCTATGCCTGGACCCTCAGCCGCGCCATGCCCATCCGCAATATGGACGGCGCCGTCACGCGCTGGTTCGGGACGGGCACGGACATCGCCGAAATGAAGCGGCTGGAAGAGGCCAAGGCTCTGCTCAGTCAGGAACTGAGCCATCGCATCAAGAACATCTTTGCAGTGATCTCGGCGCTTCTGGCCCTGTCGGCGCGGCAGTACCCCGAAGCCCGGGCGTTCGCCCGGGCGGCCCGGACGCGTATCGCGGCCCTGGCCCGGGCTCACGAGTTCGTGCGGCCGCATACGGAGTCCAGCCGTCCCAGCCTGGATGGCACCACGCTGCACGCCTTCCTCCGCGACCTGTTCCTGCCCTACGACGATGACGCGGGCACCGCCCGGGTGGTCGTCAGCGGCGATGACGCCGATTTCGACGACCAGGCCGCCACCCCCGTCGCCCTGCTGTTCCACGAACTGGCCACCAACGCCGCCAAATACGGTGCCCTGTCCGCGCCCGGGGGCCGGGTCATGCTGACGACCCGGCGGCAGGGCGACCGCTACATCATGACCTGGCAGGAGCGGGACGGCCCCCCGGTCAGGGGGACGCCGGACGCCGCCGGCTTCGGCTCATCGCTGCTGGCGCTGTCGGTCGAGGGGCAGCTGGGCGGGGGGCTGGAGCAGACCTGGGCTGCCGGGGGACTGATCGTGGTCGCCGACGTGCCGGCCACGGCCCTCGCGCCGCGGCGCGCGGCCCGACAATTGGCGTGAACCGCCACCCCGGCGCTGCGTTGAGGTGGCGTATCTCCGTAGTGAAACAAAACGTATGACCGCCCGTATCCTTATTATCGAAGACGAAGCCCTGGTCGCGATGGAGCTACGCTTCGTGCTGGAGGACCTCGGCTATGACGTTGTGGGAACGGCCCCTGACGCGCGGACGGCGCGCGCGCTGGCGACGCGGGGCGGGGTGGAGCTGGCCCTGGTGGACATCCACCTGACCGATGGCGCGACCGGCGTGGGACTGGGTCAGGAGCTGGGCGAGATGTTCGGCGTCACCGTCCTGTACATGACCGCCAACCCCGGCATGGTCAGCCACGGCGTGCCCGGCACCATGGGCGTGCTGACCAAGCCGACCGACGAAGGCTGCGTCAGCGGGGCCGTCGAATACGCCCTGCACCTCCGGCGCGGCGAGCCGGCACCGGAGGTCCCCTACGGCCTGCAGATGTTCAACTGAGCCTCACCAGACGCCGATCTTTTCGGCCTCCTTGTGGGAGATCGGATCGCCGGCACGGGCGTGGTCCTGTTCGGCGAGGAAGCGGACGGCCTCCAGCGCGGCCATACAGCCCATGCCGGCGGCGGTGACGGCCTGGCGGTAGATGTCATCGGTGACGTCGCCGGCCGCCCAGACGCCCTCGATGGCCGTGGCCGCCGTGCCCGGCTTCACCACCAGATAGCCGCCCTGTTTGGTCTCAAGCTGGCCCGCGAACAGTTCCGATGACGGGGCATGGCCGATGGCGATGAAGACGCCGTCGGCGGCGATGTCGTGGGTCTCGCCGGTCTGGACGTTCTTCAGCCGCGCGCCGGTGACATTGACCCCGCCGAAGCTGTTGGTCTCGCCCAGGATCTCGTCGATGGCGCTGTTCCAGAGCACCTCGACCTTGGGATTGGAGAACAGCCGGTCCTGCAGGATGCGTTCGGCGCGGAACTCGTCGCGGCGGTGCACGACCGTGACCTTCGAGGCGAAATTGGTCAGGAACAGCGCCTCTTCCACCGCGGTGTTGCCGCCGCCTACCACGGCCACGGGCTGGTCGCGGTAAAAGAAGCCGTCGCAGGT
>JAUYAG010000098.1 GCA_030693575.1 Brevundimonas sp. | reverse complement strand
GTCGAACTGGCCTCGGCCACCGCCCTGCGCGAAATCCTCGCCACGCTGAAGCGCGAGAAATTCGACATCGTCATCGTCGATTCCATCCAGACCCTGTGGTCCGACGCCCATGAGGCCGGACCGGGCTCTGTCACCCAGGTTCGCGCCTGCGCCGGGGAGATGGTCCGCCTGGCCAAGTCGCAGGGCGTCGCCGTTGTCCTCGTCGGCCATGTCACCAAGGACGGCCAGGTCGCGGGGCCGCGCGTGGTCGAACATATGGTCGATGCCGTGCTGAGCTTCGAGGGGGAGCGGGGCTATCCCTTCCGCATCCTGCGCGCGGGCAAGAACCGCTTTGGTGCCACCGATGAGATCGGCGTGTTCGAGATGGGCGACGCCGGCTTGCGCGAGGTGGCCAATCCCTCGGCCCTGTTCCTCGGCGAGAGCAAGGATCGCGCGCCGGGCGCGGCTGTCTTCGCCGGCATCGAGGGCTCGCGGCCGGTGCTGGTCGAGATGCAGGCCCTGGTGTCGAAATCGGCCTATGGCACGCCGCGGCGCGCCGTCGTGGGCTGGGACACGGGGCGGCTGGCCATGGTGCTGGCGGTTCTGGAGGCGCGCTGCGGCTTCGGATTCGGCGATCAGGACGTCTATCTGAACGTCGCGGGGGGCCTGCGCATCAATGAGCCGGCCGCCGATCTCGCGGCGGCGGCCGCCCTGATCAGCTCAGCGACCGACACACCCCTGCCCCAGGGCTGTGTGGTGTTCGGCGAAATCAGCCTCTCGGGCGAGATACGCGCCGTCGGTCGGGCCGAGGCGCGGCTGCGGGAGGCGCAGAAGCTGGGCTTCGACCGGGCCCTGACCCCGCCCCTGACGGTCAAGCACAAGGGCGTCGGGGTGACATCGGTGACGCGGCTCGCGGAAGCGGTCGAACGAATCTCGCAAAACCGCTATTGAGATCGGACTGATCTCAGTTCGGGCGCGCATGACCGGTTTCGACGTTATCGCCATTCTGGTCATCCTCGCCTCGGCCGCGGCCGGCTGGGTGCGCGGTGGCACGCGCGAGATCATCACCCTCCTCAGCTTCGTGCTGGCTGCCTTCATCGCCCTGGTGGCCCTGCCGCTGACCGCTCCGCTCGGGCGGGCGCTGGTCAATCCGGACTGGGCGGGCACCATTTCCGCGGCGGTCGCGTCGTTCCTGCTGATCTATTTCGGCATCCGCATCTTCGGCTCGGTGCTTTCGAAGCGCGCGCAGGCGCATCCGCAGCTCGGGGGGATCGACCGCTTCCTCGGCGTCTTCGTCGGCGCGGCGCGGTCGCTGGTGCTGCTCGGTGCCATCCATCTGGTCGTCGTCGCCGCCATGCCGGGCGAGCGCACGCCGCGCTGGCTCAGCGAGGCGACCCTCAGGCCCGTCACGGCGGCCGCCGCGCGGCTGATCCAGATTGTGCTTCCGGGCATCGGCCGCGGCGCCGACGCCCTGACCCCGGTCGTGACTTCGTCCGTGAACGAGGGCTTTTCCGGCGAAGAAGCCTTGCCCTCGCCCCAAACAAACAATACTCCGCCCGCGTCCGCCGCCGACTAGCGTTCCCCGCATCATCGGAGCCCCACGATGAGCAGTCCCGAGCATTTCATCGCTGACCCGGTTGTCCACCGGGCGCATCATCGCGACGCCGACGACGACCGGCCGCGGCTGGAGTGTGGCGTCTGCGGCGTCTGGGGCGCGGACAAGAACGCGGCCTCTGCGGTCGTGGCACTCGGCCTGCACGCCCTGCAGCATCGCGGCCAGGAAGCCTGCGGCATCGCCAGCGTCAACGACACCCGCTTCCACACCGAGCGCCACATGGGCCTCGTGGGCGAGGCGTTCGGCGGATCAGACCTGCCGGAGCGCCTGCCGGGCTCGGCGGCGGTCGGCCACACCCGCTATTCCACCGCCGGCGGCAGCTTCCTGCGCAACATCCAGCCGATGTTCGCCGATCTGGACCAGGGCGGGATCGCCGTCGCCCACAATGGCAACCTGACCAACCACCTCTATCTGCGGAACCAGCTGGTCGGCGAAGGCGCCATCTTCCAGTCGACTTCGGATTCGGAAGTCATCCTTCACCTTATCGCCCGCAGCCGTAAGGCCAAGATCGTCGACCGCTTCATCGACGCCATCGGCCGGATCGAGGGCGGCTATGCCCTGGTCTGCGCCACCCGGTCCAAGCTGATCGGCGCGCGCGATCCGCTGGGCATCCGCCCGCTGGTGCTGGGCAAGCTCGGCGATGCCTGGGTGTTGGCGTCCGAGACCTGCGCGCTCGACACCATCGGCGCGACCTTCGAGCGCGACGTCGAGCACGGCGAGGTCATTGTGATCGACCACGAAGGCCTGAAGTCACTCAAGCCCTTCCCGACCCGCGGGGCCCGGCCCTGCCTGTTTGAGTATGTCTATTTCGCCCGTCCGGACAGCGTGGTGAATGGCCGCTCGGTCTATGGCGTGCGCAAGCGGATGGGCATGAAGCTGGCCCGCGAACATGCGGTGGAGGCCGACGTCGTCGTGCCGGTGCCCGACTCCGGCGTGCCCGCGGCCCTCGGCTACGCCCAGGAAAGCGGCATTCCCTATGAGATGGGCATCATCCGCAGCCACTATCTGGGCCGCACCTTCATCCAGCCCAACCAGGGTGCCCGGCAGAAGGGCGTGCGGATGAAGCACAGCCCCAACCGCTCGGTGCTGGAAGGCAAGCGCGTCGTGCTGATCGACGACTCCATCGTGCGCGGCACGACCTCGATCAAGCTGGTCCGGGCCGTCCGGGCCGCGGGCGCGACCGAAGTGCACCTGCGCTCGGCCTCGCCGCCGATCCTGTGGCCGGACTTCTACGGCATCGACATGCCCGAGCGGGACCAGTTGATCGCCGCGAACAAGACGCTGGAGGAAATGCGCGCCCACCTGGAGGTCGACTCCCTTGGCTTCCTGTCGGTCGAAGGCCTGTATGACGCCATGGAGGCCGGGCCGCGCGATCCGCACAATCCGCAGTTCACCGACCACTATTTCACCGGCGAATACCCGACCCGCCTGCTCGACCGCGAGATCGAGGAAGGCGGCCGCGAGGTCGCCGCACGGCAACTTTCGCTGCTGGTGAGCGCTTAAGCGCCATATCGTTCGGAACAGGACGCGCCATGATCCAGCTCGGCTATTTCACCATGGACACCGAGAACGTCGAAAAGGCGCGGGCCTTCTATTCCGCCCTGTTCGGCTGGACCTTCGACGAAGCCGAATCGCATCCGAACTACGCCCATGTGGCGGGTGGTCAGCCATCCTTCGGCTTCACCAAGGTGGAGCGGGCGAAGGACACTCCACACCTGTATTTCCGCGTCGACGACGTCGAGCGGCTGTGCGCCCGGGTGGTCGAACTTGGGGGCAAGGCGGCCATACCGTCCGAGACCCCTTCCGGGATTACGGCCGTGGTCTGCGATGACCAGGGCGTCAGCTTCAGCCTGTGGCAACCGGCCCCCGGGTTCTGACTTCCGCCGGGCCGGCGGGCGCGCTATCAGGCCCGCCATGACCGACCTCCCCCTCAAGGACCGTATCGCCCTCGTCGTCGGGGCCTCGCGCGGCATCGGCTATGAGAGCGCCCTCGCCCTGGCCAGGGCCGGCGCGCATGTGATCGCCACGGCGCGTACCGTCGGCGGTCTGGAAGAGCTGGATGACGCGATCTTCGCCGCTACCGGCAAACACGCGACCCTGATCCCGTTCGATCTGGTGGACGGCGGTGCCATAGACCGTCTGGGCGGGGCAATCTACGAGCGCTTCGGACGGCTGGACATATGGGTGCAGGCGGCGGCGACCATGGGAGCCTCGGGCCTGACACCGGTCAGCCACGCCGACCCGCGCGTCTGGGGCAAGGTCGAGAAGACCAATTTCACCGCCGTCTATCGCCTGATCCGCTCGCTGGAGCCGCTGCTGAAGGCGTCTGACGCCGGGCGCGCCATCTATCTGACCACCAGCGTCGCCGCCGCGCCCCGGGCCTTCTGGGGCATGTATGCCGCGACCAAGGCCGGTGCCGAGGCGCTGCTGAAATGCTGGGCGGACGAGATCGAGTCCATGCCGATCCGCGTCTCGATCCTCGATCCGGGCCGGATGCGCACGGCGATGCGGGCGCAGGCCTTCCCGGGCGAGGACCCACAGGACGTCGTCCATCCCTCGGCTATCGGCCCGCTGATCGTCGAGCTGGCGCGTGGCGATCTGGAGCCGCCGCTGGAGGTGAGCTTCAAGACCTGGAGCCACGGACCGGACGTGGCGGCGCTGATCTGACGATGCGCCGGGTGCTACCAGCAGCAGCCGTCTATTTCGCCATCGTCTTCAGCCTTGCCTTCGCGCTGGGCATAGTCCGGACAGTCCTGGTGGCCCCCAGAACCGGCGACGTGACCGCGGTTCTCATCGAGACCCCGATCGTCCTTCTGGCCAGCTGGTTCACCGCACGATGGTGCACAGGCCGATTTTCGGTCCCGGCGCACGCCTCGTACCGGCTTGCGATGGGCCTCGTCGCCTTCACCCTGCTGATGGCCGTCGAGACGGCCTTGGGCGTCATGCTGCTTGCCCGTCCGCTGGCGCAGCAGCTCGCCGCCTTCGCCACACCGGCAGGCGCGATCGGCCTCTTGGCCCAGATCGCCTTCGGCCTGATGCCGCTTCTGGCAGCCCGCCGCCGCTGATCGCGGCCGCGACGCTACTTCTTCGGCGCGTGCTTCTGCCCGGTCCGCACGCGTCCCGACCGCGAGACCTGCCTTGCACCGCCCCGCGCGCCCTTCTGGACGGCGACGGACGAGCCGGCCTTCTTGTTGGCGCTGGCCTTGAGCCCCGCCAGCGGCTTCAGCTTTGTCTTGCCGGCCTTCTTCTGCTCCAGCGCCTTGCCGGGCAGGTTGGACAGCATCTCGGCCCGTTCGGCCTTCTTGATGACCTTGCGCGGCGCGGTCTTGGCGTCACCCTTGTAGCGTTCGGGGCCCGATTTGGAGCCGCCCGGCGCATAGGGGTTCTCGCTGCCCGACTTGACCAGCAGGCGGATCGGCGTGCCCGGCAGGTCGAAGGACTCGCGCAGATTGTTGACCAGATAGCGTTTGTACTGCTCCGGCATGGACTCGGCGCGGCTGGCCATCAGCACGAAGGTCGGCGGACGGGCCTTGGTCTGGGCCATGTATTTGGGTTTGATCCGCTTGCCGTCGACGGCGGGGGGCGGATGCCTCTGGGTGGCCAGCGCCAGCCAGGTGTTGAGGTCCTTGGTCTTGACCTTGACCGACCACGTGGCGTGGGCCTGAAGCACCGCCGGCATCAGCCGCTCGACGCCGCGACCGCTGTGCGACGACAGGGCCACGAACGGCGAACCCTTCAGCTGGGGCAGTTTGTCCTCGGCCATCTGGGTCAGTTTGGCCAGCTTGGCCTGCGGGCTTTCCTCAAGGTCCCATTTGGCGGCGACATAGACCAGCGCCCGGCCCTCGCGCTCGACCAGATCGGCCAGCTGCAGGTCCTGGGTGTCGAAAGCGTCATCCTTGTCCATCACCAGCACCACCACCTCGGCGAAGGTGATGGCGCGGATGGTGTCGGCGACCGACAGCTTCTCCAGCTTCTCCTGCACCCGGGCCTTGCGGCGCATGCCGGC
>JAUYAG010000094.1 GCA_030693575.1 Brevundimonas sp. | reverse complement strand
CTTGAAGCGGATGGCGCGGCCCAGGGCGGTCGTCAGCATGACGTCGTCCTCGGCGGTGCACAGGGCGACGCCGACCATGTGGTCGCCGTCTTCCAGCTTCATGGCGATCTTGCCGGCCCGGTTCACGGTGGCGAAGTCGC
The DNA here is from genome assembly GCA_030693575.1 of Brevundimonas sp. Taxonomy (GTDB): domain Bacteria; phylum Pseudomonadota; class Alphaproteobacteria; order Caulobacterales; family Caulobacteraceae; genus Brevundimonas. Next base: position 1,930 of record JAUYAG010000094.1, on the reverse strand, counting down.
TCAACTTGTTGCGCCGCACGTCGCCCGACCGGGTCGCGAACATGATGTCGAGGTTGCCCCACTCCGCCTCGTCCTCGGGCAGCGGCAGCACGTTCATGATGCTGTCGCCCGGCTCGATGGGCAGCAGATTGACGAAAGCCTTGCCCCGCGACTGGGGATTGCCCAGCGGCAGCCGCCAGGTCTTGAGCTTGTAGGCCTTGCCGTTGGTGGCAAAGAACAGCACCGGCGTATGGGTCGAGGCCGAGAAGACGCCGACGACGGCGTCGTCCTCCTTCATCGCCACGCCCGAACGGCCCTTGCCGCCGCGATGCTGGGTCCGATAGGCGTTCAGGGCCACGCGCTTGACGTAGCCGCCGTGGGTGACGGTGACGACCATGTCCTCGCGCGGGATCAGGTCCTCGTCTTCCAGCTCATAATCGCCCTCGCCGATCAGGGTCCGGCGCGGCACCGCGAACTCCCCGCGCACGACCAGCAGGTCCTCGCGGATCACGGCCAGAATGTTGGCGCGGTCGCTGAGCAGGGTCAGGTGACCCTGGATGGTGTCGGCGAGGCCGCGGGCCTCAGCGAAGATGTCGTCACGGCCAAGGCCGGTCAGGCGGCTGAGCGTGAGCCCCAGGATGGCGCGGGCCTGTTCGTCGGTCAGGTTCAGCTTGTCGCCGTCGACCAGCATGGAACGCGGGTCGGCGATCAGTTCGATCAGGGCGATCATGTCGCCGACAGGCCAGCTCTTGGCCTGCAGCCGCTCGCGCGCCTCGGCCGGATCGGCCGAGCTGCGGATGATGTGGATGACCTCGTCGATATTGGCGACAGCCACGGCGAGACCGACCAGCACGTGGCCGCGGTCGCGGGCCTTGGCCAGTTCGAACTTGATGCGGCGGACGACCACTTCCTCGCGGAACTCGAGGAAGGCCTCCAGCAGCTGGCGCAGACCCATCTGGATCGGGCGGCCGTGGTTCAGGGCCAGCATGTTGACGCCGAACGAGCTCTGCATGGCGGTGAAGCGCCACAGCTGGTTCAGCACCACATCGGCCGAGGCGTCGCGCTTCAGCTCGATGACCATCCGCATGCCGTCACGGTCGGATTCGTCGCGGACGTCGGAAATCCCCTCGATCCGCTTCTCGCGGACCATTTCGACGATGCGCTCGATCAGGGTCTGTTTGTTGACCTGATAGGGCAGCTGGGTGACGACGATGGCCTCGCGATCCTTGCGGATCGTCTCGATCGTCGCCTGTCCGCGCACCACGACCGAGCCGCGGCCGTCGCGCAGGGCGTTGCGGGGCGCCGTCCGGCCCATAATCTCGCCGCCGGTCGGGAAGTCGGGGCCCGGCACGATGTCCAGCAGGGCATCGTCGCTGATGTTCGAATCGTCCAGCAGGGCCACGCCGGCGTCGATGATCTCGCCCAGATTATGCGGCGGGATATTGGTCGCCATACCCACGGCGATGCCGCCCGCACCATTGACCAGCAGGTTGGGGATTCGCGCCGGCAGGACGACGGGCTCCAGTTCCTTTTCGTCATAGTTCGGCTGGAAATCGACCGTGTCCTTGTCGATGTCGGTCAGCAAAGCCGAGGCGGCCGGGGCCATCCGGGCCTCGGTGTATCGCATCGAAGCCGGCATATCGCCGTCAACCGAACCGAAATTACCCTGGCCGTCGACCAGCATTAGCCCCATCGAGAACGGCTGGGCCATGCGCACCAGCGCCATATAGACGGAGGCGTCGCCGTGCGGGTGGAAACGGCCCAGCACGTCGCCGACGACCCGCGCGCATTTTGAGTACGGCCGGTCCGGCGTCATCTCCAGGTCGTGCATCGACTACAGGATGCGGCGGTGCACCGGCTTCAGCCCGTCGCGCGCGTCCGGCAGGGCGCGGGAGACGATCACGCTCATGGCGTAGTCGAGATACGAACGCCTGAGCTCGTCCTCGATGGT
>JAUYAG010000084.1 GCA_030693575.1 Brevundimonas sp. | reverse complement strand
GACGGCGTAGTTGTCGTGTTCCTCGATCCCCGTCGCCACGGCGAAGATGTTGGGATCGAAGATGATGTCCTCGGGCGGGAAGCCGACCTCGTTGACCAGGATGTTGTAGGCGCGGGTGCAGATCTCGATCTTGCGCGCGGCGGTGTCGGCCTGGCCGACCTCGTCGAAAGCCATGACCACCACGGCGGCGCCGTAGCGCAGGCATTTGACCACCTGCTCGCGGAACTCGGCCTCGCCCGCCTTCATCGAGATCGAGTTCACGATCGGCTTGCCCTGGACGCATTTCAGGCCCGCCTCGATGACCTCCCATTTGGAGCTGTCGATCATCACCGGCACGCGGGCGATGTCGGGCTCGGCGGCGATCAGGTTGAGGAAGGTGACCATGGCCTGCTGCGAGTCGAGCAGGCCCTCGTCCATATTGATGTCGATCACCGAGGCCCCGGCCTCGACCTGCTGACGCGCCACCGACAGGGCGGCCGAATAGTCGCCGTCGATGATCAGCTTCTTGAATTTGGCCGAGCCGGTGACATTGGTCCGCTCGCCGACGTTGATGAAGGTGGGTCTCACTCAAAAACTCCGCTCATCCCCGCGAAAGCGGGGACCCAGTGCTTTCGTGAGGCACGGTGCATGGGATCGATGTCAGGGCGCACCCGGTGGGACCGATCACCCAAAGAACTGGGTCCCCGCTTTCGCGGGGATGAGCGGAAATCAAAACCCATCACGCCACCAGCTCGAACGGTTCCAGCCCGGACAGCCGCATCGCCACCGGCCGCTCCGGAATTTCCCGCGTCGGCAGTTTCGCCACCGCCTCCGCCGTGTGCCGGATGTGTTCCGGCGTGGTGCCGCAGCAGCCGCCGACGATGTTGACCAGGCCCGAGGCCGCCCATTCCTCGATGAAGTGGGCGGTCTGGTGCGGTTCCTCGTCGTACTGGCCCATGGCGTTGGGCAGGCCGGCGTTGGGATAGGCGGCGACCAGGGTGTCGGCCACCCGGCTCAGCTCGGCGATGAAGGGCCGCATCAGATCGGCCCCGAGGGCGCAGTTGAAGCCGACGGCGAACGGTTTGGCGTGGCGCACGCTGTTCCAGAAGGCCTCGGCCGTCTGGCCCGACAGGGTCCGGCCCGAACGGTCGGTGATGGTGCCCGAAATCCAGATCGGCAGGGGCTCCATCCCCTCGTCCTCGAGGTCCTTGATGGCCTTGATGCAGGCCTTGCAATTCAGCGTGTCGGTGATGGTTTCGATCAGATACAGGTCGACCCCGCCCTCGTTCAGCGCCTTCACCTGATGGCGATAGGCCTCATAGACCTGGTCGAAGGTCACCAGCCGCGCGCCCGGGTCGTTCACGTCCGACGACATCGACAGCATCTTGTTCAGCGGCCCGATCGACCCGGCGGCGAACCGCGGCTTGTCCGGGGTCTTCGCGGTCCATCGGTCGGCGGCGGCGCGGGCGAGTTTCGCGCCCTCCAGATTGATGTCCCACACCGACTGTTCGTCGAGCCTGTAGTCGTCCTGGGCGATGACCGTGGCCGAGAAGGTGTTGGTCTCGGAAATGTCCGCACCCGCTGCGAAATACTGGTCGTGCAGGTCGGCGATGATGTCGGGCCGGGTCAGACACAGGATGTCGTTGTTGCCCTTCATCTGGCCGACATGGTCCGCGAAGCGCTCACCGCGGAAATCCTCTTCCGACAGGTCGCTGCGCTGGATCATCACGCCCCAGGCTCCGTCGAGGACGAGGATGCGGTCCTTCGCCGCGGCGTGAAGGGCGGCGATGCGTTCGGCGCGGGTGCTCATACGGCGGCGGCCTTCGTCTCACGCACGCCCAGCACCCGGCAGATGGCATAGACCAGGTCGGCGCGGTTCAGGGTGTAGAAGTGGAAGTCGGCGAAGCCTTCCTCCTGCAACCGCGCGCAGGTCTCGGCGGCGACCGAGGCGGCGATCAGCTTGCGGGTCTCCGGATCGTCGTCCAGCCCCTCGAAATGCGCCGCCAGCCAGTCCGGCACAGCCGCGCCGCACGCCGCCGACATCCGCTTCAAGCCGTTGAAATTGGTCACCGGCATGATGCCCGGCGACATCGGAATACGGATCCCCGCCGCCCGCACCCGGTCTCGGAATCGCAGGAAGGCGTCGATGTCGAAGAAGAACTGGCTGATCGCCCGCGTGGCCCCGGCGTCGACCTTGGCCTTCAGGACATCGAGGTCATGGTCCAGCGACGGGCTCTCGGGATGACCCTCGGGATAGCAGCCGACGATAACGTCAAAGCCGCCTTTCGCGGTGATCGCCGCGGTCAGTTCGGTGGCGTTGGCGTAACCATCCGTACGCGGAACATAGGCGCCGCCGATGCCGCTTGCGCCCGGCGGATCGCCGCGCAGGGCCACGATGTGGCGCACGCCGGCCTCGCGATAGCCGTCGATGACGGCGTCCACATCCTCGCGGCTCGCCTCGACGCAGGTCAGGTGGGCCGCCGGCGTCAGGGCGGTCTCCGCGAGAATGCGCTGCACCGTGCGGTGCGTCCGCTCGCGGGTCGAACCGCCGGCGCCATAGGTCACCGAGACGAACTCGGGTGCCAGCGGGGCCAGCCGGGTCACGGCCTTCCACAGATTGGCCTCGGCCTCGTCCGACTTGGGCGGGAAGAATTCGAACGAGACGTTCGGACGCGACAGATCCTGGCCGGCGCGCGCCACCGGTCCGAGCGGCGACAGCAACAGGGCCCTGGCCTCGGCCAGGCTGCGGGGGGCGATGCTCATGCGACCTTCTCCGCGGCGACGGCCGGGCGTTCGGCGGTCCAGATCGAGACCGTCAGACCGTCCGTGTCAGGGGGTAGGGCGATCGGTGCGCTGGGCGTCAGCCCGGCTTCGCCCAGCCAGCGCCGCATCTCGTCATCGGAGAAGCCGAGCCGACGGTGCTGATGCTCGTCGCGCAGATATTCGAGCTTGTGCGGGGCGAAGTCGACAATCAGCAGCCGCCCGCCGGGCATGACCAGCCGCGCCGCCTCGGCCACCGCCGCCGCCGGGTCGGCAAGGTAGTGCAGCACCTGATGCACCAGCACCAGATCGGCGCTCTGTTCGGGCAGGCGGGTGGCGAAGATGTCGCCGTGACGCAGTTCGACCTTGTCCAGACCGGCCCTGGTCACATTGGCGCGGGCGATGTTCAGCATGTTCTGGCTGAGATCCAGCCCGACCGACATCTTCGCCTTCTTGCCGAGCAGTGTCAGCATCCGGCCCGAGCCGGTGCCCAGATCGACGACCCGCTCGAACGGCCCGTCCCCGGCCGCCCGCGTGATGGCCGCCTCGACGGCGCTTTCGCTCACATAGAGGGAGCGGATGCGATCCCACTGGGGCGCGACGCGTTCGAAATAGGCGCCGGCGGCGGCCTCGCGATCGCGCCGGACGGTTTCCAGCCGCCGGTCGTCGGCCTCGCCCGCCGAAACATCCAGCAAATCCAGCACCGTATCAATCAACCGGCGCGCCGGCAGATCGGACGACAGGCGGTAGAAGACCCGCGCGCCATCCGGGAACCGCTCGATCAAACCGGCGTCCGCCATCAGCTTCAGATGGCGCGAAACCCGCGGCTGGCTCTGGTCCAGGATACGCGAAAGCTCCATCACGGACAGCTCTTCGCCGGCCAGCAGCGACAGCACGCGCAGGCGAGTCGGCTCGCCCACGGCGCGCAGGGCTTCGACGGTCTGGTCAGCGGTCAACGACATGTCTTTATATAAAGATATCCTTATGTGATTTGGCAAGGAAAATTGCTGGTCAGACGCCGGATCGGGGGCCAGTCTGCGTGGAACGGCTAACTCCTGTCGTGAGGCCTTCCATGACCCTTCGCCCGATTGCGCTTGTCGCCCCCATTGTTCTGATTGCCGCGCTCGCCGGATCGGCGGCCGCCCAGACCCCGCCGCCAGGCAGTGGCCCGGGTGGTGGCATGGGCGGCTTTCCGCGCACGGCCGAGGAGGTTCAGCCATGGGCGGAGCGGCTGTTCACCCGGTTTGACGCCAACCAGGACGGTGCCATCACCGAGGACGAACTGGCCGTCCTCGACAGTCCGGCCGCCGCCCCGATGGGCGCCCGCATGCGGATGATGATCCTGGCGGCGGACGCCGACGGCAATGCCCGCGTCACCGCCGAGGAACTGACGGCCGGAGCCCAGCAGATGTTCGGGCGCATGAACGGCGCGGGCGGCGGCAGGCCCGCTGGCGGTGGCATGGGCGCAGGCATGGGCGCAGGCATGGGCGGCGGCGGTGCCGAGATGTTCAGCCCGCCGCGTACGGCCGACTCCGTCGCCCCCTGGGCCGAGCGGCTGTTCACCCGTCTGGACGCCAATCAGGACAGCAGCATCACCGGCAATGAGCTGGCGCTGCTCGCCAATCCCATGGTCGCCTCCATGGGCGGGTCGCGCCTTCGGGCCATGATCGCCCAGTCGGACGCCAACCGCGATTCCCGCATCAATCTCGAGGAAATGACCGCCGGGGCCCAGCGGATGTTCAACCGGATGGATACGAACGGCGACGGTCGCCTGTCCGACACCGAACTGCCCCGTCCCGCGGCTCCGGCGGCGGCGCCACCCGTCAACATCCCGCCCGCCGATTCCAATCCCTTCCCGGACATGCCCAACGGCGGCTGAGCGGCCGAAGCCGGTCAGGCCGCCGGCGTCTTCAGCGGCTCGCCCGCGAAGGCCGCCCGCAGGTTCTGCATCAACAGCATCAGCATGCCCTGCACGGCTTCCGTGGTCGCTCCGCCGGTGTGCGGCGTCAGGACGGTGTTGGGCACATCCGCCCAGCGCGCGGCGCTTGTCGGCTCTTCCTCGAACACGTCCAGCGCCGCCTGACCCAGTCGCCCGTCCTTGAGCGCCGCGATCAGGGCGTCCTCATCCACCAGCTGGCCCCGCGCCACATTGACCAGCAGTCCGTTCGGCCCCAGCGCCTCGATCACCTCCCGCGAGATCAGGCCGCGGTTGCTGTCATCGGCCTTGCACGCCACCACCAGAATGTCGCTGTCCCGCGCCAGCTCCAGCAGGGAGCCGGCCCGCGGCCACGGACTGTCCTTCTCGCGCGGACCCCACCAGCGCACCGCCATCCGCATGGCCTCGCCGCGCCGCGCCACCGCCTCTCCGATGGACCCCAGGCCGACGACGCCGAGCCGCTGATCCTTCAGTGACGGCGTGATCATCCTGGAGTCCACCGTCCAGCCGCCCGCGCGCAACGCCCGGTCTCCGGCCGCGATCTGACGCCGCGCGGCGATGATCAGACCCAGCGCGTGATCCGCCACATCCTCGTGGTTGACCCCCGGCGCATGGCTGACCGGCAGGCCCCGCGCCCGGCACCAGTCGACATCGATCCCGTCATAGCCCGAGGTGAAACAGGCGATCAGCTGCAGGGCGGGCAGGCTCTCGATCAGCGCCTTGTCCAGCGGGAACTCCCCCGCCACCACCAGCGCCCGGATCTGCCCCTGCGCCTCCGCCGGCGGTCCCTCCCAGAACCGGTAGACGGTCCACTCGCTCTCAAGAAAAGCCGTCAGTGGTGCCAGATGGCGCTGCATGATGAGGAGGGCGGGGCGGTTGGGCATGGATGGACCATAGTCCAGTCGCCCCCAATGAAAAACGGCCTCCCGATACGCTCGGGAGGCCGTTTGAACAGGCTTGGGATCAGCGCCCGAACTTCTGGAACTTGATCCGGTGCGGGATCAGGCTCTCGACGCCGAGGCGACGCTTCTTGTCTTCCTCATAGGCCTCGAAATTGCCCTCGAACCATTCGACGTGGCTGTCGCCTTCGAACGCCAGGATGTGCGTCGCCAGACGGTCGAGGAACCAGCGGTCGTGGGAGATGACCACGGCGCAGCCGGCGAAGCCTTCCAGCGCCTCCTCGAGGTTCTGCAGGGTCTCGATGTCCAGGTCGTTGGTCGGTTCGTCGAGCAGCAGCAGGTTACCGCCGGTGGCCAGGGTCTTGGCCAGGTGGACGCGGTTGCGCTCACCGCCGGACAGCTGGCCGACCTTTTTCTGCTGGTCGCCGCCCTTGAAGTTGAAGCTGCCGACATAGGCGCGGGTGTTGATCTCGCGCTTGCCGACCATCATCACATCGGTGCCGCCCGAGATGACTTCCCAGATCGTCTTGTTGGGCTCCAGGTCGTCGCGGCTCTGGTCGACATAGGCCAGTTTGACCGTCTCCCCGACCTTGATCGTGCCGGCGTCGGGCTGTTCCTGGCCCGTGATCAGGCGGAACAGGGTCGACTTGCCGGCGCCGTTCGGACCGATGACGCCGACGATGCCGTTGGGCGGAAGCTTGAAGGTCAGATCCTTGAACAGCAGCTTGTCGCCATAGGATTTCTGCAGGCCCTCGGCCTCCAGCACCACATTGCCGAGGCGCGGGCCGGGCGGGATCTGGATGACGGCGTGGGTCTGGGCCCCGCGCAGGCTCTCCTGCTCGTCGACCATCCGTTCATAGGCGGCCAGGCGGGCCTTGGACTTGGCCTGACGGGCCTTGGCGCCCGACCGGACCCATTCCAGTTCACGCGTGAGCGCGCGCTGGCGGGCTTCGGATTCCGACTGCTCCTGCACCACCCGCTTGGTCTTGGCCTCCAGCCAGCTGGAATAGTTGCCCTCGTGCGGGTGGCCCTTGCCGCGGTCCAGCTCCAGCGTCCATTTGGTCACCAGGTCGAGGAAATAGCGGTCGTGGGTCACCAGGATGACGCAGCCCGGGAAGGCCTCGAGGTGGTGCTGCAGCCAGGCCACCGACTCGGCGTCAAGGTGGTTGGTCGGTTCGTCCAGCAGCAGCATGTCGGGCTTTGACAGCAGCAGCCGGGCCAGGGCCACGCGGCGCTTCTCGCCGCCGGACAGGTTGGTCGTCTCCCAGTCGTCGGGCGGGCAGCGCAGGGCGTCCATGGCCATTTCGATGCGCGCGTCGATGTCCCAGACGTC
>JAUYAG010000073.1 GCA_030693575.1 Brevundimonas sp. | reverse complement strand
CGCCGACGATGCCGTTGGGCGGCAGTTTGAACGACAGGTCCTTGAACAGCAGCTTGTCGCCATAGGACTTCTCCAGCCCTTCGGCTTCCAGCACGACGTTGCCGAGGCGCGGGCCGGGCGGGATCTGGATGACGGCGTGGGTCTGGGCGCCGCGCATGCTTTCCTGCTCGTCGACCATCCGCTCATAGGCAGCCAGACGGGCCTTGGACTTGGCCTGGCGGGCCTTGGCGCCCGAGCGGACCCATTCCAGTTCGCGCGTGAGGGCGCGCTGGCGGGCTTCGGATTCCGACTGCTCCTGCACGACCCGTTTGGTCTTGGCTTCCAGCCAGCTGGAGTAGTTGCCCTCGTGCGGGTGGCCCTTGCCGCGGTCCAGCTCCAGCGTCCACTTGGTGACGAGGTCCAGGAAGTAGCGGTCGTGGGTCACCAGGATGACGCAGCCCGGGAAGGCTTCCAGATGGTGCTGCAGCCAGGCCACTGACTCGGCGTCCAGGTGGTTGGTCGGTTCATCGAGCAGCAGCATGTCGGGCTTGGACAGCAGCAGCCGGGCCAGGGCCACGCGGCGCTTCTCACCGCCGGAGAGGTTGGTCGTTTCCCAGTCGTCCGGCGGGCAGCGCAGGGCGTCCATGGCCATTTCGATGCGCGCGTCGATGTCCCAGACGTCGCCGGCGTCGATCTTTTCCTGCAGGGCCGTCATCTCGGCCATCAGCTCGTCGGTGTATTCCTCGGCCATTTCCATGGCGATGGCGTTGAAGCGGTTGACCCACTGCTTCTCCTCGCACCAGGCCTCGACGTTCTCGCGGACGTTCAGGCTGTCGTCGAGCTGGGGCTCCTGCTCCAGATAGCCGCGCTTGATCCCGTCGGCGGCGCGCGCCTCGCCGGTGAACTCGGTGTCCAGTCCGGCCATGATCTTCAGCAGGGTGGATTTACCCGAGCCGTTGACCCCGACGACGCCGATCTTGGCGTCGTTGTAGAAGCTCAACCAGATGTTTTCGAAGATCTTCTTGCCGCCGGGAAAGGTCTTGGTCAGACCCTGCATCTGGAAAATATATTGCTGCGCCATGAGGTGCGGTGCGCCCTGTCGTCTGAAAGTGCTGGGAGGTTGGCGCGGGATGTAGCCGCCGCGCCGCCGTTGGGCAAATGTCTAGGCGCGGGGGAGGGCGGTTTGATGGCGGGGATGGCCTTCTTCCGCGCGGTCAGGCCGCCTTCTTCGCACCGGATGCATCCATACAGGCGCGTCGCCGCCTCTTCCGCAGGCAGGGCCGGGGAGTGAACCGCATGTCTGTCAGCGTCATCCTCGAGGCTTCATCCAGCCACAGGCTCGTCATGAGCCATTATGCGCCGGAGGAGGAGTGTCGGCCGCACCGGCATGACCGGGCCCAGATTTCGCTGTTGCTGGCGGGGGGCTATGTCGAGGAGAGCGAACAGGGTCACGCCCGGGCCGAGGGGCCGAGCCTCAGCCGCAAGCCAGGTGGTTTCGAACACCAGAACCGGTTTGGCGCCGCGGGCGCTCTGATCCTGTCGCTCAACCTCGATACGACGCCTGCGGCGGATCGGTATTTCGTGGCCCGCGGACCTGAAGGCCTCGCCGGAGGGGCGTTGCGCCGGCTTGCGAATGACAGCGGCGCAATCGCCGCCCTCGCCGAGCGTGTTCCCCCCGGACTTCCGCCAATGGCCGCGCCGCCCGGGCCCTGGCTGGCGGCGGCGCACGACCGGCTGCTGACTGAATCCGGGTTGAATGTCGGCGTTCTGGCGCGAACCCTGGGCCTGCATCCCGTGCGCTTCGCCCGCCTGTTTCGCGAGGCCTTCGCACAGTCGCCGACCGCGGCCCGGCAGAACCGTCGGGCCGCGAGAGCCGTCGACCGGCTGCTCCGCTCCGGAACGCCCCTCGCGGAGATCGCGGCCGCCGAGGGCTTCGCCGACCAGGCTCACCTCAGTCGCGTCATCAGCAGGATGACGGGCTGGAGCCCGGGCCGGCTGCGGCGGCTGTTTGCCGGAACCTGACACTCTCCCGTTCCATCCGTTCAAGACGCCCGGCAGGACGTTGTGGGACGGGACCGGGTCGCCGCAATGAGAAACGCTCCCATGACCGAACTCGCCCGCCTCGCCGCCTTCGCGGTCGCCGCCATCCTGCTGGCGCCGCAGCCCGCATCAGCGGGTCCTGATGAAGCGCGCTTCCGGGCGGACGCCGACGCCTTCATCCGGCGGGCCATGGATCAGGTCGGCGTGGTTCCGGGCCTGTCGATCGCCGTGGTCGATGGCGAGGACGTGGTGCTCACGGCGGGATACGGCCTCGCCGACATCGAAACCGGGGTGCCCGTTACCGCCGACACCCGGTTTTACATTGCGTCCTCGACCAAGTCGTTCACGGCCCTGGCGGTGGCGGCCATGGCCGCGCGGGGCGAAGTTGATCCGGAGGCACCGCTGACGACCTGGTCGAATGTCCCCGGCGCGCCGACGGACCTGTTCGCCAACGTCAGCCTGACCGACCTGCTCAGCCATCGCTCAGGCCTGGACAACGCGCCCATTTCGTTTCGCGCCGCCTTCTCGGGCGACCATACGCCGGAGGGAATGCAGCGCCTGATTGCCGCGACCGGGGCCCGACCCGATGCCCCGCACGGAACCTTTCGATATTCCAATGCCGGCTACAATATCGCCACCACCCTTCTGGAGGCCCGCGACGGTCGCGATTGGCGCGTCATGGTGCGCGAGGAGGTGCTGAACCCGCTCGGTATGGCCGACACGACAGGGTGGATTTCCGGGGCCCGCACCGACGGCGCCGTCATCGCCGCGGGTCATCTCGGCTATCCGGCCGAAGGGCCGATCCTGAGCCCGCTGCAGAAGGTCGACGCCACCATGCAGTCGGCGGGCGGCCTGGTCTCGACCGCGGACGACATGGCCCGGTGGCTCGAGGTCCAGATCAACGATGGCGTCCTTGACGGGCACAGGGTGTTTCCCGTGGGCCTGGTCGCATCGACCCATCGCCCGCTGGCGACGAACGAGTCGACCTTCGGACCCTATACGCGCCAGTCCTACGGTCTCGGCTGGCAGATCGGCCGCTATGGCGACGATGTCCTGATCCACCATTTCGGCAATTTCTCCGGCTCCCGCGCCCATGTCTCCTTCATGCCCGCACGCCGGATCGGCGTGGTCGTCATGGTCAATGAGGATGTGGTGGCGGGTGGTCTGGCGGACGTGATCGCCAACTATGTCTACGACTGGCACGCGGGCCGTCCGGATCTCGAGGCGTTCTATGACGCGGCCGTGGGGGAGCTGGTCGACCGCCGCGACCGGGGACGCGCCGCGATCGCCCGGCAACAGGCCGAGCGCGCGGCCCGGCCGTCGATGCTGGCCCGACCGGTGTCCGCCTATGTCGGAACGTATGAAAGCCCGCTGCTGGGGACGGTGCGGATCGCCGAACGCGACGGTGTCATGATTGTCTCGATGGGCGTCATGGAGGCGGTCGCCGGGGCCTTCACCGAGGCCGAAACCGTCCGCGTCGAACTGGCGCCGATGCAGGGGCAGCCCATCCAGTTCGGCGGCGACGGTGCCGTGGCGGACCGGCTGGTGTTGATGGACGAGACCTTCCTGCGTCGCTGACGCCTCAGGCGTAGTTGAAGCTCACCGAAATCCGCTCGCTCTTCGCGGCGTTCGGCGGCACCTCATGCCTTAGCCAGCTTTCCCACATCAGCACCGTCCCGGCGGCCGGGGCCAGATAGACGAACGGCTTCTCGGCCTCCGGCGCATCGGCGTGGACGCCGGGGCGGGCCATCATCATCGGCAGGCGCGGGTCTTCCAGCTTCAGGGCAGAGGCGCCGTCGGGGACGTCGACATAGATGGTGCCGCTCAGGAAGGCGTGGGGGTGGATGTGACCCGTGTGGCCGCCGCCCGGCTTGAGGATGTTGACCCACAGGCTGTCCAGCCGCGGCTTGCGCGCCAGATCGAAATTCAGCGCCCTGGCATAGGCCACCGCATGCCGGTCCAGATGCCGCTTCAGCTCGGCGAACTCTGGCAGACGGTGCGGCAGGTCGGTCAGGGAGCCGTAGGAGGTGTAGCCGCGATAGGCATGCTCCCGGCACCAGGCCCGCCCGGCGTGATCCTCGGCCGCCAGCATCCGGCAGGCCTCGGCCAGGCCGGCGTTGAAGGCGTCGAAGCCGGGCGAGCCGGCCAGGGAGGCCTCATAGACCTGGGTGACGAAGAGGGGGCGCAGGGACATGTGGAGGCCGGGGGTGCAGAGGAGTGGCTAGTGGCTAGTGGCTGGCTACCACCTGTGCGAACGCGCGGTCTGTGCCGCCCTTCCGCTGACAGTGAAGCAGCAACCACTAACCACTAACCACTAATCACCACCGCAGCCACCAGCCACCAGCCACCCCTTCACCACCCCAGCTCCGCCTCGCCCCTCAGGATCGCCTCCGCCTCCGCCGTATGCTTCGCGCCCGACCGGTCATGCAGCACCAGCGGCGGCAACAGCCTGAGCGGCGCCTTGCCGGTCTTGATGGCCTGCACCAGCACCCGCTTCGCCGGCTCGTCCGCATGGGGATGCACCCCGCGCACGGCGAAGGATCCCGCCGTCTCGCCCAGCAGGGCCAGCAGGTCGGCCAGCCGGTCGGCGCGGTGGATGACCACGATCCGCCCGCCCTCGCGCACGGACTTCAGCAAGAAGGTCGTCCAGGCCTTCAGCCCGTCATCGGCCATCCAGGCCCCGCGCTTGCCCTCCGCGGGCGCCCGCAAGGCGCCGGGGTCGTCGAAGAAGGGCGGATTGCTGACCGCCCAGTCGAACGGCGGCAGGTCCAGCGCCCGGAACCCCGCCGCCACATCGCCCTCGAGGATCGACGCGTCGACGCCGTTCAGCACCGCATTCTCCCGCGCCAGCGCCGCCATGGCCGGATCGCGCTCCAGCCCGGTCAGCGACGCGCCGGGGTGCCGCGCCGCGATCTGCATCAGCACAGCGCCCGCGCCGCATCCCGCCTCGATCACCCTCTGGCCGGGCTCCACCGTCACAGTCGCCGCCAGCAGGGCCGCGTCCATGCCGGCGCGATAGCCTTTCACCGGTTGAAGCAGCCGGACGCGACCGCCCAGCAGGGCGCTCTCGGCGACCTCGCCTTCAGTTTGCGAATACGGTGCGACGGTCACGCGGCTTGACCCTTCATGGAGCGATCACCATTGTGCGCCGCATCGTCGCCGGGCAAGGCGGCGGCTGTATTTTCGGGCGTGATTCTCCCCCGCGCCGCCGTTTCGATGAGTTTCCCGTTGGACGCTGTCACCGTCGCCGAGCCCCGCTCGAAGGGGAATGTCGAACCGCTCGTGCGGCTGGCGGCTCCCGACATGGTGACCGTCGACGCCCTGATCCTCGACCGGATGCAGTCGCAGGTGCCGGTGATCCCGCTTCTCGCCGAGCATCTGATCTCCGCCGGCGGCAAGCGGCTTCGGCCCCTGCTGACCCTCGCCGCCGCCCGCGCGACGGGCGCCGCGGGCGACATCTCGGCGCCGGTCAAGCTGGCGGCGGCCGTCGAATTCATCCACACCGCCACCCTGCTGCACGACGACGTCGTCGACGCCTCGGACCTGCGTCGCGGCAAGGTCGCGGCCCATCTGATCTTGGGCGCGCCGTCCAGTGTGCTGGTCGGTGACTTCCTGTTCGCCCGCGCCTTCGAGCTGATGGTCGAGACCGGCCAGATGCGGGCGCTGGGCATCCTCGCCAGGGCGTCCAGCGTGATCTCGGAGGGCGAGGTGCTGCAGCTGACCCGCGCCCACGACCTGAATCTGGATCAGGAAACCTATCTGCGCATCATCTCGGCCAAGACCGCCGAACTGTTCGCCGCCGCCGCAGAAGCCGGCGCGGTCGGGGCAGGGGCCGATGAAGCCGCGGTCGAGGCGCTGCGCGCCTATGGCCTCAACCTCGGCCTGGCCTTCCAGCTGGCGGACGACGCCCTCGACTACGGCGGCACGTCCGAGGTTCTGGGCAAGAACGCCGGCGACGACTTCCGCGAGGGCAAGGTCACCATGCCCCTGCTGCTGGCCGCCGCCCGCACCCGCGGCCGCGAGGATGCCTTCTGGGACCGCACCATCAATCAGGGCCAGCGAACCGAGGACGACTTCCGCCGCGCCCGCGAACTGGTCTTCGGCACCGGCGCCGTCAGCGCCACCCTCGACACGGCCGGGGAATACGCCGACCTCGCCAAGGCGGCCCTGCGGGTGCTTCCGGAGAGCGACTGGCGCGAGGCGCTGGAACAGCTCGCCGATTTCGCCGTCAGCCGGGCGGCCTGATCAGCGCAGCCCCGCGCAGAACCGCTGGATCCGCCCGCAGGCCTCCTCCAGCACCGTCTCCGACGTCGCATAGCTGATGCGGAAATAGGGGCTCAGGCCGAAGGCCGAGCCCTGCACCACCGCCACCCCCTCGGCGTCCAGGAGCTCGGTCGCGAAGGTGTCGTCGCTGTCGATCACCGTCCCGCCCCCGGTGGTCTTGCCGATCAGTCCCTCGATCGACGGATAGACATAGAAGGCGCCCTCGGGCGTGGCGCAGCGGATGCCCGTCGCCTGGTTCAGCATCGACACCACCAGATCGCGCCGGGCCTCGAAATGCTTCGCCCGTTCGCCGATGAAGTCCTGCGGCCCGTTCAGCGCCTCAACCGCCGCCCACTGGCTGACCGAGGAGGGGTTGGACGTCGTCTGCCCCGCCACCTTGCGCATCAGGTCGATCAGCGGCTTCGGCCCGCCGCCGTAGCCGATGCGCCAGCCGGTCATGGCATAGGCCTTGGACACGCCGTTCACCGTCAGCGTCCGCTCGTAGAGGTCCGGTGCCACCTCGGCGATCGTCCGGTAGTCGAAGTCGCCGTAGATCAGGTGCTCATACATGTCGTCGGTCAGGATCCAGACCTGCGGATGGCGACGCAGCACCGCTGCCAGCGCCTCCAGCTCTGCGCCCGTATAGGCCGCGCCGGTCGGGTTCGAGGGCGAGTTGAGGATCAGCCATTTCGTCCGCGGCGTGATCGCCGCCTCCAGCGCGGCGGGCTTCAGCTTGAAGCCGTCCGCCTCATGCCCGACCACCGTCACCGGCTCCCCGCCGGCCAGCAGCACCATGTCGGGGTAGCTCACCCAGTAGGGCGCCGGCACGATCACCTCGTCGCCCGGCGACAGGGTGGCCAGCAGGGCGTTGTAGATCACCGTCTTGCCGCCCGGCGCGACATGGATCTGGTTCACCGCATAGGTCAGGCCGTTCTCGCGCGCGAATTTCGCCGCCACCGCCGCCTTCAGCTCAGGCAGGCCGTCGACGTCGGTGTATTTGGTCTCGCCGCGCCGGATGGCCGCGATGGCGGCCTCCTTGATGTTCTCCGGCGTGTCGAAATCCGGCTCGCCGGCCCCGAGCCCGATCACATCGCGCCCCTCGCGCTTCAGTTCGCGGGCTCGAGCGGTCACTGCCAGAGTGGCGGAGGGTTTCACACGAGCGAGGGCGGAGGACTGCAGGCTGGACATGGACAGATTCTCGCTCGGGGAGGGCGAGGGTTGTTTACGGGCGAGGAAGCGTGCGTGCAAATGGCGGGGCGGGAGGAAGTCATGGCGAATGCGATCCGGATTTTTGTGGGCTGGCTCGCCGCCGCAATCATGTGCGCAAACGGGCTCCCGGCCATTGCCCAGTCCCCGGAGCCATCGGAGGCGGCGGCGAGGGAGTTTGATCGCGATTGCATGGATGACTACGGCCGGGACCTCTGCGACAGCGGGCGCTGGTCTGCGATCGTCTCAAGCTTCGGTCTCGAACCTGCAGAGCGGGTCCAGGAGCAGGGCTGGCGAGGCGTGCGGGTCTTCACCATCGACGGCTATTCGCGCGACATGCCGATGGTCTCCGTCCTTAACAGAGGGACGGAGGAGTATGGCTTCCCGATCGATCCCGTTCTGGAAATCCGGCGGGCCGCTGGTCCGGATGAGGTCAAGGTCGCCGTGCCCCTTCGTCGGGAGGCTTGGTACAACCTCTATCTGGAGGCGATGCAGCTGCAGGAGCTGGTGGCCGCTTCCCCTGTGCGTCAGTCGAGTTCCACTGCTTCGACCGAAATGGTGGATGGCGAGGAGGTCCTCAACATCTGTCTGCACGCATGGGTCACGGTAACAGAAAGTCTGACTGACCGGGGAGTTGAG
This sequence comes from Brevundimonas sp., assembly GCA_030693575.1. Lineage (GTDB taxonomy): Bacteria > Pseudomonadota > Alphaproteobacteria > Caulobacterales > Caulobacteraceae > Brevundimonas. Next base: position 6,565 of record JAUYAG010000073.1, on the reverse strand, counting down.
CGGCGTGTCCGGAATGCTTGCGGAGAAGACGCGATGTTCGACGCTGGCTATGAGATGTCCGCCCGGTCCTTGCGGGGCTTCCCCCATTGCAATCACCTGGACCCGGGCAACTACAGGAACGAATCCACCCAACTCCAAGCCTGTATGAACCTGGACGGTGAGAATCGTATTGCCGCCGCCGAGGTGCTCACGCTCATCGAGGGGGCGGAATCCGACGGATGGGCCGGGCTGGCGCAGCATCTGGCCAGGGGCGCACGGATGCTGATGCCGAATGAAGAGCCGATTGAGGGTGCCGGACCAGTGTCAGCGGCGCTCGTCGCCCAATCCGGACGACGCACGAGACCCTATATCTCCTGGGTGACGGGAGAGGCGAACCGGGTCGTGGCCTCCGGAGAGGTCTGGCGCTATGGCGAGATCGATGAGTCCGCCGAGTTCGAACAGGTCTGGATGCGCACGGACGGCCAGTGGCGGATTACAGAGTTGATCGTGAACCCATTCCGCAAGGTTCCACCCAACGACGAATGATCCGCGGTTCACCGGCGTGAATTGATCCCAAATCCGCATGGCGCGTTGAGCCCCTGTCAGACCCCGGGGACGGTATGCGCGGTGAGCTCAAGACCTATCAGGCCAAGCGCCGCTTCGGCGAGACGCCCGAGCCGAAGGGCGCCAAGGCCAAACGTAAGGCCGCCGCGCCCCTGCGCTATCTGATCCAGCGCCACGCGGCGACGCGGCTGCACTACGACTTCCGCATCGAGTTCGACGGCGTCCTCAAGTCATGGGCCGTGACCAAGGCCCCGTCGCGCGATCCCTCCGTGAAACGACTGGCGGTCGAGGTGGAGGATCACCCCATGGACTATGGTGCCTTCGAAGGGACCATTCCGGCCGGCAACTATGGCGCAGGCACGGTCCAGCTGTGGGACACCGGGTCGTGGACGCCGCAGCACCCGGAGACGCTGGAGGCCGATTTCGCCAAGGGCTCGGTCAAGATGACTCTCGACGGCGAGCGGCTCAAGGGCGGCTGGGCGCTGGTCCGGCTCAAATCCGATCGCGGCAATCCGTCCAGGCGCAACAACTGGCTGCTGATCAAGGAGAAGGACGACCACGCCGTGCCGGGGGAGGGCGACGCCCTCGCTGAGATCGACGCCTCGGTGACGACGGGCCGGTCGCTGGCCGAAATCGCCGACGGCAAGACGCAATGGACGTCCTCGAAGCCGACCGGCCGCAAGGCACCCGCGAAACCCAAACCGGGCAGGGCCGCCGCCGGCAAGGCGACCAGACCGCCCGCCTTCGTCCCGATCCAGCTGTGCAAGGTCGCGGACCACCCGCCCGGCGCAGCCGGCTGGGCGCATGAGATCAAGTTCGACGGCTACCGCATCCAGATCGGCGTCGGCGGCGGCAAGGCGACCTTGCGCACCCGCAAGGGTCTGGACTGGAGCGACCGCTTCCCCGCCCTGACCGCGGACGCCGCGAACTGGCCCGATGCGGTCATCGACGGCGAGCTGTGCGCGCTCGACGCCGACCACATGCCCGACTTCCCGGCCCTGCAGTCCGCCATCTCGGACGGCCGCACGGACGACCTGATCTATTTCGCCTTCGACCTCCTGTTCGAGGGCGACGAGGACCTGCGCAAACTGCCGCTGTCCCACCGCAAGACGCGGCTGCAGGCGTACATCGACCGGATCGGCAAGGGCGGCGCGCAACGCCTCCGCTACGTCGACCATTTCGGCTCGTCCGGTCAGGCCGTGCTGGAAAGCGCCTGCCGCATGGATCTGGAGGGCGTCATCTCCAAGAAGCTGGACGCCCCCTATCGCGCCGGGCGCTCGACCAGCTGGGTCAAATCCAAATGCCGGGGCCGGGACGAGGTCGTCATCGGCGGCTGGTCCTCCGAGGGAGGCACCCGCTTCCGCTCCCTGCTGGTCGGCGTCCGAGACAAGGGCGGCCTGCGCTATCTGGGCCGGGTCGGCACGGGCTACGGCGAGGCGGTCACCAAGGCCCTGCAGCCGGCCCTCGAGGCCGCCGCGGCGGACAGGAGCCCCTTCTCCGGGGCCGGTGCGCCCAAGGCGGCGAAGGACATCCACTGGATCAAACCGGTCCTCGTCGCCGAGATCGAACACGGGGGCTACACCGAGGCCGGGTCCCTGCGTCACGCCGCGTTCAAGGGGCTGCGCGAGGACAAGACGGCCGCCGAGGTGACCGAGGCCCCGCAGGCACCGTCGGAGATGAAGGCGACCACCACGGTCAGGGCCGCCGCGAAGCCGGGCAAGGTCGTGGTGGCGGGCGTCACAATCTCCCGTCCCGACAAGGTCCTCTGGCCCGCCCGGGACGGCCATCCCGCGATCACCAAGGCCGACCTGGCCCGCTACTATGAGGCGGCCTCGGCGCGCATCCTCGCCCATGTCGCGGACCGCCCGACCTCGATCATCCGCGCGCCGGACGGCATCACCGGCGAGACCTTCTTCCAGCGCCACGCCATGGCCGGCTCCAACCCCCGCCTCAAGCTGATCGACGTCAAGGCCCGCACGCCCTACGTCACCGCCGTCGATGCCGGCGGCCTCGTCGCCATCGGCCAGTCCGGCGGGCTGGAGCTGCATCCTTGGGGCTGCAAGCCCGGCGACCCGGAGACGCCCGAACAGATCACCTTCGACCTCGATCCCGACGAGGGGCTGGATTTCGGCGACGTCATCGCCGCGGCCAAGGTCGTGAAGGCGAAGCTGGAAGGCTTCGGCCTCGCCGCCTTCGTCAAGACCACCGGCGGCAAGGGGCTGCACGTTGTCGTCCCGATCAAGGCCGACGCCCGCAGCCGGGTGGACTGGGATCAGGCCAAGGCCTTCGCCAAGGCGGTGTCGGAACTGGTCCGCCTCGACGCCCCCGACCGTTTCACCACCACACTGGCCAAGAAGGCGCGGGGCGGGAAGATCTTCATCGACTATCTGCGCAACGGCCGGATGGCCACGGCTGTGGCACCCTGGTCGCCCCGCGCCCGCCCCGGCGCCGGCATCGCCTTCCCCCTGGCCTGGAGCCAGGTGAAGGCCGGCCTCGATCCGTCGGCGTTCAACCTGTGGAGCTACCCGGCGATGCTGAAGAAGCCCGATCCGTGGAAGGATTTCCGCAAGGCCGAAACCAGCCTCAGGCCGGTTCTGAAGAAGGTCGGCATATAGAATCCTTCTCCCCTTGAGGGAGAAGGTGCCCCCGACAGGGGGCGGATGAGGGGTGAAACACCGCATTTTCAGGCTACAGGCGCGGCGCGCTACGGGACAGAGCACGGGGTATGGCGGCTGCCGAAGGTAAGCCTGTCGGGTCCTCGTCTTTGACGGGTATCTCACACCTCATCCTGCCCTCCGGGCCACCTTCTCCCTCAAGGGGAGAAGGATCAGGCTGCGGCCTTCTTCCTTGCTGCGGGCTTCTTCGCCGGAGCCTTGGCCGCGGCCGCCTTCTTCGCCGGCGGCGTCTTCTCCGACCCCGCCGACCCCTTCAGACTGCTCCGCAGCGCCGCCATCAGGTCGATGACATTGGTGTCGTCCGGCTCGGCGACATCGACCGTCCCCTTGCCGCCCCTGGCCTTGGCCTTGATCATCTCGCGCAGGGCGTCGTCATAGCGGTCCCTGAAGTCGGCCGGATCGAAGTCCGCCTCCTTCTGGCCGATGATCCGGGCGGCGATCTCCACCATGTCGGCGTCCGCCTTCACGCCCTGGATGTCGTCGAAATAGTCGCCGGCGTCGCGCACCTCGTCCTGCGCCCGCAGGGTATAGGCCACCAGCCCCTTGCCCCGGACCTCCAGCGCCAGTTGTCGCTCCTTGCCGCGCAGCACCAGACAGCCCAGCGCCACCTTGCCCTGCTTCTTCATGGCGTCGCGGATGACGGCGAAGGCCTCCAGCCCCGCGCCCTTCTCGGGCACCACGAAGAAGGGATCGGCCCAGTACAGCCGGTCGATCTCGCTCTCGTCGACGAATTTGTCGATCGAGATGGTCTTGGTGCTCTCCAGCCGGACCTTGTCGAAATCGGCCTCGTCGAACAGCACATATTCGTCCTTCGACACCTCATAGCCACGCACCAGATCGCTGCGCTCCACCGGCCCCGTATCCGGATCGGTCGGCACCATCCGGATGCGGTTGTTGGTCTCCGGATTGATCAGGTGGAAGCGCACGTCATTGGTGCTGGTCGTCGCGGTGTAGAGCGCCACCGGACAGGTGACGAGCGACAGCTTCAGATGTCCTTGCCAGGTGGGTCGTGCGGCCATGTTCAGTCTCCCTGGCGGGGAGAATGCGCGAGCGGGGGATATGTTCGGGGTGCGGGGCGGAATCCGTCCCGGCGGCCGACGGTCTGACGCTCTCGCCCATGCCACCGCTGGCTGCTATTCCCACCCCATGCGCCGCTTTCTCGACTTCATCCTGAACATGGAGGCCCGCCGCTGGCGGGCGGCCGTGGCGACGGCGCTGTTGCTGGGCGCGACCCTGGGTCTGCTGGCGATCGGCAAGAGCCAGTTCGGGCTGGCGGCGGAGGAGAACCTCGAGGCCTGGCTGCAGGGCTATCGCGGCAGCCCCTGGGCCTTCCTCGCCACCGTGGTGCTGTTCGTCGTCGCCGCCTTCATCGGCGCGCCGCAGTTCATCCTGATCGCCGCCTGCGTCGTCGCCTTCGGGCCCTCGCTGGGGTTCTTCTACAGCTGGGCCGCGACGGTGATCTCGGCCGGGGTGACCTACTGGCTGGGGCGAGGGCCGACGGCGCGGCTGGTCGACCGGTTCGGCGGACGCACCATGGGCCGGCTCAAGGGCTTCGTCGGCAAGAACGCCTTCTACGCCAGCTTCATGATCCGCAATGTGCCCTCGGCCCCGTTCATCGTCGTCAACATGGCCTTCGGCGCGGCCCGCGCCTCGTTCTGGCGCTTCCTCGCCGGCTGCGCGCTCGGCGTCCTGCCCAAGACCGCCCTGGTCGCCTTTTTCGGCGGGGCGGTGGTGGCCGCCGCCAGCGGGGACGGCGTCTGGACCTCGCTGATCCTCGCCGGGGTGGCCGTGGTCTGGCTCGGGGCCATGCTGGGGGTGCGCGAACTGGTCAAGCGGCGCGAGACCTCGTCTGGCCTCGATGGCTAGAAGCGGGGAGGGGTGGTGGTCTTAAGTCAACCTTAACGCTATGAGCGCGACGGTACATTTTATAGTTGTAATGTCGCGTTTTGGACATCCGGGCAATGAAGCGCCAGCACCAGTCAATCATCGACAAGGCTGCTGTGCTCGGGGGGCTGTGCGGGCTCATCAGAACGCGTGACGACGCCCTTGAGGCTCGTGGCCTGATCACCGAAATAGACCTCGAACTGGTCCACCATCTGATCATTGAAGACGCGGAACTCTATCCTCTGCTGATGAACGCACGGGACGAGGGTGTCCGGATCCTGGGCGCCGAGGCCGCGGAGGGGAATGGCGGGCTCCTCATCATCTGGATCCGTTTCCGGGATCACTGGACCGCACAGGCCATGCTCGCCGATCCCCTGCGTTTCGCCGCTGCGACGGAGGTGCTGATGCGAGCTCTGTCCATGCGGGTGGAGATGGAAGAGGACAGTCTCTACCCGGCCGCTGAGGCTGTAGCCCGCCTGGGCACGCGCAACGCCGTCGTCCCCTGAGCCTCGCGGCCGCCGACGTCCCCGGACCTTCTTGTCAGCGAAGCGTGGGCGTGCGCCACCCTGGCGAAGACCGGCCGCGAAACCCATTTCGGACCCACAACCCCGCAAACCACCAGCGAACGGGCGATGTGGGACGCGCTGACCCGGCTGGAGCCGCTGGCGAACGCGGAAGCCGACCGCAAACAGGTCAGCCAGGGCTATGACGCGGAGCAGCGGGCGGTTCAGGAAGGCTACGCTCGCGACATGCTCGGCCGGGCTACCGGGGATCAGCTGGGCGAGATGCTGGAGACCTGCGCGTCCGTGTTCGGCGTCAGCGCGCCCTGATCACGCCGGGCGAGCCGGGGCCGGTGACGGCATCGTGAACCGGAAGCCCTGACCGGAACCATCATCGCCCCGCCGCGCGGCGTGCGGGGGCTTGTATTCGCCGTCGCACAAGGGCAAACGAGCCGTAAGGTCGGTCAGGCGATATACGATCAGGAGGCGGCGCGTGGGGATGCGTGGCGCCGGGGCGTCGCCGAAGCGGATCGAGACTGACGCCCGCCCCTCCAAGGCCCGAACGAACGGTATCCCGGACCCATGTTCTCCAGCATTTTCGGCGCGATCTCCAACGACATCGCCATCGACCTCGGCACCGCCAACACCCTGATCTATATGAAGGGCAAGGGCATTGTGCTGAACGAGCCCTCCGTTGTGGCCCTGCGCAACGTCGGCGGCCGCAAGATCGTCCACGCCGTCGGCATAGAGGCCAAGCAGATGCTGGGCCGCACCCCCGGCCACATGGAAGCCATCCGTCCCATGCGCGACGGGGTCATCGCCGACTTCGAAGTCGCCGAAGAGATGATCAAGCATTTCATCCGCAAGGTTCACAAGCGTACCACCTTCTCCAAGCCCAAGATCATCGTCTGCGTGCCGACTGGCGCGTCCCCGGTGGAAAACCGCGCGATCCGCGAATCTGTG
>JAUYAG010000083.1 GCA_030693575.1 Brevundimonas sp. | reverse complement strand
TCGGGGAGGGCGCGGAGCGGCCGGGCCTCGCCCGGTGCTTTGATTGTTTTACCGTTTCGACGAAGCAGACCGCCCCGCGCAGCCGTTTTCCACGCGCCATCCGGTTGGCGGCCCTTGCTACGGGCCTAGACGGATCATCCGTCGCGGACATTGCTGCCTGCGGCGGGGGAGGGACATGGCGTAGCCAGCAGTCCGCTCCATTGGCCCGCGGCGAGCAGGCGGAGGCCATCCATCGACCTCCACAAGGACCCCCGAGGAATCCAACCCCCGGGCTTCATCGCTCGATCACAGCCCGCCGACATCGAGGCGCTGGATCCGACGCCCTCCCCACCGACGGGATGGGGGTATTATGGAAGCGGTTCCGGCGCGGATGGTTCGTGACGCTGCAATTTTTGAAAGTGGAGCGGAATCAGGGGGTTGGCGGCGCGGGATATGCTGACAATCGGCGGATTGTGAGCAGGGCGTTGTGTGCGCCCTTCTCCCCTTGCGGGAGAAGGTGGCCCGCGAAGCGGGTCGGATGAGGGGTCTCGCAGTCGGCTCCGTTGCGACCCCTCACCCGACCGCACAAGAACGACGGCTTCGCCGTCGTGTGCGGTCTCCCTCTCCCGCAAGGGGAGAGGGGCGAAGCCGCCCCCGATCACGCCCCGCTGGCGAAGTCCAAGTCCTTGCGGGCCGAGATGATGGTGACGATGAAGCCGGCCAGGACGTCGAGCATGACCATGGTCAGGATCAGGAAGAAGGTCGAGGTCGCGAACCCCTTGAACAGGAGGAAGGCGACCAGACAGAAGACGAACAGGATCATCGACAGGGCGTGATTGATGATCGCCACCTTCTGGCTGGAGGTGGATTTCAGCAGTTCGAAGAACAGCAGGATCAGCGACAGGAAAAGGATGAGGTCGCCCGTGCCGACGTTCCAGGCGCTGCCCGACACCATGGGGATCGAGAAGAGCGGATCGCCCAGTGCCTGCTCGGCTGCCGCGAGTCCGCCGGACCCGAGCACGCCGAACCCGATGACGATGGCGTAGATCACCACGGGGATGAACAGCAGCGGGATGGCGATCAGCATGGCGGGCTCCATCGACGTACGGCCGCGAAACAGCCGCGCTTGTTAACGATGCTTACCCCGGTTCGATCCAAACGGCTACGCCCGCTCGCCCGGCAGGCGAAAGTCAGAATTCGCTGATCGCGCCGGGCCGACGGGACCGTGATTTCAGCCACATCACGCCGAGCAGATCCGACAGCGAGGCCATCAGCCGTCCCCAGTTCGTATATTTCGACTGACCGGTCTCGCGGTGGCGGTGGTCCACATCAAGATAGAGGTTCTGATAGCCCTCGCGGATCATCAGGGCCGGCAGATAGCGGTGGATGTGATCGAAATAGGGGAGGCGCAGGAAGATCTCCCGCCGGAACGCCTTCAGGCCGCAGCCGGTGTCGTCGGCGTCGTCGCCCAGCAGTTTGCGGCGGATCCGGTTGGCCCACAGCGAGGCCTGCCGCTTGGCGCCGGAATCCTGACGCTTGGCCCGCACGCCGCCGACCAGGGCCACGGAGGACGGCGAGGACGCCAGCAGGTCAACCAGTTTCGGGGCGTCGGCCGGCGGGTTCTGGCCGTCGCCGTCCAGCGTCACCACGATCGCGCCGCGCGCCGCCAGGACGCCCGTGCGCACCGCCCGGCTCTGGCCGGCATTCGAGCCATGGCTGAGCACGCGCAGCGCCGGCAGTTCAGTCATCAGGCCCCGCAGTTCGGCCAGGGTGTCATCCCGTGACGCGTCGTCGACGAACACCATTTCATACGAGCGACCCTCGAATGCGGCAGCGATCTCGCGCGCCAACGGGCCGGCTGCGCCCTGTTCGTCATGGACCGGGACGACGACGGAGATTTCGGGGATCGCTTCGTTCATCCCGGGTGTCTAGCGGGTTTCCGCGCCGGGCGGGAGATGCGCCGCGCTCAAGCAGGGAGCCGCCGCGCGGCGACCGGTAGCGCGCAAACACTGACGCACCGCCAAGCGCCGTGTTAGGAAGATGAACATGACGCCTTCCGATCTCGACCGATACATCGCCGGCTGGCGCGGACCTCTGCTCGCAGCCCTGGTGGCCTTGCTGGCGGGTCTGCCCGCCCTGATGCTGCTGCCGCCGCTGGATCGGGACGAGAGCCGGTACGCCCAGGCGACCTCGCAGATGCTGGAGACGGGCGACTTCGTCGACATCCGCTTCCAGGATGATCCGCGCTGGAAGAAGCCCGTCGGCATCTACTGGATGCAGGCCGTCGCGGTCGCGGTGACCTCGAGCGTCGAAAACCGCGACATCGCCCCCTACCGCATCCCGTCCATTCTCGGCGCCATGCTGGCCGCCGCCGCCTGTGCCTGGGCCGGGGCCGCGATGTTCGGCCAGAGAGCCGGGTTTCTGGCGGGGGCCATACTGGGCGCCACCTTCCTGCTCTCGACCGAGGCCGGGATCGCCAAGACCGACGCCATGTTGTGCGGCTCCGTGACCCTGGCCATGGCCGGGCTGGCGCGAATCTACCTGGCCACACGGGCCGGCGAGGTTCCGATCCGGCCGCACAAGCTGATGTTCTGGCTGGGGCTGGGGCTGTCGATCCTCATCAAGGGGCCGATCGGCCTGATCGTCGTGGGGCCCGCGATGATCGCCCTGTCGGTCTGGGACCGGGACGTCAGCTGGCTGAAACGGCTGGGCTGGGGCTGGGGCCTGCCGCTGGTGGCCCTGATTGTCGGCCCCTGGGCCATCGCCATCACCATCGCCACCGACGGCGGCTTCTGGACCGAGGCCATCGGCGGCGATCTGGCACCCAAGATCGCGGGTGGCGACGAGGGCCACGGCGTCATGCCGGGCTTCTATCTGCTGATCGCGCCCCTGCTGTTCTTCCCGGCGACTCTCTTGCTGCCCGCCGCCCTCTCGGCCGGGTGGCACAGGCGCACAGAGCCGGCGATCCGCTTCCTGATCTGCTGGCTGGTCCCGGCCTGGCTGATCTTCGAACTGACCCCGACCAAACTGGCCCACTATACCCTGCCGACCTTCGGTGCCCTCGCCCTGCTGGCCGCCGCCGCCCTGACCCGCCCCGTCGGCAAGGCCTCGCGATACGCCGGGGCCGGGCTGACGATCGCGGTCGGGGCCCTGCTGGCCGTCGCTTCCGTCTGGCTCCTGACCGAATATGGCCGCTCCACAGCCCAGACATGGGCGACCATAACCATCGTCTTCGCCATCCTGGCCGGTCTGATCGGGGCGTTCCTGATGCTGCACCGGGCGGCCATGACCGCCGTGATCGCCTCGATCGCCCTGGGCGTCGTGGCCCACGGTGCCCTGGCCGGCACGCTGCGGCAGCTGCGGCCCCTGTCCGTCGCGCCCCAGCTGGAAAAGGTCCTGATGGCCGCCAACCTGCACCCGCGCCAGGGCCGGGCCGGGCCGATCGCGGTGACCGGCTTCCATGAACCCAGCCTCGTCTTCCTGACCGGACGCGAGACCGAGCTGACCGACGCCGCCGGCGCCGCCCGCGCCCTGGCCGAAGGTCGGCCCGTCATCGTCGAGGCGCGCGACGCCGACGCCTTCCGGGCGGCCGCCGCCGAGCTGGGCGTCACGGGCCGGGTCGTGGGCGAGGTCGACGGCCACAACTATTCCAAGGGCGATGACGTCAGCCTGACCGTCTATGCGCCGCCCGGCGGCCCGGCGACGGAGCCGTCGCGGTGAGCCGACCCATCACCATCGTCGAGGTCGGTCCCCGCGATGGCTTGCAGAACGAAAAGGCCATCCTCGAACCGGCGGTCCGCGCCGATCTGGTGCGCCGGCTCGAGGCCGCGGGCGCGCGCCGGATCGAGGCGGTGAGCTTCGTCCATCCGAAATATGTGCCGCAGATGGCGGGCGCCGAAGAGGTCATGGCGGCGCTGCCGCCCGAGGCCGGCCGCAGCCGCATCGGTCTGGTGCTCAACGGCAAGGGTTATGATCGCGCGCTCGGCACGACGGTGGACGAGGTCAATGTGGCCATGTCCGCCACGGACGGCTTCGGCCTGAAGAACCAGGGCCTGTCGGTCGACCAGCAGGTGCAGATGCTGGCCGACATCGTCGCGGGCCGTGCCAACGCCGCCGGTCAGCCGGGTGCCACGCCCTCCCTGTCCGCCACCCTGTCCTGCGTCTGGGGCTGCCCGTTCGACGGCGAGGTTTCGGCCGGGCAGGTCGCCGATCTGGTCGGGCGGATCGCGGAACTGGGCGTGGCGGAAATCGCGCTCGCCGACACCATCGGGGCGGGCGATCCGTGGAGCGTGACGCGCAAGGTCGAGGCGGCCCGCGCGGCTGCGCCCGACGCCGTTCTGAGGTTGCATTTTCACGACACGCGGAACACCGGACTGGCCAACGCCCATGCCGGGATCGAGGCGGGGGTGAGCGTGCTGGACGCCTCGGTCGGCGGCATCGGCGGCTGTCCGTTCGCGCCGGGGGCCACCGGCAATATCGCCACCGAGGACCTGGTCTATATGCTCGAGCGGGCGGGCTATTCGACCGGCTACGACCTCGACACCCTGATCAATACGGCCCGCTGGATCGGCGAGAAGATCGGCCGGCCAGCGCCGAGCGCGCTCAGCCGGGCGGGCGGCTGGCCGCCACGCCGCAACTGATTTGCTCAAAGGCAGGTCGGCGGGCCTCGCGATGTGGCAGGGTCCGGTTTCGCCGATGGAAACCGTCATGCCCCAAGCCCTCCATGCCCAGCGCCTGATGTCCGCGGCCGAGGCCGCCGCCCTGATCCCGTCAGGCACCCGGGTGGCGATGGGGCTGGGCTTTTCACAGCCGCCCGCGATCCTGGCCGCCCTGGCGGACCGGGCGCGGGCGGGACAGGTCGATGACGTCAGCCTGTACTATCTGCTCTCCACCGGCATCGCCGGCCAGACGGTGCTGACCGACGACCTTATGGGCCGGATCAGACCCATGAGCCTGTTCCACAGCGCCATCGAGCGCGGGCTGGAGGCGCGGGCACGGGCGGCCGGGCGGCCCAATCCGGCGACCTTCATCCCGACCGGCTTCCAGCAGGTTCCGCGGCTGATGCGGGAGGCCGGGGTCGATACCCTGATCTGCACCGTCTCACCGATGGACGAGGACGGCTTTTTCAGCTTCGGGATCAACACCGACTACAACAAGCCGGTCAGCGCGCACGCCGGGCGGATCATCCTCGAGGTCAACCCGGCCATGCCGCGGGTGTTCGGCGACTGCACCGTTCATGTTTCGCGGGTGACGGCGGTGGTCGAGAACTCCACGCCCCTGCTGGAACTGCCCGTGGTCGAGCCGGCGCCCAACGACCTCGCCATCGGCGCGCTGATCGCCGACATGATCGAGGACGGCTCGACGCTGCAGATGGGCATCGGCGCCCTGCCGAACGCGGTCTGCGCCGCCCTGCACGGCCGCCGCGACCTGGGCCTGCACACCGAGATGCTGACGCCGGGCCTGGTCGAGCTGATGCAGCAGGGCGTCATCACCAACGCCCGCAAGACCCTGCACCCCGGCAAGGGGGTGTTCTCCTTCTGCATGGGGACGCGGGCCACCTACGACTTCCTCGACGGCAACCGCGATCTTGAGGCGTACCCCGTCGACTATGTGAACGACCCGGCCGTCATCGCCCGCAACGAGCGGATGGTCTCGGTCAATGCCACGCTTCAGGTCGACCTGACCGGGGCCTGCTGTTCCGAGCATCTGAACGGGCGCCAGTTCACGGCCTCGGGCGGACAGCTGGATTTCGTGCGCGGGGCCTATGCCTCCGCCGGAGGGCGGTCGATCATCGCCTGCCATTCGACGGCGGCGAAAGGGACCGTCTCGCGCATCGTGGCCCGGCTGGACGGACCGGTCACGGTGCCGCGCAACGACGTCCACATCATCGTCACCGAGCACGGCCGCGCCGAGCTGAAGGGCCGGAGCGACGCCGAACGCGCGCGGGCCCTGATCGCCATCGCGGAGCCGAAGTTCCGGGATGACCTGGAGCGTTCGGCGCGGGAGGCGGGGTTGCTGGACTGAGGCAGCGGCGACGCCCCGGAGACCGCGGGGGGGAATTGGGGGTGGTCTTTCCGACAGCCTTCGGATATCAGCGCCCTCCCGAAAACGAGATGACCATGTTCGCCTATCGCCTCAACGCAAGCCTGCCCATGTCGCTCGACCGCCAGCCGGTCGAGGGCAAGGACGCGCGTGCGGAGGGTGCATAGGAGAACAGCCGGTCACATCGACTTCGGTTTTCCAGCAACCCCTCCCGCCACCGGCCGGAGGGGTTTCTTGTATCCGCAAGACGCCTGACGGTCGGTCCGGAAGGATCAGACAGAGAAGGAGACGTCGGCCATGCGTGGCTATGACGTGATCGAAAACCCGGACCATGTGCCGATCAAGGCATGGACCCGGGGGGTGCCCATCGAGGATGCGGCGCTGAAGCAGCTGAAGAACGTGGCCTCGCTGCCGTTCATCCACAAACACGTCGCGGTCATGCCCGATGTGCACTGGGGCATGGGCGCGACCGTGGGGTCGGTGATCCCGACCGTGGGGGCCATCATCCCGGCCGCCGTGGGCGTGGACATCGGCTGCGGCATGATGGCGGTGCGGACCTCGATCCGCGCCGAACATCTGCCGGACGACCTGTCGGGCATCCGCTCCGCCATCGAGGCGGCCGTTCCGCACGGCCGGACCGACAACGGCGGGCGCAACGACAAGGGCGCCTGGGCCGGCGAGCCGCCGGCCTCTGCGGTCACCCGCTGGGGGGAGCTGAAGGCCGGCTATGACGCCGTGGTCGAGGCTCATCCCAAGGCGGCGCACCCGCGTGGCTTCGGCCATCTGGGGACGCTGGGAACGGGCAACCACTTCATCGAGCTCTGCCTCGATGAGGCGGGGGACGTGTGGGTGATGCTGCACTCCGGCTCGCGGGGCGTGGGCAACCGGTTCGGGACCTATTTCATCGAACGGGCCAAGCACGAGATGCGGCGCTGGCACATCAATCTGCCGGACCAGGACCTGGCCTATTTCCCCGAGGGGACGGACGGCTTCGTCCACTATGTCCGGGCGGTGTCGTGGGCGCAGAAATACGCGCGCGCCAACCGCGAGGTGATGATGGACAGCGTCCTGAACGTGCTGCGCGCGTTCTGGCCGGATCTGGAGACGACGCAGGAAGCGGTGAACTGTCACCACAACTACGTCTCGAGGGAGCGCCATTTCGGCAAGGACGTGTTCCTGACCCGGAAGGGCGCGGTGTCCGCCAAGCTGGATGAGCTGGGCATCATCCCGGGCTCGATGGGGGCGAAATCCTTCATCGTGCGCGGCAAGGGCAATGCGGATTCGTTCTGCACCTGCTCGCACGGCGCCGGTCGGGCGATGAGCCGGACCGAGGCCAAGCGGCGCTTCACGGTGGAGGACCACGTCCGCGCCACCAAAGGCGTCGAGTGCCGCAAGGACGCCGAGGTGATCGACGAAACGCCGATGGCCTACAAGGACATCGACGCGGTCATCGCTGCCCAGACCGACCTGATCGAGGTCGTGCACACCCTGCGTCAGGTGGTGTGCGTCAAGGGATGACGGGAGCCGGTTTCGCGCAAGCGGAGCCGGCTTTCGTCGTTCGGGCGGTGCTTTTCAGCGAGACCTCACATTTCGCTCATGCCGCTCAGCCGCGAAGGGCGCACGCTCTGAAACGTCGATGACGACGGGAGAGGCGAGAAAATGACGGCGATTACGAACGACGACCTGAACCAGCTCTGGAAAGCCCTGCGCATTCTGGGCTGGAGCGCGGTCGCCCTGATCCTGCTGGCCCCGGCGGTCGCCATGCAGCTCACCGACGAGGTCAACTGGACCGCCAGCGACTTCGTCTTCGCCGGCATCCTGCTGATCGGCGGCGCGGCCGTGATCGAGGTCGTCGCCTGGAAGGTGCGCAACCCCGTGGTCCGCATCGGCTTCGCCCTGTTCATCATCACCATCGTCGCCCTCGTCTGGATCGAGGGCGCGGTGGGGATCTTCCACTAGGCCCTACAAGTTCAGCAGCGCCGGGTCGCCGCCCTGGGCGGAGATGTTGTTGCTGATGGCCTTTTCGGCGGCGTAGCGGATCAGGCTGTACGGACCGCCGGCCTTGGGGCCGGTACCGGACAGGCCTTCGCCGCCGAAGGGCTGGACGCCGACGACCGCGCCGATGATCGAGCGGTTGATGTAGACATTGCCGGCGGGGACCAGACGGGCGACCTCCTCGGCGAAGGCCTCGATCCGGCTGTGGACGCCCAGGGTCAGGCCGTAGCCGCGGGCGGCCAGTTTCGACGCCGTCTCCTTCAGCTTGGACGGCTCATAGCGGCAGATGTGCAGGATCGGGCCGAAGACCTCGCGCTCCAGATAGTCGGGGGTCGGGATCTCGGCGATGGTCGGGGCGAACAGGTGGCCCTTGTCGGTGCCGGCCGGCAGTTCGGCGCGGGCGATGATCTTCGCATCGCCTTCGAGCCGCTTCAGGTGAGCCTCGAGCATGCCCTTCGCGTCGGCGTCGATCACCGGGCCGATGTCGGTGGCGGGGTCGGTCGGGTCGCCCACGACCTGGGCGGCGAGCGCGCCCTTCAGGCCCTCGATCAGGGCGTCGGCGGCGTCATGCGGGACATAGAGCAGGCGCAGGGCCGAGCAGCGCTGGCCTGAAGAGCCGAAGGCCGACAGGATGACGTCGTCGATGATCTGTTCCTTCAACGCCGTGGTGTCGACGAACATGCCGTTGAGGCCGCCGGTCTCGGCGATGAAGGGGATGATGGCGCCCGGGCGGGCGGCCAGCGAACGGTTGATCAGATTGGCCGTGTCGGTGCCGCCCGTGAAGGCGACGCCGTCGATGCCGGGGTGGCTGACCAGTTTCGCGCCGACCGTCTCGCCACGTCCGGGGACGAGGGCCAGCAGGTTCGGGTCCAGGCCGGCCTTGTAGTAGAGGCGCACGGCCTCGGCGGCGATCAGCGGGGTCTGTTCGGCAGGCTTGGCCAGGACCGCGTTCCCGGCGGCCAGGGCGGCGGCGATCTGGCCGGAGAAGATGGCCAGCGGGAAATTCCACGGGCTGATGCAGGCGAAGACGCCGCGACCGTGCAGGACCAGCTGGTTGATCTCGCCGACGGGGCCCTTCAGCTCGGTCGGCCCGCCGAAGTCGCGTTCGGCCAGCATGGCGTAGTAGCGGCAGAAGTCGGCCGCCTCGCGGATCTCGGCCACGCCGTCGTTCAGGGTCTTGCCCGCCTCGCGCGACAACAGGGCGACCAGCCGGTCCATATTGGCTTCCAGCGCATCGGCCATGGCGCGCAGCACGGCGCCCCTGCCCGCGCCGCCCTTGCGGTCCCAGGCGATCTGGGCGCGGGCGGCGGCGTCGACGGCGGCGTCGATGTCGGCCTCGGTCGCTTCCGAGACATGGCCCAGAACGCGGGTCGTATCGAACGGATTGGTCACGGCTTGCGGGTTGGTCCCGGCCTTGAGCTTGCCGCCGATGATCGGGCCGGCGCTCAGGGTCTCGCTGTCGACCTTCTGCAGCGCGACGGCGTGGCGCTCACGGTCGGCGGCTTGCGAATAGTCGCGGCCCAAAGAATTCTGACGACCTTGGGAGTTCTGGCGGTCCATGTACATGTCCTTCGGGGTCGGGATCTTGGCGTGGCGGTCGGGGTGGGCCTCGACGGCGGAGATGGGGTCGGCGGCGACGGCCGAGGCGGGCACCCGCTCGTCCAGCAGGGCGTGGACGAAGGAGGAGTTGGCCCCGTTCTCGAGCAGGCGGCGCACCAGATAGGGCAGCAGGTCCTCATGCCCGCCGACGGGGGCGTAGGCGCGGACGGTCACCGGGCCGAAGGCATCGCGCGCCGCGTCGTACAGGGCCTCGCCCATGCCGTGCAGGCGCTGGAATTCGATCTTCACCGCGCGCGCGGACGCCATCCTGTAGACGGCGGCCAGGGAGTGGGCGTTGTGGGTGGCGAACTGGCTGTAGATGTGCGGCGCGGCCTCGATCATCGCCTTCGCGCAGACGAGGTAGTTGAGGTCGGTCGCGGCCTTGGTGGTGAAGACCGGATAGTCGGTGCGGCCGAAGACCTGGGCGCGCTTGATCTCGGTGTCCCAGTAGGCGCCCTTGACCAGACGGACCATCAGCCGGCGGCCGCTGGTTTTGGCCAGTTCGGCGACGCGGCGGATCACCTCGGGGCAGCGCTTCTGATAGGCCTGCACCGCCAGCCCCAGCCCGGTCCAGCCGCCCAGTTCGGGCTCGCGCGCCAGCCGGTCCAGCAGCTTCAGCGACAGGGCCAGCCGGTCCGCCTCTTCCGCGTCCATGGTGAAGTTGATGTCGTACTCGGCCGCGATCCGGGCAAGCCGCAGGATGCGGGGATAGAGTTCGTCCCAGACGCGGGCCTCGTGCGTGGCCTCATAGCGGGGCGACAGGGCCGAGAGCTTGACCGAGACGCCGTGGCCGGCCTCGGGCCCCTGCCCTTTCGCCGTCTTGCCGACGGCGGTGATGGCGTCGGCGTAGATTGTCTCATAGCGTTCGGCGTCATGGGCGGTGCGGGCGCCTTCACCCAGCATGTCGAAGCTGCACAGCCAGCCTTCGCGGTTGGAACGCTTCAGCGCCGCCTCGATGGTGCGGCCGACCACGAACTGTTCGCCCATGATGCGGACAGCGGCGGCCACGGCCTCGCGGATGACGGGTTCACCCAGACGGCCGACGATCCGCTTGAGGAAGCCCGGCAGGTCGGTGCGGGCCTCCTCGTCGACATCGACCAGCTTGCCGGTCAGCATCAGGCCCCAGGTCGAGGCGTTGACGAACAGGCTGTCGGACTGGCCGAGGTGGGACGACCAGTCGGCCGAGCCGATCTTCTCGGCGATCAGCCGGTCGCGGGTCTCTTCATCGGGCGTGCGCAACAGGGCCTCGGCCAGGCACATGAGCGCCAGCCCTTCCCGGGTGCCGAGCGAGAATTCCTGCAGGAAGCTCTCGACCACGCCCTGTTTCTTGACGCTGGCCCGGGCGTGTTCGACCAGGCCCACGGCGGCGGCCAGAACGGCAGCGCGCTCGGTCCCGTCCAGCGGCATGTTGGCCAGCAGGCCCCGGACCGTGGCGGTCTCGTCCGCGAACTTGCCCTGGTCCAGCGAATCCCAGTGGGCGACGCAGGAGGGGGAGAAGGCGGTCGTCATGGGCGTTCGATCCTGAGTACCCCGGGCATATATGGCGGACTCTGCCGAATGTGTATCGTATCATCCGCTGCCATGCCGATGATCATTCGGACAAACGGGGTATGTACCGATGGAAGTGCTCGACGCCGTGGACCGCCGCCTGCTGCGCGCCCTGCAGGAGGATGGCCGCCTGTCGAACGCCGAACTGGCGCGGCGCTGCAACCTGTCCGCCGCGGCCTGCTTCGAGCGGGTCCGACGGCTGAGGGCGCGGCGGGTGATCACCGGCTACGCCGCACTGATCGATCCGGCCAAGGTCGGGCGCGGCCTGCTGATCTTCGTGGAGGTGCTGCTGGACCGCACCACAGGCGACATGTTCGAGGCCTTCGCCGAGGCGGTCCGCCGCCAGCCCGAGGTGCTGGAGTGCCATATGGTGGCGGGCGGATTTGACTATCTGATCAAGGCGCGGGTCGGCGACATGGACGCCTATCGGGCATTTCTGGGCGACGTTCTGGTGCGTATGCCGGGCGTGCGCGAGACGCGGACCTATGCGGTGCTGGAAGAGGTCAAGGCGACGACGGCGCTGCCACTCTGATCGCGCGGTGCTCCACGGCGAGACGGAAGCGCGCGGCGGGGCTGGATGACCGAAACCGCCAGAGCGCGTTCGTCTGTCTCGCCAAGTTCACCGTAACCCGCTAGATCAGTTCCCCGATCAACGGCGGAGCCATCCGGCCCATATGCGCATCGTTCTGGCCACTGACGCCTGGGAGCCCCAGGTCAACGGCGTCGTCCGCACCCTGACCCGGACCATCGCGGAATGCCGCGCCATGGGCCATGAGGTCGAGGTCATCGAGCCGAGCCAGTTCAAGACCATCGCCGCCCCGACCTATCCGGAAATCCGGCTGGCGCTGGGGGCCGAGGAAGAGATTCGCGAGCGGCTGAGGGCCTATGAGCCGGAAGCGGTGCATATCGCCACCGAGGGGCCGATCGGCATCGCCACGCGGCGCATCTGCGTGGAATGGAAGCTGCCGTTCACGACCAGCTATCATACGAAATTCCCGGAATATATCTCGGCCCGATTCCCGGTCCCGGTGCAGGTCGGCTACGCCTATATGAAGTGGTTCCACAAGCCGTCGGGACGGCTGATGGTGGCCACGCCGACGCTGCGGGACGAGCTGCTGGAGCGCGGGTTCCGCAATGTCTCGCCGTGGTCGCGGGGCGTGGACACTGTGCAGTTCCATCCGGACCTGCCGCGCATCTATGATGAGCTGGGCGGCAAGGACTGGCCGCGGCCCTTCTTCCTCAATGTCGGGCGGGTGGCGGTCGAGAAGAATATCGAGGCCTTCCTCGAAACCGACCTGCCGGGCACCAAGATCGTGGTCGGCGACGGCCCGGCGCGCGCCGAGCTGGAGCTCAAATACCCCGAGGCCAAATTCCTCGGCGCCCGGTTCGGCGAGGAGCTGGCGCGGTGCTTCCGCGACGCCGACGTCTTCGTCTTCCCCAGCTGGACCGACACCTTCGGCCTGGTGATTCTCGAGGCCATGGCGGCGGGGACGCCGGTCGCCGCCTATCCGGCGCACGGGCCGATCGACATCATCCCCGGCTCGAACGCCGGCGCGATCCACGAAGACCTGCGCACGGCCTGCCTCGAGGCGCTGAAGTGCGACCGCAAGGCGGTCCGGGCCTATGCCGAGAAATTCAGCTGGCGCGCCTCGGCCGAGGAGTTCGTGCAGAACCTGCAGCCGTATCCCGAGCCCGAACGCGGCCGCTTCTGGCGGCGGTTGCGGCGGGTCGCGCGGTTGCGGCGGAAGACGGCGGCCTGAGACAGGGATTAGGGATGAGGGATGAGGGATTAGGGATTAGGGGACTGGGACATGGACGAAGCGGCGCGATGCCCGCACATCCTAATCCCTAGTCCCTAATCCCTTTCATCCTACTTCGCCGGAGCCGTCATCACGGTCATCCCCTGGGCGATGGCGCGCTGGGCGGCCAGCTCGTCGGCGAGCAGCGGCACCAGGCCGCGGTCCTGCAGATAGCCGCCGCGGCCGGCCGAGGCCTCAGACATGAATTCCGAGACGAACTGCTCCAGACCCGGGGTCACGCCGACGTGCTGCTTCTTCACATAGATGTAAAGGCTGCGGGCCAGCGGGTAGCTGCCGTCGGCGATGGTCGCGGCCGAGGGGGCGA
The DNA here is from genome assembly GCA_030693575.1 of Brevundimonas sp. Taxonomy (GTDB): domain Bacteria; phylum Pseudomonadota; class Alphaproteobacteria; order Caulobacterales; family Caulobacteraceae; genus Brevundimonas. The sequence continues at coordinate 13,938 of JAUYAG010000083.1, read as the reverse complement.
CGCCGTCGATGGTCTCGGGCTTCACCGTGTCGAGGTTCTGCTCGAGGAAGGAGAAGCCGAACACGCCGAGCGAGCCGGGGGTGCGGTTCAGGGTCTGGACGATGGCGTTGTCGTTCTCGCCCGAGTCGATCCAGGCGTTGTCCTCACGCAGGGTGTGGGCGAGGGTCTCGAACCGGTCGCCGTCCGAGGCCTTGATGGCCGCGAGGGCGGGCAGCAGGGCGGCACCGGGTGCCATGCCCAGTTCGAGGAAGGCGTCGCGCGTGCCCGAGGTGGGCGGCGGGCCATAGACCTGGATGCGCTGGGCCGGCAGGCCGGGGTTGATCTGGTTCCACATCGTGGCCGGATTGGCGGCGAAGGCGCCGTTGGCCCCCGGCGTCTCCTTGGCCAGGGCCAGGTACAGGTCCTGGAGGCGCAGGTTGAAGGCGTTGCCGCTCCGGGCGGTGGCCACGACGATGCCGTCATAGCCGATCTTGATCTCGACGATGTCGGTGACGCCATTGGTGCGGCACAGCTCGAACTCGGAGGCCTTCATCTGGCGCGAGGCGTTGGCGATGTCCGGCGTGTTCGGGCCGACGCCCTGGCAGAAGGCCTGGATGCCGCCGCCGGTGCCCAGCGATTCAACGCGCGGCGCGGCGCCGCCCGAGGTGCGGGCGAAATTCTCTGCCACGCGCGTGGCGAAGGGGAAGACGGTCGAGGAGCCCGCGGCCCAGATTCCCGCCCGGGCGGTCTGGTTGCCGGCGGACTGGTCGTTGTTGCAGGCCCCGAGGGCGAGCAGGGCGATCGCCGAGGCGGCGGCGAGAAGGGTGCGGGTCATCGTCAGTCTCCGGACAACGGCTGAAGTCGCGCCGCTTGGACCACAAGAATGTGACGGTTGGGCGAAAGGGAGGGATTTGGGATCAGGGACACGAGCTTGGCAGATCCGTGGGCGTCGACGCCCTCTGTCCTTCCTAGTCCCTGATCCCTGATCCCTGATCCCTAGATGTGGATCGCGTGGCCCAGCGCCCGCAATGACGCCTCGTGGAAGGCCTCGCCGAGGGTCGGGTGGACGTGGATGACGCCGGCGACGTCTTCCAGCACTGCGCCCATTTCGAGCATCTGGGCGAAGCTGTTGGACATTTCCGCGACGTGCTGGCCGACGGCCTGGACGCCGAGCAGGCGGTGGTCGGACTTCGACGCCAGAACACGGACAAAGCCCCCGTCCTCGCCGGCCTCGATGGCCAGGGCGCGGCCGATGGCGGCGAGCGGGAAGACGGCGGTGATGACGTCGTCGCGGCCCTCGACATCCAGCGGGCCGAGGCCGGCGGAGACGATCTCGGGCTCGGTGAAACAGACGGCCGCGATGGTGACCGGGTTGAAGACCTTGTTGTGGCCGGCGATGACCTCGGCGACCACCTCGCCCTGGGCCGAGCCCTTGTGGGCCAGCATGGGCTCGCCGGTCAGGTCGCCGACGGCCCAGACGTTGCGCATGGAGGTGGCGCAGCGGTCGTCGATCTTCACGAACGGCCCGGCCATGGCGACGCCCATGTTCTCGAGGCCCCAGCCCTGGGTGCGCGGGCGGCGGCCGACGGTGACGAGGACCTTGTCGGCCTTGAGCTTGAGGGCGGTGCCGTCCTTCGTGGTGATGTTCAGCTGGCCCTTCTCGATCGACCCGGCTTTCGCCCCGAGGTGCAGTTCGACGCCGTGCTTCTCGAGCCATTTCTGGACCGGATCGGTCAGGGCCTTGTCGTAGAGCGGCAGCAGGCGGTCGGCCATTTCGACGATGGCGACCTCGGCCCCCAGTTTGCGGAAGGCGATGCCGAGCTCCAGCCCGATATAGCCGCCGCCGACGACGACCAGCTTGCCGGGCACCCTGTCCAGCGACAGGGCCTCGGTCGAGGAGATGACGTCGCCGCCGAACTTCAGGAACGGCAGCTCGACCGGCTCGGAGCCGGTGGCGAGGATGACGTGTTCGGCGCTGATGGTGATGTCGCCGTCGGCCGTCTTGACCGTGCAGGTCTTGGCGTCGGTGAAGTTCGCCCAGCCCTTGATGACCTTGACCTTCGACTTCTTCAGCAGGGCCGCGACGCCGGCGTTCAGCTTACGGACGATGCCGTCCTTCCACGCCGTGGTCTGGGCCAGGTCGATGGCGGGTTTGCTGGCGGTGATGCCGAGCGTGCCGCCGGCCGCCGCTTTCGACACCGTCTCGAATTTCGAGGCGGCGTGGATGATGGCCTTGGACGGGATGCAGCCAACATTCAGGCAGGTGCCGCCGAGGCCGTCGCCGCCATCGACCAGCACGGTGTCGAGGCCCAGCTGGCCGCAGCGGATGCCGGCGACATAGCCGCCGGTGCCGGCGCCGATGATGAGGACTTTGGTGGTGAGGGTCTGGGTCATGGATTTTCGCGATGAATGATCGAGAGCAGGCCGGCAGCGCGGGGCGCGTCAAGACGCTCGGCGTGGATCGGTATGCTCTGAAGCAGGAACAGGATCACACGGTCCCCGACCGCGCCCCCAGGATAGGAGCCGTTGTTGCCGTAGGGTCCGCAGCTTGAACTGAAGATTTCATCCCCTGTCCGAACCTCCGGCGGAAAGGTCCCGCGAAGTATGGTCTCGGTGCGGAACGACACATCGTCGAATAGCTGGCCGGCTTGCCAATGCGTAACCTCAGCCAGCGCGATGGCGTCGGCGTTCCGGACCAGCCCCTCGTTGGCGGCGCGCTCCAATTCAACGGCCGTGAGCGGCGGCTGCGGCCTCGCAATCCGACACGCCTCGGCGGAACCGGGAAACGCGACCGACCCCGCAAGGGCGAGCGCTACCAAGGTTGCTCGAGTGCGCACCGCCCTCACCCCATCCACAGCGTCGCGGGATGCTCCAGCAGACCCTTGATCCGCTGGACGAAGACCGCCGCGTCGTGGCCGTCGACGATGCGGTGGTCGAAGCTGGAGGACAGGTTCATCATCTTGCGCACGACCATCTGGCCGTCCTTGACCACCACGCGCTCGGCGATCTTGTTGGGGCCGACGATGGCGACCTCGGGGTGGTTGATGATCGGGGTGTGGACGACGCCGCCCAGGGTGCCCAGGGAGGTGATGGTGATGGTCGAGCCCGACAGTTCGTCGCGCTTGGCCGAGCCGTCCTTGGCCGCGCCCGAGACGCGGGCGATTTCCAGCGCCGTATCCCAGGGATCGAGGGACTCGGCGTGGCGGACCACCGGGACCATCAGGCCGTTCGGCGTCTGGGCGGCGATGCCCAGATGGACGGCGGCGTGGGTGGTCAGGACGCCGGCCTCGTCGTCGTAGTGGCTGTTGATGGTCGGCTGGTCGCGCAGGGCGACGACCATGGCGCGGGCGATGAAGGGCAGGACGTTGAGCTTGGGCTGGTCCTTGCGCTTCTTCGCATTGAGGTGGGCGCGGAGCTCCTCGAGGGCGGTGACGTCGATCTCTTCCACATAGGTGATGTGGGGGATGCGGCGGACGCTCTCGGCCATCTTCTCCGCGATCTTGCGGCGGACGCCGATGATGCGGGTGACGGTGGTGCCTTCGTGGCGCTCATAGGCGGAGGGGGTCGATGCTCCGGGTGCGGACGGTGTGCGGCCGCCCGACGCGACGTATGCGTCGAGGTCGCCGTGCTCGATGCGGCCGGCGGGGCCGGAGCCGGGGACGAACTGGAGTTCGATGCCGAGGTCGCGGGCGCGGTTGCGCACGGCGGGGGAGGCAAGCGGGCGCTGGCCCGCGGCGCGGGTGGTGAAGGCCTCCGCGACGGCTTTCGCCGGAGCCTTGGCGGGCGACGCAGGCGCGGCGGCTTTCGCGACCGGAGCCGGTGCGGCTTCGGCCTTAGGCGCAGGAGCGGCGGCAGGAGCAGGAGCCGCCGCCTGATTGCCCTTGCCCTCGACATTGAACGACACCAGCGGCCCGCCGACGGCGAGTTGCTGGCCCGCTTCGCCGTGCAGGGCGACGACGGTTCCGGCGACGGGTGAGGTCAGTTCGACCGTGGCCTTGTCGGTCATGACCTCGGCGAGGAGCTGGTCCTCGGAGACGGTGTCGCCGACCTTGACGTGCCAGCCGACCAGTTCGGCCTCGGCGGTGCCTTCGCCCACGTCGGGGAGTTTGAAGACGAAATTGCCGCCGGCGGCGGCAGGGGCAGCGGCAGGGGCGGCCTCGACCTTGGGCGCTTCGGCTTTCGGTGCCGGCGCGGGTTCAGCCTTGGCAGGTGCCGGAGCGGCTTCGGCGGACGCATTCCCCGCGCCCTCGACCTCGAACTCCACCAGCGGCGAGCCGACGGCCAGTTGCTGGCCGGGTTCGCCGTGGGCGGCGAGCACCTTGCCGGCGACCGGGCTGGTCAGTTCGACCGTCGCCTTGTCGGTCATGATGTCGGCGATGATCTGGTCCTCGGCGACCATGTCGCCGACCTTGACGTGCCATGCGACCAGTTCGGCCTCGGCGGTGCCTTCGCCCACGTCGGGCAGTTTGAAGACGTAGCGACCCATCCTAGCGCCCTCCGGTCATGACGGCCTTCAGGGCCGTGGCGACCCGTTCGGGTCCCGGGAAATATTCCCACTCGAAGGCGTGCGGATAGGGGGTGTCCCAGCCGGTCACCCGCGCGATCGGCGCCTCGAGGTGGTAGAAGCAGCGCTCCTGCACGAGAGCGCTCAACTCGCCGCCGAAGCCCGAGGTTTTCGGGGCCTCATGGACGATGACGCAGCGGCCGGTCTTTTTCACCGAAGCCTCGATGGTCTCGATGTCCAGCGGCACGAGGGTGCGAAGGTCAATGACCTCGGCGTCGACGCCGGCGTGTTCAGCGCCCGCGAGGCTGACCCAGACCATGGTGCCGTAGCAGAGGATGGTGACGTCGGCGCCTTCCTTCATGATCCGCGCCTTGCCGATCGGCTCGACATATTTGCCGGTCGGGACCTGGGCGAGCTCCTGGGCCTTCCAGGGCGAGACCGGCTTCTGGTGCCAGCCGTCGAAGGGGCCGTTGTAGAGGCGTTTGGGCTCGAAGAAGATGACGGGATCGTCGTCCTCGATCGCCGCAGTCAGCAGACCCTTGGCGTCATAGGGGTTGGACGGGATGACGACCTTGAGGCCGGCGATGTGGGTGAACAGGCTTTCGGGCGACTGGCTGTGCGTCTGGCCGCCGAAGATGCCGCCGCCGTAGGGGCTGCGGACCGTGATCGGGCTGGTGAACTGGCCGCCCGAGCGGTAGCGCAGCTTGGCCGCTTCCGAGACGATCTGGTCGTAGGCCGGGTAGATGTAGTCGGCGAACTGGATTTCGACGACGGGGCGCAGGCCGTAGGCGCCCATGCCGATGGCGGCGGCGACGATGCCGCATTCGCTGATCGGGGCGTCGAAGCTGCGGGTCAGGCCGTGCTTCTTCTGCAGATGGTCGGTGACGCGGAAGACGCCGCCGAAATAGCCGGCGTCCTCGCCGAAGCTGAGGACGTTGGGGTCCTCGCCCATCTTGATGTCGAGGGCCGAGTTCAGCGCCTGGATCATGTTCATGGGCTGGACGGCCGGACCCGCGGCGATCGCGGGCGCGGGCGAGCCGACGGTGTCGCCGTCAGGCTCCAGGCCATCGTTGCGGTTGGCTTCGGTGAAGGTGGTTTGCTCGCTCATGATCAGACTCCCACCTCGCGCCGCTGTTCGGTGATGCGCCAGTCCTCGGTGGCGTAGACTTCCTCGAACATGGTCTTCACCGAGGGGCGCGACTGGCCGAGCGTGCCGATGGCTTCGGATTCCTTGCCGGCCGCGCGGACCTGTTCGACGGCCTCGGCCTCGGCGGCCGTCTGCTGATCGTCGGACCATTCGCCCAGGGCGATCAGGTGCTGTTTCAGGCGGGCGATCGGATCCCCGAGCGGCCATTTGTCGGCCTCGTCGGCCGGGCGGTAGCGCAGCGGATCGTCCGAGGTGGAGTGCGGGGCGCCGCGGTAGGTGAACAGCTCAATCACGGTCGCCCCCTGGTTGGAGCGGGCGCGCTCCTCGGCCCACTGGGTCGCGGCCCAGACGGCGAGGAAGTCATTGCCGTCGACGCGCAGGGCCGGAAGGCCGTAGCCGATGGCCTTGGAGGCGAAGGTGGTCTCAAGCCCGCCGGCGATGCCCATGAAGGACGAGATGGCCCACTGGTTGTTGACGATGTTGAGGATCACCGGCGCGCGGTAGACGCTGGCGAAGGTCAGGGCGTTATGGAAGTCGCCCTCGGCCGTGGCGCCGTCGCCGATCCAGCTGATGGCGATCTTGTCGTCACCCTTGTAGGCGCTGGCCATGGCCCAGCCCACGGCCTGCGGCACCTGGGTGCCGAGGTTTCCCGAGATCGTGAAGAAGCCGTAGTCCTTGGCCGAATACATGATCGGCAGCTGGCGGCCTTTGATGGGGTCGGAGGCGTTGGAGTAGATCTGGTTCATCATGGTCGCGAGCGGATAGCCGCGCGCGATCAGAAGGCCCTGCTGGCGGTAGGTGGGGAAGCCCATGTCCTCGCGGGACAGGATCATGCCCTGGGCGACGGCGATGGCCTCCTCGCCCGTGCACTTCATGTAGAAGCTGGTCTTGCCCTGACGGTGGGCGCGATGCATCCGGTCGTCGAAGGCGCGGGTCAGGATCATGGCCTTGAGACCCTTGCGCAGGGTCTCGGGATCCAGTTTCGGGTTCCACGGGCCGACGGCCTTGCCGTCGTCGTCCAGCACCCGGACCAGCCGGAAGGCGTGGTCGCGCATGTCGAAGGGCGTGGTCGAGACCTCCGGACGCCCCACCGCGCCGGCGGGGTCCAGCTTCAGATGACTGAAGTCTGTCGGGTCTCCGGGCCGGCCCGAAGGCTCGGGCACACGCAGCGAAAGGGCCTGGGTATTGGGCTTCTTCATTCCGTCCTGCCGTTCGGTTGGTCCGACCGCGTTTCCTGATTGCGATTTAGCACGACCCCACAGGCAAGGCTCGCCTGAATTTGACCTTGCACTGTGCCGATCGGAGGTATTTTATTGCGTCATAACACGATCAGGAGAAACGCCTTGGCTGACGATCTGGATCCCGTCGACGCCCGAATTCTGGACATCCTGCAACAGGACGCCGGATTGTCGGTGGCCGAGGTGGCGGACCGGGTCGGGCTGTCGGCCTCGCCGTGCTGGCGGCGCATCAAGAGACTGGAGGATACGGGCTTCATCCGCAAGCGGGTGACGCTGCTGGACGCCACCAAACTGGGCCTCGATTTCGAGGTCTATGCCATCGTCAAGCTGAGCCTGCCCTCGACCGAAAACCTCGACGCCTTCGAGGCGGCCGTGTCGGCATGGCCCGAGGTGGTGCAGTGCGCCACCATCACCGGCCGCGAGGACTATGTGCTGCGGATCATCACCTCGGACATGCACGCCTTCGACCAGTTCCTGCGCCACAAGCTGCTCAGCCTGGGCATCGTCTCCGACTGCGAGAGCCATATCGTCACCCGCGGGGTGAAGAATGTGACCGCCCTGCCGCTGGGGATCGTCACCCCGCACGTGAGCTAGGGCGGTGGAGCCGCTTACCCTGCTGGCATTCGTGGCGATGCCGATCGCGCTGGTCCTCGTTGGCGTCCGCCCCAGTACCCGCATGCCAACGGCGGTGGAGTCATTCAACGACATGGCCGCCGAGGCCGGGCGCCACCGCTCGAAACAGGAATGGGCCCTTCGCATCGGGCTCGGCATCGGATTGCTTGTGACCTTCACAATGGGAGTCGAGCTCCGGAATCACGGAGAGCTTCGCCCGCCCGCGGACCTGATACTCCCCCTGATGTCGTTGGCCGGGGCCGCCTGCGCCCTGCCTCTGAGGTTCCGCTTCTGGATTCGGTGAGCCGTCCGCGACGTCACACTCCCAGTCCTCAATTCGCCCCCCTCCACAGCATACGGATCGTCCCGGAGAGGCGGGGCAGGATCGTCGGATCACAACCGTCATCACGACAGGGCTGGTCCGGAATCGCGAACTGGTGTTCGTTTCCGGTTCGCAGTGGAGCGATTTCGACGGCGACGGGGCGCAGACGACTGCGGTGCCCGCGCCGGCCGTCCTCGCAAGGCTGCCGCCGGACTGAACGGAGCCTGACATGATCGAAATGGTGATCGACGCCCGCCGCAAGGACCTGGGCGGTTTCGACGTGGGACGGATCCTGCCCTTCCACGCCCGCCGCATGGTCGGCCCGTTCATCTTCCTCGACCAGATGGGGCCCGCGGAGTTCGCGCCGGGGTCGGAAGCGATCAATGTCCGCCCTCATCCGCACATCGGCCTGTCGACCCTGACCTATCTGTTCGAGGGCGAGATCATGCACCGGGACAATACCGGCGCGATCCAGGCCGTGCGGCCGGGCGAGGTCAACTGGATGACGGCCGGCAAGGGCATCGTCCATTCCGAGCGCACCACCCCGACGAAGCGGGGCGAAGGCGGGCCGATGCACGGAATGCAGGCCTGGATCGCCCTGCCCGGCGAGAGCGAGGATTGCGACCCGAGCTTCCATCACTACGCCGGGCCCGACCTGCCCGCCTATGAGAATGCCGGCCTGTTCGCGCGGCTGGTGGCGGGCGAGGCCTATGGTGCCTCGGCGCGCGTCAAGACCGCCTCTCCCCTGTTCTATGTGCACTGGGAGCTGGCGGAGGGTGTGCGCACGGCACCGCCGCCGGGCAAGGGTGCCGGCGGCTATTCCGAGCGGGCGCTCTATGTCGCCAAGGGCGAGATCGAGGTCGGCGACCGGACCTTCCACGAGGGCCAGATGATCGTGCTGGAGCCGACGGCCGAACCGACCATCAAGGCGATCCGGCCGTCGACCGTCATGGTGCTGGGCGGCGAGCCGGTCGGGCCGCGGGTGATCTGGTGGAATTTCGTCTCCTCGTCGCAGGCCAAGATCGACGCGGCCAAGGCGGACTGGAAGGCCGGGCGGATGGCGCTGCCGGTCGAGGACGATGTGGAATTCATCCCCCTGCCTGACGTGCCCTCGACCCCCGAACCGGCCCCGGCCGTGAAGCCGGAACCGACCCACCCGGTCTGACAGGGCGGCGAACAGCGCGCCTCTCGAGACCGGAACCTATTGTCACACCAACGGCCAAGCTTGTTGACAGGATAGCAGCCGCGGAGGCACCCAAGCCGGGCGGACCGGGCCCCTCTGACGATCGCGTCGATCGTGATGTCGGTCCGCACCGGCGGCGAGAGTTCATGCGTGAACGGTCGCCGCCCTTTAGAGGTGGAACCACCATGTCATCACTGTCCAAGGGCCGTTCCGGCCTGAAATTCTCCGCCCGCCTGGCGCTTCTCTCGGCCCTTGCGGCTGCGCTCCCGGGCGCGGCGCTGGCCCAGGCCTCGCACCACAACCATGGCTGCCCCACGGTTTCCCGGTCGGATGTCGAAGCCCAATTCGCCCGGTTCAACGACGCCTGGGCAACCGGCAACCCGGACGTGGTCACGGCGCTGTTCACGAACGAGCCGGTGCTGCTGGCAACGGTCTCCAACACACCGCGCACCACGCCAGCGATGGTTCGGGACTATTTCGTCGGATTCCTGCGGAGCCAGCCGGTCGGTCGGATCGACACCAGCACCGTCGAGATCGATTGCCAGACGGCATCCCGCCTCGGCACCTGGACCGTGACCCTCACCGACCCCGCCACCGGTGCCAAGACGGACGTCCGTGCCCGCTATTCGTTCATCTACCGCTTTGAAGGCGGCGACTGGAAGATCGATCATCTGCATTCGTCGATGATGCCGGAAACCGGCCGCTAGGCGGTTCATCCAGAAAATCGTTACCCGCCGCGGGCTCCCTCCCGCGGCGGCGCTTTTCGATGGATGACGATGAAGAGGCTGGTTCTGGTCACGTCGACGGCGTTCCGGTTCAATCCGTCCGCCACAAGGCGGTGGACGGGCGCACATCGGTCGAGCCCGAAACGGCCCGGGTTTTCGCAGACGGCCCGTCTGGATCGACGGGGTCTGTGACCGGTTGCCGCCGGATCGGCCATGGCGAGGCCGCACGTCAAAGGTCTTGAATCGCAACGCATGGACCCCGATCTGGCGGGACATGACCGCATTCTCCGTTCTCGACCTGTCGCCCGTCGTCGAGGGCGGCGACATGCGGCGAGCCCTGCTGGAAACCACCGCCTTCGCACAGGCCGCCGACCGGCTGGGGTTCAAGCGCTTCTGGCTGGCCGAACACCACAACATGCCCGGCATCGCCAGCGCGGCGACGGCCGTGGTGATCGGCCAGATCGCCGGCGCGACGGAGCGTATCCGCGTCGGCTCCGGCGGGGTGATGCTGCCCAACCACGCGCCGCTGGTCATCGCCGAACAGTTCGGGACGCTGGAAGCCCTCTATCCCGGCCGGATCGATCTGGGGCTCGGCCGGGCGCCGGGCACGGACGGCGAGACGGCCCGCGCCCTGCGCCGCTATTTCGAGGGCGCCGACCGCTTCCCGCAGGATGTGATGGAGCTGCAGGCCTTCCTCGACGATCCGGTCGCGGGTCAGCGGGTCACGGCCTGGCCGGGGGCGGGATCGAAGGTTCCGCTCTGGCTGCTGGGCTCCAGCCTGTTCAGCGCCGAACTGGCCGCGCATCTGGGCCTGCCCTTCGCCTTCGCCAGCCATTTCGCGCCCGAACTGCTGATGCAGGCGCTGCAGACCTATCGCGCCGGCTTCCGGCCGTCGGCGGTGCTGGAAGCGCCGTACGCCATGGCCGTGGTCAATGTCTTCGCCGCCGAAACAGATGCGGAGGCCCGGCGGCTTTCGACCTCGATGCAGCAGGCCTTCGCCGCGGTGGTCACCGGCAAGCCGGGACGACTGAAGCCGCCGGTGGATGACATCACGGCCGTGCTGGACGCCCGGCAGCTGGCGGCGGTGCAGAGCCGGCTGACCTATGCGGCGGTCGGCGGGCGGGAGACCGTACGGGACAGGCTGGGGGCGTTCATCAGCGAGACCGGCGTGGACGAGGTCATGGTCACGGGGATGGTGTTCGACCTCAAGGACCGGATCCGCAGTCTGGAGCTTACGGCCGAGGCCGTGGCTGACCTTTAGGCCACGCCCGGCATCCGCAGAAACCCGAGCAGGAGCCGGTTCACCTCGTCGGCCCGTTCCTGCTGGATCCAGTGGCCGGCCCCTGGGACGACGACCTGCATCCGCAGGTCCGGTGCCCAGCCCTTCAGCCCCGCCTCGTGCTGGCCCGAATAGTGCCGCACCGGATCGCGCGCGCCGACCACGAAGGCGGCGGGGACGGTGATGCGGGCGTCCTGCAGATGGGCCGTCAGCGACCAGTTGCGGTCGAGGTTGCGGTACCAGTCCAGCGGCCCCCTGAATCCGCCGGCGGCGAAGGCGGCGACGTATTCGGCGAAATGGGCCTCGCTCATCCACGGCGGCAGGGTCGCGTCCTCGGGGACGGTGGAGATGAAGGTCTCGCCCTCGGGGATGAAGCCGGTCGACTGGCGGGCGTCCGGGGTGGCGCCGTCATAGCCGTAGAAGGCCTTGCGCAGGGCGGTGGCCGGGTCGACGTCGAAGACCGTATGGGCGTCATCGGCCTGGAAGCGGTTGATGTAGAGGTCGCCCATGCCAAGGCGTTTCGAGATCACTGCCATGGCCGCGGTCGGCGGGCCCTTGGGCCGGCGCGGCTGGAAGGGCACCGACAGGCCGAAGACGGCGCGGAACATGTCGGGCCGGGTCAGGGCGCAATGCCAGGCCACCGGTGCCCCCCAGTCGTGACCGACGACGACGCAGGAGGGCTCGCCCAGCGCCCGGACCAGATCGACCATGTCGCCGACCAGATGCAGGATGGAATAGCCGTCCCGGTCCGCCGGCTTCTCCGTGCCGCCATAGCCGCGCATGTCGGGGGCGACGGCGTGGTAGCCGGCGTCGGCGAGCGCCTGCACCTGCGCCCGCCAGCTGATGCCGAGTTCGGGGAAGCCGTGGATCAGCAGGACGAGGGGGCCGGAGCCGGCCTCGAGGATCTGCTGGCGGAGGCCGTCGGTCTGGATGTCGCGGGTCTGCATCAATCTCTCATCCGCTCATCCCGGCGAAAGCCGGGACCCAGTGCTTTGGGTGAAGAACTCTTGCCGATGAGACACGGACAGATCGTCCTGAAACGCAAGCGTCAAGCTGGACAGGACTGGGTCCCGGCTTTCGCCGGGATGAGCGGAATGTCTTACAGCGTCACGCCCGTGGTGCGCATGATCTCGGCGCGGAGTTCGGGCATGCCGTCGCCCTTCTCGGCCGAGGTGACGATGACCGCCGGATAGGCGGCGCCGCGCTTGGAGACGCCCTTCAGGGTGGCTTCCTGCACCTTCTCGGCCTCGCCCTTCTTCAGCTTGTCGGCCTTGGTCAGGATGATCTGGTAGCTGACCGCGGCGAGGTCGAGGGCGTCGAGGGCCTCGTCATCGACCTTCTTGAGGCCGTGGCGGGCGTCGATCAGCAGATAGACCCGCTTCAGTGTCACCCGGCCGCGCAGGTAGTCGCGGCCCAGGTCCTGGAATTTCTTCACCGTCGATTTCGACGCCTTGGCCCAGCCGTAGCCGGGCAGATCGACAAGCCGCATCCTGCCGTCGAGGTCGAAGAAATTGACCTCGCGCGTCCGGCCCGGCTCGTTGGAGGCGCGGGCCAGTTTGTGCATGCCGACCAGGCCGTTGATCAGGCTGGACTTGCCGACGTTCGACCGGCCGGCGAAGGCGACCTCGGGCAGGTCAGGATCGGGCAGTTGCTCGATCTTGGCGCACCCCATGACGAAGGTCGCGGGGCGCGCGAACAGGATCCGCCCCTGCTCCAGTTCCTCCGGTGTGAAATCGTCCAACTCAGGCCTTCGCCTTCTTCAGCCGCTCGATGAAGGTGTCGATCGGGTTCTCGGCCTTCAGGCGGTGCATGATCACATACTGCTGGATGATGGTCAGGATGTTCGACCAGGCCCAGTAGATCAGCAGGCCTGCCGGGAAGGTGGCCATGATGAAGGTGAAGACGATCGGCATGAAGGCGAAGATCTTGCGCTGCATCGGATCCGGCGCCGGCGGGCTCATCGCCATCTGCAGCCACATGGTCAGGCCGTAGAAGATGGCCAGGATGCTGAGGGCAAAGGTGCCGGCCAGATAGGCGCCGATCAGGGGCGTCGAGGCCGGGTCCCAGGGGATCAGGCCGTACAGGTTCCAGATCATGGACGGGTCGGCCGCCGACAGGTCGCGGATCCAGCCGAAGAAGGGCTCGTGCCGCATCTCGATGGTCACGAACAGCATCTTGTAGACGGCGTAGAAGACCGGGATCTGAAGCAGCAGGGGCAGACAGCCCGCCAGCGGATTGATCTTCTCCTTCTGATACAGCGCCATCAGCTCCTGCTGCTGTTTCGGCGGATCGTCGGGGTATTTCTTCTTGATCTCCTCCATCTTCGGCGCGAGCACCCGCATCTTGGACATGCTCTCGTAGCTCTTGTTGGCCAGCGGGAACATGAACAGGCGGACGGTCAGGGTCAGGCCGAGGATGGCGAGGCCGAAATTGCCGAACCAGCCATAGTAGAGCTCGATCAGCCAGAAGATCGGGCGCGTCAGGAAGAACAGGAAGCCCCAGTCGATGGCGTAGACGAAACGGGGCAGATCAAGGCTGCTCTCATAGCCGGCCAGGATTTCGTTGCGCTTGGCACCGGCGAACAGACGCTGGGTCTCGGTGATCTGGCGACCGGGCGCGATGGTGTGGGCCTCGCCCAGCATGGTGGCCGAGTGGACGTCGGCATGGGCCGCGTCGGTGACGCGGAAGGCGGCCTCGATCTGCTCGTCCTGATGCGGGATCAGGGCGGCCAGCCAGTATTTGTCGGTGATGCCCATCCAGCCGCCGGTCGAGCTGTGCTCCTGGACCGGCTTCTTGGCCCAGTTGCTGTATTTGAGCTGTTCGGTCGCATAGGCATCGTCGGTGCCGAAGGTGCCGATGCCGCCTTCGTGCAGCAGCTGGTTGCGGCCGAGGTCGCCGGGCACGCCCTGACGCTCGATCCGGCCATATGGACGGATGGTGATCGGCTGG
>JAUYAG010000058.1 GCA_030693575.1 Brevundimonas sp. | reverse complement strand
AGGAGATTTCCGAAGCCTATTCGGTTCTTTCCGACGACCAGAAGCGCGCCGCCTACGACCGGTTCGGCCATGCCGGGGTCAACGGCGGCGGCGGCGGGTTCGGGGGCCAGGGCCAGGGCTTCACCGACGTCAACGACATCTTCTCCCAGGTCTTCGGCGACGCGTTCGGCGATGTGTTCGGCGGCCGCGCCGGCGGCGGAGCGCGCCAGCATGGCCCGCGCCGCGGCTCGGACCTGCGCTACGACCTCGAGATCACCCTGGAGCAGGCCTACAAGGGCTCCGACGTCGAGATCGCGGTGCCCACCACCGCCGCCTGCGACACCTGCGAGGGCTCCGGCGCGAAGAAGGGTGCCAAGGCGACCACCTGCACCACCTGCCAGGGACAGGGCCGCGTGCGCTCCGCCAACGGCTTCTTCCAGGTCGAACGCACCTGTCCCCATTGCGGCGGGCAAGGCTCGCGTCTGGCGGCCGCGGACGCCTGTACGACCTGCGCCGGCCACGGCCAGGTGCGCAAGAACCGCAAGCTGCAGCTCAAGATCCCCGCCGGCGTCGATGACGGTTCGCGCATCCGCCTGTCGGGCGAGGGCGACGCCGGCACGCGCGGCGGACCGCGCGGCGACCTCTATGTCTTCATCTCGGTCACGCCGCATGAGCTGTTCGAGCGCGACAACCTCGATTTGCTGGTGACCGTGCCCGTGCCGATGACCACGGCGGCCCTCGGCGGCGAGATCGACGCCCCCTGCCTGACCTCCGAGGCCTGCGACGGCCGTTGCCGGGCGCCCGTCAGCGTCCCCGCCGGGGCCCAGACCGGCAAGACGGTCCGTATCAAGGGCAAGGGCATGCCGCATCTGAACGGCAAGAACCGCGGCGATCTGGTGGTCGAGCTGTTCGTCGAGACCCCGACCGACCTGACCGCGCACCAGAAGGAGCTGCTTCAGGAGCTGGCGGCCTCGCTGGGCGAGAGCCAGACGCCGCGCAACTCGTCCTTCGCCGGCAAGGCCAAACGCTTCTGGGCCGACATTCTGGGATCCGAAGCGCCGCAGTAGGCGTCGGCCGAGGATGACGGCGCTCCCGAATAGCGCCAGAATGTCCGCGAACTGACAGGGGTCCGACTTGAGCGTCATCTTCCACGCCGGCATTTCCGGCGCGCGCGGCCGGATGGGCCGGGCCGTCTCGACCGTTCTGGACGCCCGCGAGGACGTCGTCGTCGCCGCCCGCTTCGACCGCGGCGAGACCCCTGACCTGTCGCTGTGCGACGTGATCATCGACTTCTCGACCCCGGACGCCTCGGTCGAACTGGCCCGGACCTGCGCCGAACGCGGCGGCCCGGCGCTCGTCATTGGCTCCACCGGCCTGACGCCCGAGCAGGAAACCGACATCCACAAGGCGTCGGAAAAGATCGCCATCGTCCGCAGCGGCAATTTCTCGCTGGGCGTCAACATATTGATCGGACTGGTGGAACACGCGGCCCAACGGCTCGATGCGGCCGACTGGGACATCGAGGTGCTGGAGACCCATCATCGGCGCAAGGCCGATGCCCCCTCAGGGACCGCCCTGATGCTGGGCGAGGCCGCCGCCAACGGCCGTGACGTCGATCTGGCTGACGTCCGCTCGGCGCCCTGGGACGGCATCACCGGCGAGCGGGAGACCGGCAAGATCGGCTTCGCCTCGCTGCGCGCCGGCGGCGTGATCGGCGAGCATACGGTCCTGTTCGCCTCAGAGGACGAGACCCTGACGCTGAGCCATTCGGCCATCGACCGGTCCCTGTTCGCCCGGGGCGCCGTCGCCGCCGCCGCCTGGGTCCGCAGTCGCAAGCCGGGCCTCTACGACATGCAGGACGTGCTGGGGTTCCGGCAGGCGTAGAAAAACCCTCTCCCGATGGGAGAGGGCTTGAGTGCACGAGCGCGAAGCGATCGTCCTTGCGCGAAAGGGTGAGGGTCGGCTGCCGGAGGGCGGCTTCGCCGCTCGAACCACCCGACCCTCATCCGAGCGGCTTCGCCGCCCACCTTCTCGCAAGGGGAGAAGGATCGGTTTCTAGTGCGCGTGCCGCCGGTGACCGTGTCCGCGGCCGACGAACAGCGACTTGATGAAGAACATCACGGCGATGACCACGGCGAAGCCGAGGAACAGGGCCAGCACCGTCATCCAGAAATTCAGGGTCAAAAGGGCCGGCATCACGAAGGCGCCGCCGTCCAGCATCGGCCGCACCAGACCCACCAGAATGAACACAAGGGCCGCGCCCAGCGAGGTCGCCCACAGGCGGCTCCAGGCCGGCATCATCAGGGCCGCGATCACCGCGATGACCAGGCCGGTGACCTGATTGACGGTGTCGAACCCGCCCTGGGCGAGGCCGAACAGGCCGGTCAGAAACGCGCCGATCGAATCGAACAGGGACTCCATTACGCCAACCTCCTTGGATGCGGCCCAAGCTTGGCCGGACGGAGGGTTAACGCCGGTCGGCGGGAATGGCTCCCTAGCGTCCCGTCGAGCCGAAGCCGCCGGCGCCGCGCGCGGTTTCATCCAGCGCCGCCACCTCGACCATGGTCGCCTGTTCGTGCCGGGCGATGACCATCTGGGCGATGCGTTCGCCGCGGCGGATGACGAAGGGCTCCTGCCCATGGTTGATCAGGATCACCCCGATCTCGCCGCGGTAGTCGCTGTCGATCGTGCCGGGCGAGTTGAGGCAGGTCAGGCCGTGTTTGAGCGCCAGCCCCGAGCGCGGCCGCACCTGGGCCTCATGGCCCGGCTCCAGGGCGATCTTCAGCCCCGTCGGCACCAGCGCCCGCGCGCCCGGTGCCAGCGTCACCGGGGCGTCCTCGGCCACCGCCGCGCGCAGGTCCATCCCGGCCGAGCCGCCGGTCTCATAGGCCGGCAGGGGCAGGTCCCCGGCGTGCGGCAGGCGTTCGACGCGGACGATGGTCATGCGGGCTGGGCTTTCAGGCTTTGAAATGATCGGCGATGCGGGCCGCGAGCTTCCTCGCCACCTCGGCCTTGGACTGACGCGGCCAGGT
>JAUYAG010000052.1 GCA_030693575.1 Brevundimonas sp. | reverse complement strand
ATCAACTACGCCTCGCTCGCCTTCGGCGTGACCACGATCCACAACCCCTCGGCCGACACCAGCGAGATCTTCGCCCACAGCGAACTGGCCCGGACCGGCCGGGTCGTGGCACCGCGCATCTTTTCGACCGGCACCATCCTGTACGGCGCCACCACCGCCTTCACCGCCCAGGTCGATGACCTCGACGACGCCCTCTCGACCCTGCGACGCATGCAGGCCGCGGGGGCCTGGAGCGTCAAGAGCTACAACCAGCCCCGTCGCGACCAGCGCCAGCAGATCATCGAGGCGGCGCGCCAGCTGAACATGATGGTCGTCCCCGAGGGCGGCTCGCTGTTCCAGCACAATATGTCGATGATCGTCGACGGCCACACCACGATCGAACACTCGATCCCGCTGGCCCGGCTGTACGACGACGTCCACCAGCTGTGGCGGCAGACCGGCGTGGCCTACAATCCGACCCTGGTCGTGGCCTATGGCGGCAGCTATGGCGAGAACTACTGGTATCAGGAGAGCGAGGTCTGGAACCATCCGATCCTGACCCGGTACGTCCCGCGTCGCATCCTCGACTCCCGTGCCCGCCGACCGGAAACCCTGCCCGACAACGAGTGGAACCACATCTCGGTCGCCCGTGAGGCCACCCGTCTGTCCGAACAGGGCGTCAGCGTCCTGATCGGCGCGCATGGCCAGCGCGAGGGGCTGGCGGCGCACTGGGAGCTTTGGAGCCTGGCCCAGGGCGGGATGGCGCCGATCGACGTGATCCGCGCCGGCACCCTGAACGGCGCGCGGGCGCTGGGTCTGGATCGCGACATCGGTTCGCTGGAGGTCGGCAAACTGGCCGACATGGTGGTGATGGACGCCAACCCGCTGGACAACATCCGCAACACCACCTCGATCAGCTACACGATCGCCAACGGTCGGGTTTACGACTCGGGCATGAACGAAGTCGCGCCGCGCCAACGCGCCCGCGCGCCCTTCTGGTTCGCGCAGGCCGGTGGAGAAGGCTGGGCGGCGGGGGCCACGGAGGCTGAGACCGACGGCCACGGTCACTAGGCTGGAAGCGTCAGGCGGGACCGCTTGCGGTTCCGCCGGCGCAGCGTGGACCATGCGTCTGGAGAGTTGAATCCGCTCGGGCAAGGTTCGGGGCCGGCAGGTTCATCACAAAGGGCACAAAGGGACCACGAAGGACACCACGGGACCGGGGATGCCTCCGAGACCAGCGCCTTGTCCCGATGAGTCCGGATCGCGGCTTCGCCGCCTTGAACCTATCGACGCCCGCGCGGGTGCGGTCCTGCATCCGCCCGGAACCCTTTGTGTCCTTCGTGGTCCCTTTGTGCCCTTCGTGATGAACCAGCGCTCGCTGGGCGGGACATCGGACGGCGCGTCGACCCGGATGACAACTTCCCTATCCTTCGACCGCCGACGGTCTGGGGCGCTTCATCCAGGGCGGCTCGGGCATCGACCGGCGCGCGGCCGTCTGTGCTTGGGTCCAGCGCAGGTGCAGGTCGGCGAAATAGGAGTCGTCCTCTTCGATGCGCCGCTGCTCGCCGCTGAAATAGTCGCGGCGCAGGGTGAGGACGTCGAACGGCGCGCCCACGCCGACGTTCGACCGCATGGTGGTCGAGAACGAGATCAGCCCCAGTTTGAGCGCCTCGGCGAGGGAACTGTCGTACGCCAGTCCGCTCTCCAGAATGGGCTTGCCGTATTTCAGCTCGCCGATCTGGAGGTAGGGGGTGTCAGGGCCGCATTCGATGAAATTGCCCTGGCTGTAGATCAGGAACAGCCCCATCTGGCCGCCATTGATCTGGCCGCCCAGCAGCATGGAGGCCGAGGTGTTCAGGCTGTCGGCCTCCAGGGCCGGCGCGATCGAGAGGCGGACGCTGCGCAGGGCGTGGCCCAGGATCTGGGCACAGCGGAACAGGGTCGGCGCCGTATCCAGCGTCTCGGCCGGCTCGCCGACGTTCAGGTGGACGCCCTCGCGCGCCATGGCGAGGGCCGTCTGGGTGACGGACAGATTGCCGGCGGTGCAGATGCCCAGCACCCGTTCGCCCGGCCGATCGACCACATGCAGTTTGCGATAGGTCGAGATGCTGTCGACCCCAGCATTGGTCCGGGTGTCGGCGATCATCGCCAACCCCTCTTCAACCAGCATGCCCACGCAATAGGTCATGCGGCGCGCAATCCCCGATGCCCGTCCGTCATGGCGCTCACGGTAACAGATTCCCCCGTCCGGTAACCCACAGCCTAAGCCTGCTGCTGTCCCTGTTGCATGTCGGCATCACGCACGTTCAGACGCACGGCCAGCCGCTCGCCCCCGCCGCCGTAGCTGGCCCCGCGCACCGGGGCCGCGCCGCGATAGTCCAGCCCGGCCGCGACCCGCACATAGCGGTCGGTCGAGCAGATGCCGTTGGCCGGATCGAACCCGACCCAGCCGAGATCGGGGATCCAGGCCTCGGCCCAGGCATGGCTCGCCTCCTGGTCGTCCTGACCGTCACGACGCAGCAGGTGGCCCGAGACATAGCGGGCCGGCGTGCCCATCTGCCGGGCGCAGGCGATGAAGACGTGGGCGTGGTCCTGACAGACACCGCGACCGAGGGCGAGGACCTCGGCGGCCGTATGGGTGGGCGTCGTCACCCCGACCTCGAAGGCCACAGACCCGTGGATGCCGGCCATCAGACGATGCAGGCGCTCGAGCGGCGGATGGGCCGAGAACTCCGACGCGAAGACCGAGATCAGCTTGTCCCTCCGCGTCAGGGCGGTGTCGCGCAGGAAGACCAGCGGCGACAACGTCTCCTGTCCGGCCGGCACGACGCCGGCGGTGTCGGTGGTGACCACCTCGCCCGAGACCCGGACGGTCAGGCTCTGGGTCGGCTGTTCGGTGTAGAGGGTGTGGACGATGTTGCCGAAGGCGTCCTCGGACTTGCGCAGGCGGGCGTCGACGTCGGTCTCGACGCGCCAGTTGCGGACCTGCTGGGCCTCGGACGAGCGGGGCGTCAGCCTGAGCGTCTGGATGATGAACCGCGCCGCCCGGTCGTAGGCATAGGTGGTCGCATGGTCGATACGGATGCGCACGCGTCAGCTCAGATACTGGTCATGGATGGCCTGTCCCAGCCGGCCGTTCTCGCCGAGGAAGGCCTGGATGTACTCGTGCAGGCCCGACTGGAAGATGTCGTCCATGCGGGAGTTGTCGAAGGCGCGCATCCGGTCGGCCGCCAGCCGCTGGGCCGGGCCGCGCCGGCCGTAGTCGCCGGCCAGCCGCTCGAGATAGCGGACGATCGAGGCCTGGCAGCTGGCGAGGGAGCGCGGCATCTGCCGGTTCAGCACCAGCAGGTCAGCGACCAGCCACGGCTTGACCGAGTCCCGATAGACCCAGCGATAGGCGGTCAGGGCCGAGACCTCGCGCAGCAGGGTGGTCCACTGGAAATAGTCCAGCTGACCGCCGACGCGTTCGCCCTCGGGCAGCAGCAGATGGTATTTCACGTCCAGCAGCCGGGCGGTGTTGTCGGCCCGCTCGATGGCCGCGCCCAGACGCAGGAAGTAGTAGCCGTCGTTGCGCAGCATGGTCCGCGAAGTCGCGCCCTCGACTGACAGGGTGACGGTCTTCACCCATTCCAGGAACCGGGCGAACTCGTCGCGCCGCGTCGGCTGGCCCTGCTCTTCCAGACCGTTCCAGGCCCCGTTGATCGCTTCCCACAGCTCGACCGTCAGGGCCGTGCGGACCGAACGGGCGTTGGTCCGCGCGCGGGTGATGCAGGCGGTGATCGACGAGGCGTTGTTGGGCGCGAAGGCCAGGTATTCGCGCACCGACTTCTCGGTCGGCGACCGGCCCAGGGCCTTGGGCGCCCCCGCCGAGGCCAGGGCGCTGGCCCAGACGGTTTCGGCGTCACCGTCGCCGCGCGTCGGAATGGCGGCGAGACGCAGGGTGGCCTCAAGGATGCGGGCGAGGAAGTCCGCCCGCTCGATATAGCGGCCGGTCCAGTACAGGCTGTCTGCGGTACGGCTAAGCATCAGACATCGAGCACCCAGGTGTCCTTGGTCCCGCCGCCCTGACTGGAGTTGACCACCAGCGAGCCGGGCTTCAGGGCCACCCGCGTCAGTCCGCCCGGCGCCACCTTCACGCCTTCGGGGCTCGACAGCACGAACGGCCGCAGGTCGACGTGGCGGCCGTGCAGCTCGCCCTTGTCCAGCGTCGGGGCGGTCGACAGGTCCAGCGTCGGCTGGGCGATGAAGTCGTCGGGATCGTTGATCAGCTTTTTCCGGAAGGCCTCGATCTCGGCCTTGGTGGAGGCCGGTCCGACCAGCATGCCGTAGCCGCCCGAGCCGCCGACCTCCTTGACCACCAGCTGGTCCAGTTTGGACAGCACCTCCTTCAGCGCCTCCGGCTCGCGGCAGCGCCAGGTCGGGACGTTCTTCAGGATCGGCTCCTCGCCGGTGAAGAAGCGGATGATCTCGGGCATGTAGGTGTAGACGGCCTTGTCGTCGGCGACGCCCGTGCCGACCGCATTGGCCAGGGTCACCGTGCCGTTCTGGTAGGCCGTCATCAGGCCCGGCACGCCGAGGGTGGAATCCGGCCGGAAGGTCAGGGGATCGAGGAAGTCGTCGTCGATCCGGCGATAGATGACATCGACCTGCTGACGCCCCTGGGTCGTGCGCATGAAGACCTTGCCGTCGTCGACGAACAGGTCGCGTCCCTCGACCAGATCGACACCCAGTTTGTCGGCGAGGAAGGAGTGTTCGTAATAGGCCGAGTTGAACGGCCCCGGCGTCAGGACGACGATGGTCGGATCGCCCCCCGCCGCCTCGGGCGCGGAGCCGCGCAGACTGGCCAGCAGCATGTCGGCATAGGTCTCGACCGGCCGCACCGGATAGTCGGCGAACAGGTCGGGGAACAGCCGCATCATCATCTCGCGGTTCTCCAGCATGTAGGAGACCCCCGAGGGCGTGCGGCAGTTGTCTTCCAGCACATAGAAGCCGTCCTCGCCGGTGCGGACCAGATCGACGCCGGCGATGTGAACCCAGACGCCGCGCGGCGGCCGCCGCCCCTGCATCTCGGGCACGTAGTGGGGATTGGTCAGGATCAGCTCGGCCGGGACGATGCCGGCCTTGAGACACTCCTGCGGGCCATACACGTCGGCCAGGAACAGGTTGATCGCCCGCACCCGCTGGGTCAGCCCGGCCTCCAGCCCCGCCCATTCGGACGCACCGATGATGCGCGGCACGACGTCGAACGGAATCAGGCGTTCGCTGGATTCGGCGTCGCCATAGACGGCGAAGGTGATCCCCATACGGCGGAAGAACAGCTCCGCCTGGCGCGATCGCGCCTGCAGCAGCCCCTCGGGGGCGTCCGCCAGCCAGCGCGCGAGTCCGCGATAGCTTTCGCGGACTCCCCCGCCGTCACCTGACATTTCGTCGAAGGCCATGCTGCTCCCGCTGCAACGATCTTGCAGCGTGGCCCGACAAGCGGCGCTGGCGCAACAGGAATGTTGCGCCGCCGCAAAGGTTCAACGACCGCGCGTTATCGCGACTGGAGCGTCGTGGTCCGTCCGGGGACGACCGTCACCTTGGCATAACCCTCGGTCCAGGTGTTCTGGCTCAGGACCTCGCCCGCGCCGACGTCCCAGCAGCCGGCGGAGAGGGTGAAGGTGTAGCTGCCGCCCGGCGGGATGCTGTAGCCCGAAGGGAGACGGTTCAGGCCGTAGGTGTGGGCGCTGCAGTCCGAGACAAGCACCACGTCGATGGAGTTGGTCCGCGAGACGTTGCGAATCTCCAGCCCGCCCGTGGGCTCGCCCGGCCGGATCAGTTCACCGCCGGTGATCAGCGAGGCGCAGCCCGACAGGGCGACGAATGAAAGCGCCACAGCGGCGCGAACGAGGGTGTTCATGGCAAGCCTCCCAAGATTGCAGGCGTGATCAGAGCAGGATCCGGCTCCGGTGCGCCCTTTCCAATCCTGACGGTCGTCAATCAGCGGGGCCTACGGACGGATCATCACAGCCGTGACGCAGCAGGTTCACCGGGCGGTCGCCGCCCTGTCGCCGATGCAGCACGAACGACCGTTACGTCCCCCCCTAGCTAATCGCAGGGGGCTGCCATGATTCATCGCGTTCAACGGAATTCCATCCTTCTCGGCGCCAGCGCGCTGGGCGTCGTCTGGGCCCTGGCCGGGGCCGCATCGGCCCAGACGGCCGAACCCGCCCAGCTGGACGAGGTCATCGTCACCGCCCAGCTGCGTGAGCAGAGCGCGACAGAGGTGCCCTTCGCCCTGACGGCGTACAGCGGCGACACCCTGGAAAACCTGGGTGTGCAGGACTTCGAGGAACTGTCGGCATTCACGCCCGGCCTGCTGGTGCAGAACCAGTCGCCCAACAACCCCGGCTTCGTGATGCGCGGCATCACCTCGGATTCGGGCGAGGCGACCAGCGAACCGCGCGTGTCCGTCTATCAGGACGGCGTGTCGATCTCGAAGTCGCGCGGCTCCTATGTCGAACTGTTCGACATCGAGCGCGTCGAGATCGCCAAGGGTCCCCAATCGACCCTCTACGGCCGCGGCGCCCTGATCGGCGCGATCAACGTCATCCAGAACAAGGCCGACATCGACAGGTTCGACGCCGCTGGCCGTATCGCCTTCGGCAGTCTGGACTACAGCATGGTCGAGGCGATGGTGAACGCCCCGATCAACGACATGTTCGCCCTGCGCTTCGCCACCCGGATGAAGACGCGCGACGGCTATCTCGAAAATCTGCTCGGCGGACCCGACTACAACGGCTTCCAGACCTATGCCTACCGTCTCGGCCTGGCCTTCCAGCCGAACGACGCCTTCCGCTACGACGTGATCGTCAACTACCAGACCGACGACGCCCCCGGCACCTCGTTCAAGGCCATGGCCTATTCGCCGGCCAATCCGGACACGGGCGCTGTTCTGGGCGGCCGCGACCCCTGGGACGGTGCGGCCCTGACGCCGTCCGGCACGTTCGACGGCGGCAAATTCCTTGGCCTCGACCGCACGGTCCAGGGCGTGACCGGCATCGGCCGCTTCGACGTCTCGGACAGCCTGAGCCTGACCTCCACCACGGCCTGGCGCGAGTTCGAATCCTACGAGACGTTCGATCCGGACGGCATCTCCCTGCCCCTGCTGATCGCCGGCGAAGACGCCCAGGGGGACCAGTTCAGCCAGGAGTTCCGTCTGAACTGGGACAACGGCGGCGCCTTGTCCGGCTTCATCGGTGCCGGCTACTTCAATGAGGAAGGCTTCCAGCGCACGCCGACCGAGTTCAACGAACGCGTCGCCCTGGCGCAGCTCGCCGGCCTGCTGGACGGGAATCCGCTCGCGGCTGGCACCACCGCCCTGCCGCTGATCGCCTTCTCCAACCCGGCCCTGATCGATCCGATTCTGGCCGGCTTCGGCATCCCGGCTCCGCTGATCCCGGGCATCCGCAACAATCTGAAGGCCTCGCACATCGAGACCGGGACGAACTCCAGCGAGCTGGAATCCCTCGACCTGTTCGGTGACCTGACCTGGCGCCCGACGGACCGGCTCGAGTTCGCGGCCGGCGTCCGCTGGACCCAGGACGACAAGACCAGCTCGTTCTCCACCGCCGCCCTGAACGGCCGCTCCATTCTCGGCGGTCTGCTGGCGGTTCAGCAGTTGCAGGGCCAGATCGCCGGCCTGATCGCCCAAGGCACGCCGGCCGCCCTGGCCCAGGCCGCCGCCCTCGGCGCCTTCGCCAACGGCCTTGTCTTCCAGCTGGCCCAGCCGGGCGCCGCCAACGCGCCGGTGACCGCGTCCTTCCCGCTGTTCGGCCTGACCTTCCAGCCGACGGCCGGCAACGGTTCGGTGGTCAGCCAGGATCTCGAGGACGACGGCGTCACCTGGCGGGTCACCGGCCGCTACGCGGTCACCGACGACACCAGCCTGTACGCCAACTACGCCCGCGGCCGTCGTCCGGCGGTCCTCGTCGCGCGCGCGCCGTCGCAACCCTTCGCCGCCCCGACCTTCACCTTCGTCGATGCTGAAGAGGTCGACAGCTACGAAGTCGGTGCCAAGACCGCCCTGATGGGCGGCGCGCTCCGCCTCGACGGCGCCGCCTATTTCTACGACTACCAGAATTTCCAGACCACGGTTCAGGTCGGGACCCAGTTCATCACCACCAACGCCGGCGAGGCCACGTCCTACGGCTTCGAGGGCCAGGCCTTCTTCAGCCCGTCCGACAGCCTCGATCTGTTCGCGACCTACAGCTACAACCACTCGCGCTTCGAGGCGGGCATCTTCGACGGCAACAAGTTCCGCCTGTCGCCCGACAACCGCGCCTCGATCGGCGCGACCTGGCGCACGGCCCTTTTCGGCGGCACGGTCGAGGTTCAGCCGACCTGGAGCTGGCAGTCCGAGACCTTCTTCGACGACAACAACGACCGCGCCAGCCTGCAGACCACCAACTTCGTTCCGGACACCGTGGTCGACGAGGTCCAGGAGAGCTACGGCCTCTTGAACCTGGGGATCCGCTACGCGCCGTCCGCCGGCAACTGGGGCGTCGAGCTGTTCGGCGACAATCTGCTGGACGAGGAATACATCAAGGACGCCGGAAACACCGGTGACTCGCTGGGCCTGCCGACCTTCATCGCCGGCGAGCCGCGGACGTATGGCGCGACCCTCAGCGTGCGCTACTAGGACGCCCGGGATGACCCTGCACCGCCGCGACCTACTCGGTCTTTTCGGAGCCGGGGCGGCGGGTGTGGCTGCGCCCGCCGCGGCCCGCCCGGTCCCGTCCGTAGTCTTCAATCACGGCGTGGCGTCCGGCGACCCTCGACCGGACGGCGTGGTGATCTGGACCCGGGTCACCCCGACGGACCCGACGGTACGGACGGTGCGGGTCGACTGGTCGGTCTGGCGCGATGGGGACACAGCGGCCTCGGTCGCCTCGGGCACGGTCGAAGCCGGCCCTGACCGGGACTTCACCGTCAAGGTTCCGGTCTCCGGCCTGCAGCCGGGCGTCGAATACCGGTATGCCTTCACAGCCGGCGAGACCCGCTCGACCCATGGCCGGGCCCGCACCCTGCCCGAGGGTCCGACCCCCGAGGTCGTGCTCGCCGTCGCCTCCTGCCAGCTCTATCCGGGCGGCCTGTTCAACGCCTGGGACGCCGTCTCGAAGCTGGAGCGGGTCGATGCGGTCATCCATCTGGGCGACTACATCTATGAATACGGGGCCGAGGCGGACGACTACGGCATGGCCTCGGGCGCGCGCCTGGGGCGCACGCCCCAGCCGGCGCACGAGATCGTCTCGCTGGCCGACTACCGGGCACGTCACGCCCAGTACAAGACCGACCCGGACCTGCAGGCCGCCCACGCCCGCGCGCCCTTCATCTGCGTCTGGGACGACCATGAGGTCACCAATGACGCCTGGACCGCCGGCGCCGAGAACCACACCCCGGCCTCCGAAGGCGACTACGCCGTGCGCAAGGCGGCGGCGCTGAAGGCGTATTTCGAGTGGATGCCGATCCGCGAGCCGGCCCGAGGCCTGACGTCCGAAGCCATCTATCGCAGCTTTGACTTCGGCGATCTGGCCAGCCTTCTGATGGTCGAGACCCGGCTGCTCGCGCGCGGCGAACAGCTTCGCTACCAGACCGACATGCCGGTCGTGGACGGTCGTCCCGACATCGCCGCCTTCGAGGCCAGACGCAACGATGCGGACCGTGATCTGCTGGGCGACAGCCAGCGCGACTGGATCAGGTCGACGCTCGACACCTCCCGCGCCTCGGGCAAGCCGTGGCAGGTGATCGGCAACCAGGTGGTCATGGCCCGCGTCCAGGGTCCCGACATCACCACCATGGCCAGTCCGCTGCAGATCGCCAGCCTGCTGGCCACCCTGCCCGCGGCCGTTCGCGATCAGGTCCAGCAGTCGATCGAACTGTTCAAACTGGGCGTGCCCTTCAACCTCGACAGCTGGGACGGCTATCCCGCCGGCCGCGAACGGCTGTACGCCGCCTTCGCCGAGGCGGGCGTCCAGCCTATCGTGCTGGCCGGCGACAGCCACGCCTTCTGGGTCGACGACCTGAAGGACGCGGCGGGCGCACGCCGGGGCGTCGAGTTCGGGACCAGTGCGATCTCCAGCCCCTCGCCCGGCGACGCTGTACCCCGCCTGCCGCTGGGTGCCGCCCTGATGCAGGCCAATGAGGAGGTCGTCTTCTGCGACCAGTCGGCCAAGGGCTTTGTCCTGCTGACCCTGACGCCGGACCAGGCCAGGGCTGAGCTGCGCACGGTGTCGACGATCTTCGCCAAACCCTATGAGGCGGGCGTGCTGAAGGCATTCACCGTGGCACTCGATGCCAATGGGCTGGGGCCGATCGTCGAAGTGTGACGCCCGGCCCCCGGGAGCTATTGCCCGGCCGGCACCCGCGGCCCGGCGTTCTTCAGATACTGGTCCAGCCAGCGGGTCATCTCCCACTGGGTGTGGCCGACCGATTCCCGCGCGCGGTAGCCATGCGCCTCAAGCGGCAGGACGACATAACGGACAGTGGCGCCGTTGCCCTTGAGCGCCGCATAGAAGCGCTCGGACTGGACCGGGAAGGTGCCCGAGTTGTCGTCGGCCTCGCCGTGGATCAGCAGGATCGGCTCATTGACCCGGTTGGCGAAGGTGAAGGGCGACATCTCCGTATAGGTGTCACCCGCCTCCCAGTAGGTGCGCTGTTCGGCCTGGAAGCCGAACGGGGTCAGGGTGCGGTTATAGGCACCCGACCGCGCGATGCCGGTGCGGAACAGGTCGGTGTGAGCCAGCAGGTTGGCGGTCATGAAGGCCCCGTAGCTGTGCCCGCCGACGGCGATCCGGTCGCGGTCGGCGACGCCCATCTCCACGACCGCATTGACCGCCGCCTCGGCGCTGGCGCTCAGCTGCTGGATATAGGTGTCATTGGGCTCGGCGCCGTTGACGCCGACGATCGGCATGGAGGGGTCGTCCAGCACGGCATAGCCCTGGGTCAGCAGGAACAGGTGGCTGATGCCGCCCGGCCGGGTGAAGCGGTTGGCCGTGTCGACCACCTGCCCCGCCACGGCCGCGTCGGTGAACTCGGCCGGATAGGCCCACATCACCAGCGGCAGGGGGCCGTCGCGATCCTTGTCGTAGCCGGCCGGCAGATACAACGTGCCGGACAGCTGGACCCCGTCGGCGCGGGTGTAGCTGATCAGCTGCTTGGTCACCCCGGCCATCTGCGGGGCCGGGTCCGGGAAGCTGGTCAGGGGCGTGGCCTGGGCGTCCAGATCGCGGACGAACAGGTTGGGTGGATCGTTGCGGGTCTCGCGTCGCGTCACCAGCCGGCGGCCGTTCTCGTCGAGGATGCCCAGCACGCTCTCATAGGCACCGTCTTCCGAGGTCCAGACCCGCTCGGTTGCACCGGTGGTCAGGTCCATGGTGGACAGGAAGGGATACTCCCCTGCCCGCGTCGCCCCCGCGCCGGTCATCAGCACGCGCGACCCGTCGGCGGTGAAACGCATGACCGGGAAACCGCTGGCGTTGGCCTCGGTCACCGGGAAGCCCGGGTCGTTGTAGCGATCCTGATAGTTCCGCTCCAGCAGGACGCGGCCTTCGCCGGGGGCGGACGGATCGACCAGATAGCGGGTCTCTCGCCGGCTGTTGAACTGGCGGCTGACGACCAGCGCGGTGTCTGCGTCGCCCCAGATCACACCGCCGTAGCGGTCCTTCAGATCGATCAGCGCGGTCGGCGCGTCGTCGAAGGGCGCGGCGAGGGTGAAGACCCGATCGCGCACCTCGGCCGGCGTGCGCGGATCGCCGCCGTCCTGGGCCTCGACCCAGACCAGGGTCGAGGGCGCATCGGCCCGCCACTGGGCGGAGCGCGGTCCCGGCGCCACGGAGTCGAACGGGGTCGGGATGTTGTCGCGCAGGGGCAGGTCGGCGACCCGGTGCACGACCACGCCCTCCATATCCGTCACCACGACATCGGCCGGGAACAGGGCCGCCGGGACCACATAGCTGTAGGGCCGTCTGACCCGGGTTTGCAGGACGTAGCGACCGTCCGGAGAGACGCCCGAGCCCAGATAGACCGCCGGCGCGCCCAGCGTCCGCGCCTGCCCTGCCAGCGGGACCAGGGTCAGCTGCGAGGTGAAATAGTGCTCGAACAGGGCCTCGTCGCCGGCGTTGGACAGAAGGTCCTGATAGGTCCGCGCGGGGGCCGTCCGGCCCATGCTTTCCTCAACGATCGGGCCCTCGGGCGGACGGCTGACGTCGGGCGCGGGGCCGCGGCCCGCCGGCGTCATCCGCACCAGCAGACCCGAGCTGTCGGGCAGCCAGTCGAAGGCGCCGCCGCCCGCGGCATTGACCCGGGCGTCGGTCAGTTTGCGCGCCACACCGCTGGCCACATCCACCGTCCACAGCTCCAGCCCGGTCGGCGCATCCATCAGCAGGGCCACCGAGCGGCCGTCCGGCGACCAGCCGGGCGAGACGAAGCGCGAATTGGCCGGCAGGCTGACGGCGCGCGCGGGCCCGCCCGCGACGGGCTGGAAGCTGAGGCCGGTCAGCCAGGTCACCCGGCTGTTGGCCTGGCCGTTGTTGCGCGGATTGATGCGGTATCCGGCCAGCCGCAGCATCGGCTCGGCCAGTTCGGCGATCGGCGGCAGGTTGGCGCGATCGAACAGGGCCAGGGTGGTCCGGTCCGGCGACAGGCTGGGCGTCGGGGTCGGTTTGGTGTCGAGGATGTCGGCGATCGGCGCCGGCGGCTGCTGATAGGTCCGGCCTTCCTGCGCCAGGACGGGTCCGGCCAGGACGGCCAGCAAGACAAAGGCGGGCAGAGCCCGGCCAAGCAGACGATGACGCATGATCAATTCCCCAAACCCTCAGACCGAGCAGTGGTGAACGCTAGCGTCGGCGCTGCGCAATTCAAGCACAACCCTATCCTCCGCTCATCCCGGCGAAAGCCGGGATGAGCGGAAATACTGAAATCAGCCCGCGGGCGGTGCCGGCTCCTGGCCCACGAACCGCGCGTCCCGCGCCGCCATCCAGGCCTCGCGGGCACCCTGCCTGGGCATGTCGACGCCGAACACGGCCAACTGGCCGACCCAGACCTCGGACATCTGCTGCACCGTGCCCTGCAGCCAGGACGGCGCCTGCTGCCGCGACCAGTTCAATGGCGAGACGGCGTTGAAGACCAGCAGGAAGGCCGTGACCACGACGATCGTGCGGCTGGTCCAGCGCCGGTCGCGGGCCGCGAGGCCTTCGTCGTCGAGCGGCGGGGCGGGCGGAAAGGCGAACCGTCCCAGGGCCGCCAGCCGGTTCTCGCGCGTGGGCAGGTCGTGGGCGTCGGCGCTCTGGATCCAGTCGCTGGGCGGATCGCCCGGCCCCGGCGGCAGGCTTTCGTACAGCGGCGGAAAGGGCGATTCCGGCCGGTGCACGGGAAACGGCTCCAGCGGGATTTCGGGAGGATCGCGGTGATCGTTCATCGCCGTCTCAACGCCTCAGAACTGGAAATAGATGAAGGGGGCCACGCCCTCGGGGCGCACGGCCTCGACCAGCAGGATGGCCGCCCCGATCAGCAGGCCGAGGGTCACCGACGGCGCGGCCTTGAGCCGCTCGGCCACGCCCTCGATGGCCCGCGGCGGCAGCCAGTGCATGGCCAGACCGCCGACGATCAGGGTCAACAGCAGCGGCGTCAGCGCCGTCACCGGCCCGATCCGGCCCAGCCCCTGCAGCATGGCCATGGCCAGATCGAAGGTCTCGGCCCGGAACAGGATCCAGCCCAGGCAGACGATGTGGAAGGTGACCAGCACCCCGATCACCGTCGGGATCACCCTGCGGTCGCCCAAGGCCGCGCGGCCGAGGCGTTCGATCACCTGCACCCCGCCGTGCAGGGCACCCCAGGCCAGGAAGGTCCAGGCCGCCCCGTGCCACAGCCCGCCCAGCAGCATGGTGATGAAGACGTTGATGCAGCTTGAGATCAGCCCCTTACGACCGCCCCCCAGCGGCACATAGAGGTAGTCGCGCAGCCAGCTGGACAGGCTGATATGCCAGCGCCGCCAGAAGCTCTGCATCGAGGAAGCCCGGTAGGGCTGGTCAAAGTTGCGCGGGAAGGAATAGCCCAGCAGGGCCGCCAGCCCGATCGCCATGTCCGAATAGGCCGAGAAGTCGCAATAGATCTGGACCGCATAGCCATAGACCGCCGCGGCGATGTCGACGGCCCCATAGGCCGAGGGGTCGAAGAACACCGGATCGACCAGGTTCACCGAGATCTCGGACGCGATCACCGTCTTCTTGAACAGACCCCAGACGATCAGCAGTAGCCCGTGCGTCGCCATCGCCCGCGTCAGCCGCGGGGCGCGGTCGAACTGGGGCAACAGGTCCGAGGCGCGCACGATCGGCCCGGCCACCAGATGCGGGAAGAAGCTCATCAGCAGCATGACGTCGAGCAGGCTCTTCGCCGGCGGCGTCTTCCCGCGATGGACGTCGACGACGTAGCTGATGCCCTGGAAGGTGAAGAACGAAATCCCCACCGGCAGCACGATCTGCAGCAGCGGCAGGTCCCGCTCCCAGCCGAAGCGCATCAGCAGGTCGGCGGCCTGTTCGATGAAGAAGCCGTAGTATTTGAAGAAGCCGAGGATCAGCAGGTTGGCGGCGACCCCGAGGCCGACCATCCAGGCCGTGCGCCCGTCCTGCTCCCGCGTGCGCGCGATCAGCGCGCCGATGGCCCAGTTCAGCACCGCCGAGGCGATCAGCAGGGCGACGAAGCGCCAGTCCCACTGGGCGTAGAAGAACCAGCTGGCCAGCAGCAGGAACAGTTTGCGCCGCCCGTTCTCGCGATCCAGCGACCAGGCGGTGAAATAGACGAACAGGAAGAAGACGCCGAAGGCGAGCGTGGGGAACAGCATCTATTCCACTCCCCCGCGCCGGGCCGACCAGGCCTCATAGGCCGTCATCAGGTCGGCATTGAGCGCCCCGCCGATCCAGTCGGCGCCGGCGGAGCTGAAATGCACCCGGTCGCGCAACATGAAGGGCTCGCCCCGCGTCGCCAGTCGATCCGCCGAACAATCGCCGCCCATCCGCCCGTGCCAGTCCCAGAACGCCACACCCATGTCGGCGGCGACCCGGCGTTGCACGTCCCGCACCACGGCGAGGGACGGCGGCGGACTGCGCCGGCCGTCGGCGCTGCAGCCGTTGGTGACGCCGTTGCGCAGGGCGTCCGGCGCGCCGAGGATCATCAGCGAGGCTTCCGGGGCCAGCCTGCGCAGGCGCACGATCTGGCCGCGCAGCAGGGCCTCATAGGCGCGCGGGTCCAGATTGTCGTCGAACCCCTCATTGGTGCCAAAGGCGAGGACGATCAGCGCCGGCCGCCAGGCCGCAAGTTCGCGCGCCACAACCCGCTGGTCTCGCGCCGCCAGATCCCGGATCGTCGCCCCGACCACGCCGAGACTGGACACCTCCACGCCCGGAGTCATGTTGGTCAGGCGGACATCGTGCAGGGACAGGACATCGTCCAGCGCGCGGAGCTGGACCTGTCGCGGACTCCCGTCGCTGTAGAGGATTGCGCAGCGCTCCGCCCCGAAATCCACCGTCCAGCGTTGGTCGTCCGCGGTCACCTCAAGCCGTCCTGGCCCATCCCCGCACAGGCCGATCTGCACGAAGGCGGGCGAGACCGTTTCGCGACGGAAGGACAGGGTGCTGCCCGGCTGGACCGTGACGGCTTGCACGCCGGACAGGCCGACCCCGGCCCTGACGTAGCCCGCATTGCCCGCCAGGGGCGCGAGCGTGGTCGTCCATCCGTCCGTCGTCACCTCGACCTGTAGAGGAGCATAGCCGGCATAGGGAATGCCCGGCGGCAGGACGCCTCGCCCGCCGTCGCCGAACCGCGCCTGCAGGGCCGCCCTCAGCTTGCCGGTGATGCGGTCGCCCGCGGTGTGGCTGTCGCCGATCTGGAGGATGTGCACCGGTGCCGAACCGTCACCGGTCCCCGTCCGCGCGAGGGCCTCGAACACGCCGTTCAGCGCCTCGGGCTGGCACAGGCCGTTCGGACAGACGGACGCGCCGGACAAGGGCGTATCGGCCGGACCATAGGGAACCTGGGCGGCCGCCGCGGACGCCAGAACAGCCGCGACAAGGGCCCCGGCGAACGCCTTCATGCTCAGG
>JAUYAG010000049.1 GCA_030693575.1 Brevundimonas sp. | reverse complement strand
CCGCATCCGCCGTCGTCCGCGCCGCCGCCAGTTCGGCGCGCAGGCCGTCGAGGGTCTCGGACGGCGCGTCGGTCCCCTGCGCCTCGGCCAGCGCCGTCTGCGCGGCCTCGACCTCGGCGGTCAGGCGCGCGGCCGTCTCGTCCAGCGCCTGGGCCCGGGCTTCCTTGCGCGCCTGTTCGCGGCCGAGGCTTTCGACCCGGTCGCGCGCGGCGGTGACGGCCTTGTCGAGCGGGAAGGGCGCGGCGCGGGCGACCTTCACCGCCTCTTCGGCGGCGCGGAAGGCCTCGGTGGCGGCCTTGAGCGCGGCCTGGGCGGTCTCCAGCGCGGGCTTGCCCGCGTCGATCTCGGCCTCCAGTTCGGACAGGCGGGTGCGCTGGGCCAGACGGACGGCGGCCGGACGCGGGGCCTCGGCGCGCTGGACGAAGCCGTCCCAGCGCCACAGGTCGCCCTCGCGCGTGACCAGTCGGGCCCCGATGGGCAGGGATTTCGCCAGCCGCTCGATCTCGCCGGCGGGTGCCAGGCCACACAGGGCCAGACGCGCCTTCAGCTGGTCGGGGGCCGAGACATGGGCGGCCAGGGGCTCGATGCCGGTCGGCCAGACGGGGGCCGGAACCTCGGCCCCGGCCCAGTAGGCCGCCGCCTTTCGGTCCAGCGCCGCATCCAGATCGTCGCCGAGGGCCGCGGCCAGCGCCGCCTCATACCCTTTGCCGGCCTCGACGCTGTCGAGAGCGGGGGCATGGTCGCGCTTGCCGTGAACCAGCAATTGGGCAAGGCCGCGCGCCTCGGTCTGCAGCCGGCCCAGGCGGTCCTCGGCGGCGCGAGCGGCCGTCCGGGCTTCGGCCTCGGCGCGGGCGCGGTCGCCCCGGTCTGACTCGGCCGCCTCGACCGCCGCGCGGGCGGCCGCCAGTTCGGTCTGGGCCGACTCCAGAGCCGTCTTCGCCGCCTCGATCTCCGGCGTCTCCAGCGGGCCCAGGGCGGCGCGCTCGGCCTGGGCCGAGGCCAGCTGGGCCTCCGCCCGGGCGACGCGGGCCTCGGCGTCCCGCTTGCGGGCGCTTTCGGCGTTGACCCGGGCCTCGACCGAGGCCGCGGCGCCGGCGACGCGTTCGACCTCGGCGTCGGCGGCCTTGCGCGCGTCCTCGGCGGCCGCGAGGGCCGCTTCCAGTTCCGGCCCGCGCGCGGGCGCCCCGGCGATTTCGGCGGTCAGGGTCTCCAGCGCGGCGCCCAATCGGGCGAGTTCCTCGGAGGCGTCACCGGCCATGGCCGTCTCGCGTTCGATGTCGGCGGCGATGCGGGCGGCCTCGGCGGTCAGGCGGTCGACCTCGGCGCGGGCGGCCTGTTCGGCCATGTCGAGCCGGTCGCGTTCAAGGCTGGCGCGGTGCAGCAGGGCCCCGGCGACGGCGTCCTCCTCGCGGGCGGGCTTCAGCGCCTCCTGCGCCGCCAGCGCCGCCGTCTGGGCCCGGCTGGAGGCGGAGGTCGCATCGCCGACCGCCCGTTCGGCGTCGGCCAGTTCCTGCGCCGCGGCCTCGGCGGCGATGCGGGCATCGTTCCAGCGCACGAACAGCAGGGCCGCCTGCAGCGCGCGAATCTCGGCGGAGATCTTCTTGTAGCGTTCGGCCTGGCGCGCCTCGCGCTTCAGCCGTGTCAGAGCCGTCTCCAACTCCCGCCCGATGTCGTCCAGACGGTCGAGGTTGGTCTCCGCCGCCTTGAGCCGCAGCTCGGCCTCATGCCGGCGCGTATGCAGGCCGGCGACGCCGCCCGCCTCCTCAAGGATGCGGCGGCGGTTCTGCGGCTTGGCGGCGATCAGTTCGCTGATCTGGCCCTGCCGCACGAGAGCGGGCGAGTTGGCGCCGGTCGAGGCGTCTGCGAACAGCAACTGGACGTCGCGGGCGCGGACCTCCTTGCCGTTGATGCGATAGGTCGAGCCCTGACCCCGGTCGATACGGCGCGACACCTCCAGCATGGGGCTGTCGGTGAAGGGCTGGGGTGCCCGGCGCTGGGCGTTGTCGATGGTCAGCTGGACTTCGGCGTGATTGCGCGGCGGACGGTCGGCGGCACCGGCGAAGATGACGTCGTCCATGCCCTGGCCGCGCATGGCCTTGGCGGAGTTGGCGCCCATCACCCAGCGCAGGCCTTCCAGCACATTGGACTTGCCGCAGCCGTTGGGACCGACGACGCCGGTCAGGCCCGGCTCGATATGCACCTCGGCGGGATCGACGAAGGACTTGAAGCCCACGAGCCGGAGGCGTTGGAACTGCATCGTTCCCTACGCGGTCAACGAGCCGCCGCGGCCGCCCGTATCGCGACCTCCAGCCCGCCCAGTGAGCGGTCTGTCACCCGGCGTCCGTTGACGAAGAAGGCCGGGGTGGTGGTGGCGCCGGCGGCGTTGGCGCTCTCGACGTCCCGGTTGATGGCCTCCAGGGTCGCCGGGGTCGCGACGCAGGCCTCGATCTGGGCCTGGGTCCGGCCGCTGACGGCGATGGCCGGCGCATACCAGTCCTCGCGCGTCCCGCCCCGGAAGACCGCGTCCTGCCCGAGCATGAGGGCCGAGGCGACATCGAAGAACCGCTCGGGCGCCGCACAGCGGGCCAGGGCTGCGCCCGGCAGGGACATTTCCTCGGGCAGGGTCGGCAGGTTGCGGAACACCAGCCGGACCTGGCCGGTGTCGATGAACCGCGTCTTGAAAGTCGGATAGACGAACCGGTGCCAGTCCGCGCAGTGGTTGCAGGCGAAGGAGGCGTATTCGACCACCGTCACCGGGGCGTCTGCGCGGCCGATGCTGCGGTCCGCCGCCGTGACCGGGGCGAGCGCCTGCTGCGCCCGGGCGGAATCCGACCCTGACGCGGAAGCCGCGACAGCGGGCGCCAGCAGCGCCAGCGTCAGGATCAGCAGGGATCGCCGCCGGTTGGTCACCGCGACGATCAGTTCTTGGCCAGTTCGGCGTCGATGGCGCGCGACAGGTCGGCCATCGTCGGGCCGCTGGCCGAGCCAGGGGAGACGACCGGCACGCCATTCACGAAGAAGGCGGGCGTGCCTTCCACGCCGGCGGCCTGCGAGGCGCGGGCGCGTTCGTCCGCAGCCTTGATGTTATCCGGGTTCTTGATGCAGGCTTCGATCTGCTGGTTGCTCAGCCCGGCGCCGTTGCCGATGCGGAACAGGGTGTCGCGCGGATTGACGCCCGCCCGCCACTCGTCCTGACTGGCCAGGATGTTGTGGACAACGTCGAAATATTTGTCGTCGCCGGCGCAGCGGGCGATCATGAAGCCGGCCACGGCGACATTGACCGGGCCGGTCGGCAGTTCGCGGAAGACGTAGCGGACCTTGTTGGTGTCGACATAGGCGGCCTTGAAGGCCTCCCAGTTCTCTTTCTGCCAGGCGGCGCAGACGTGGCAGGTGACCGAGGCGTATTCGATCACGGTGACCTTGGCGCCCTCGGCCGCGCCCATGGCCATGTCGCCCTCGGCAGCGGCGTTCGCGCCGCCGCCGCCGCAGCCGGCCAGCGTAGCCATGGCGGCCAGGGCCGCGGCGGTCATCGCCGCGCGGCGGCTCATGGCGGCGTATTTGGTCTGGGCGCTCATGGCGTCGTCCTCAAC
>JAUYAG010000047.1 GCA_030693575.1 Brevundimonas sp. | reverse complement strand
GTTGAGGGTCGCGCCGGGTCTCGATCCCGCATAGCCTCGCCCCCGTGACCGAAACCCTCTCCCCCAGGACCGCCCGCCGCATCGCCCTGGCCGCCCAGGGGTTCGGGCGAGCGCAGCCCGCCACGCCGGGTCGCAGCCATGTCCGGGACGTCGCCCGGAAGCTGGGCGTGATCCAGATCGACAGCGTCAACGTCGTGACGCGCACCCACTATCTGCCGGGCTTTTCGCGGCTGGGAGACTATCCGCGCGACGGTCTTGAAGCCGAAGCCTGGGGTCCCCGCCGCAGCCTGTTCGAATACTGGGGCCATGAGGCGTCGATGCTGCCGCTGGAACTGCAGCCGCTGCTGCGCTGGCGGATGGAGCGGGCGAAGG
Source organism: Brevundimonas sp. (assembly GCA_030693575.1). Lineage (GTDB taxonomy): Bacteria > Pseudomonadota > Alphaproteobacteria > Caulobacterales > Caulobacteraceae > Brevundimonas. The sequence goes on along the minus strand of JAUYAG010000047.1, from coordinate 6,379 downwards.
ACGGGGCCATGTGGACCGGCCTGTCGCGGTTCGGGCGTGAGAAGGCCGACTATATCGAAGGGGTGCTGGCCGAGATCGAGCGGCGCGGACCGGTCACCGGCGGCGACTTCGCGACCGGCCCGCGCGGGGCACCGGGCTGGTGGTCATGGTCGGACGGCAAGCGGGCGCTGGAGTGGCTGTTCTGGGCCGGACTGATCACCACGAAGACGCGCAACGGGTTTGAGCGCGTCTATGACCTGACCGAACGCGCCCTGCCCGCGCGGATCATCGACCTGCCGACGCCGACCGAGGCGGACGCCCAGCGCGAGCTGGTGCGGATCTCGGCAGGGGCCATGGGCGTGGCGACGGCGGCGGACCTGCGCGACTATTTCCGCCTGCCCCTGGCCGATGCGCGCGAGCGGATCGCGGAACTGGTCGAGGCGGGCGAGCTGATGCCGGTCGCCGTGAAGGGCTGGCGGCATGCGGCGTATCTGGCGGCCGGGGCGAAGACGCCGCGCAAGGTCGCCGGCGCGGCGCTGCTGTCGCCGTTCGACAATCTGATCTGGACCCGTGACCGGACCGAGCGGCTGTTCGGGGTGAAGGTGCGGCTGGAGATCTACACACCCGCCCACAAGCGGGCGCACGGCTACTATGTCCTGCCCTTCCTCGAGGACGAGGCGATCACGGCGCGGGTCGATCTGAAATCCGACCGCAAGGCCGGGCGGTTGCTGGTGCAGGCGGCGTGGCGCGAGCCGGATGCGACGTCGGAGACGGCGGCCCGGCTGGGGATCGAGTTGAGGCGGATGGCCGGGTGGCTGGGGCTGGAGGAGGTCGAGGTGGTCGGGAAGGGTGATCTGGCGGAGGCGTTGGAGGGGGCATTGTGATCCCTTCTCCCTTTGGGAGAAGGTGGCGCGCAGCGCCGGATGTGGGTCGCATGGTTCAGTCGGCGTGAGCCGCCGCCCCGGACAGCGATACGGCTACGCCGACGGAGACAGACGACCCTCACCCTTTCGCGCAAGGACGACGGCTACGCCGCCGTGCGCTCAAGCCCTCTCCCAATGGGAGAGGGATCTCACACGTCGAACTTCACCCCCTGGGCCAGCGGCAATTCGCGGCTGAAGTTCACCGTCTGGGTCTGGCGGCGCATATAGGCCTTCCAGGCATCGGAGCCGGACTCACGACCGCCGCCGGTGTCCTTCTCGCCGCCGAAGGCCCCGCCGATCTCGGCTCCGCTCGGGCCTATGTTGACGTTGGCGATACCGCAGTCGGAGCCCCAGGCGGAGAGGAAGGCTTCGGCCTCGCGGACGCTGTCGGTGAAGACGCAGGAGCTCAGGCCCTGCGGCACGGCGTTCTGCATCGCCACGGCTTCATCGAAGTCGGACCAGGTCAGGACGTAGAGGATGGGGGCGAAGGTCTCGTGCTGGACCACGGCGCTCTGGGCCGGCATGCGGACGATGGCGGGGCGGACGTAGACGCCGTCGCGGTCGACGCGGTCGCCGCCGACGACGATCTCGCCGCCCTGCTCGACCGCCTGGGTCAGGGCGGTCTCGAAGCCGTGCGCCGAGGCGTCGTCAATCAGCGGGCCGATCAGGACGCCGGTCTCGCGCGGGTCGCCGACGGGCAGGGTCTCATAGGCGGCGGCCAGACGGGCGACGAGGGCGTCGGCGATGCTCTCATGCACCAGCAGGCGGCGCAGGGTGGTGCAGCGCTGACCGGCGGTGCCGACGGCCGAGAAGGCGATGGCGCGGACGGCCATGTCGAGGTCGGCGCTGGGCGTGACGATCATGGCGTTGTTGCCGCCGAGCTCAAGCAGGCTGCGGCCGAGGCGGGCGGCGACGGTCTGGGCCACCGCCCGGCCCATGCGGGTGGAGCCGGTGGCGGAGACCAGCGGGATGCGGGCATCGGCGGCGAGGGCCTCGCCGGCCTCTCGGCCGCCGATGACCAGCTGGGACAGGCCTTCGGGGGCGTCTCCGAACCGGGCGATGGCGCGGTCGAGGATGGCGTGGGTGGCCAGCGCCGTCAGGGGGGTCTTTTCAGACGGCTTCCAGATCACCGGATCGCCGCAGACGAGGGCGAGACAGGCGTTCCAGGCCCAGACGGCGACCGGGAAGTTGAAGGCCGAAATGACCAGCACCGGCCCCAGCGGCTGCCAGGTCTCGCGCATGTGGTGGCCCGGGCGTTCGCTGGCGATGGTCAGGCCGTACATCTGGCGCGACAGGCCGACGGCGAAGTCGCAGATGTCGATCATCTCCTGCACCTCGCCGAGGCCCTCGGAGACGATCTTGCCGGCTTCCAGCGTGACCAGACGGGCGAGGTCGTCCTTCGAGGCCCGGAGCTCCTCGCCGAGCAGGCGGACCAGTTCGCCGCGACGCGGCGCGGGGATGCGTTTCCACGGGTGGAAGGCGGCGACAGCGCGTTCGGCGACGGCGTCGAGGTCGGGCGTTTCGGCGACGCGGCCGGCGACCGAACCGTCGATGGGCGAGCGGGCCTCGAAGCCGTCAGAGCTCCAGACCGAGGCGGACACGCCCAGCCGTTGAAGAATGGCCTTCGCCTCGTTCGCCGCCGTCATCGTCGTTCTCCGTCGTGTGCCGGGCCGTTTAGCCTTCCCTGCGGCCGGGCGAAAGCGGAACCGGGCGCAGGTCCGGGGGTTCTGGTCGCAACCCCAACCACTGGAGAGCCCGCCATGAAAGTTCGCGACGTGATGAGCAAGGACGTCCAGGTCGCCCGGCCCGGGGACAGCCTTCAGGAAGTCGCCGCACGCATGGCGGCCGGCGATTTCGGCTTCATGCCGGTGGCCGACGGCGACACGTTGATCGGCACGATCACCGATCGCGACATCGCCGTGCGGGCCGTGGCCGGCGGGGCCGCCTGCAGCGCGCCCGTGGTGGAATATATCTCGCGCGATCCGCACACCGCCCGCGCCGATGACGACCTGAAGACCGTGCTGGACGCCATGGGCACGAAACAGATCCGCCGCCTGCCGGTGCTGGACAAGGACGGCCGGCTGGTCGGGGTGGTGTCGCTGGGCGACCTGTCCACGCGGGTGAAGGAGAAATACGCCGGCGAGGCGCTGGAAGAGATCTCGCGCGCCTGACCCCGGCCCGGCGTTAAGGCCCGCTTCACCCTTTCGCCAAACCGCGTGTTCATCCCGCCGTGACAGGCTTCCCGTCGAATACGGGAGACGCCGATGGCGCGCGCGCAGTTCCAGAAGGGGCAGAAGGTCTGGGTCGAATGCGTCGGCGCATGGGCCCAGATCGAGAAGGTCCAGCCTGTCTGGGCCAAGGGCTTCGAGGAGCCCGTGCGCGTCACCTATGACGTCGGCCTGGGCCGCGAGTTCCTCGGTCACGAACTGCTGCTGCCGAGCGAGGATCCGGCCGCCAACGCCGGCGAGACCTGGCGGCTGATGCGGGCGCGGAACAAGTGGCAGACGGCCGAAGACTGCCCACACCACCCCTTCCCCGGCACCTACCCCGTGGTGGTGACCGACAAGGCGGACTGGGGCGGCTGGCGGGTGCCCGGCGCGGAATACGACCGCGACCCCGACCAGATCGAGTTCCAGGCCCGGCTGATCGCCGCCGCGCCGCGACTGATGGCGCTGGCAGAGCGTTTGAGCGCCTCGGTCGACGAGGCGCCGGACGATGCGCCGCCCGAACTGCTGATGCTGGCCCGCGAAGCGCGCTCGGTGCTGAAGTCGGTCACCGACGTGCTGTCGGCCCCGGCGGACGGAGGCACCGCTGCGCCACGGGAATCGCGGGCGGCCTGAAGCGCGGCTGGGCGACAAATGGTTGATGGTTTCTAACCAAGCCTCGACAGGAATCCGCGACGCAGCCTAGATTCGCTGTTCAACGTCGAATCCTTGGGGAGAGCGCCTTGCGGGGTGAAGAGCGCCGCGTAACCAGCGAGGGGCGGCGCGCAACCGATCGTGATCGGGGACCGCCCCGCTGGATTCGCATCGCCATACTGACGCTCGCCCTGGCGATCGCTGCGCACGTCCTGCTGGTCGCGCGATCCCTGCAGGGTCCGGAGGCGGCGAGTCCGCTGAGCGGGTTCACCTGGAGCGATCTGTGGGTCCTGGGCCCGCCGATCGCCATCGGCCTGTTCACGCTCGCCCTCGTCCTTCATCTGCAAGGCCGCCAGCAAGGCATCAGCCGGGCCTGGGCGGCGTCCGAGCGGCGTTTCCGCGGCGCGGTCGAGGCCGCCCGCTGCGGCGTCTGGGAATGGGATACGGAGGCGGAACAGGTCACCGTCTCGGACTATATGGCCGAACTGATGGGACTGGACCGCAGCGGCCCGATTCCGTCCGACGAGATCATGGCCCGGATCCATCCGCGTTATCATGATGCCGTGCTGCACGCCCTGCGCCAGGCCCAGACGTTCGGCGCGTTTGACGTCACCTTCCCGGTGGCCGACGCCCAGGGCAAGGCGCGCTGGATCGATGCCCGGGGTCAGGCCCGCGGTGACCGCGGCGAAGAGGGTTTCACCAGCGTCCTGGGCGTGGCGCTGGACACCACCGAGGCCCGTCGCGCCAAGGCCCAGGCCCAGGCCGCCGAGAGCCGGCTGCGCGACGGCATCGAGAGCGTCTCGGACGCCTTCGTCCTGTTCGACAAGAATGGCCGGCTGATCCTTTCGAACCAGGCGTTCCAGGACGCCTTCGCCTTCGAGCCCGGCGTCCTGCGGCGCGGCGTGTTTAAACAGGATCTGAACCAGATCGCCGCCCTCGCCATCAAGTCGGACCAGCCGGCCGCGGGCGGACGCGCCGGTGCGCGGGAGATCGAGCTGCATGACGGGCGCTGGCTGCAACTGATCGAGCGTTTCACCTCGGATGGCGGTTCCGTCGTCACGGCCGCCGACATCACCGCCATCAAGCAGAAGGAAGCCGAGCGCCAGCGCGCCACCGAACGCCTGCACGTCACCATCACCGAGCTGGAAGACCGCGAGGAGAAGCTCTCCCTGCTGGCGCGCAAATACGAAGTGGCCATGACCCGCGCAGAGGCGGCCAACCAGGCCAAGTCCGAATTCCTGGCCAATATGAGCCACGAGCTGCGTACGCCGCTGAACGCCATCAACGGCTTCTCCGAGATCATGGCCGGCGAGATGTTCGGGCCGCTGGGCGATCCGAAATACAAGGGCTACGCGGCCGACATCCTGAAGTCGGGCCAGCACCTGCTGTCGCTGATCAACGACGTGCTGGACATGGCCAAGATCGAGGCCGGCAAGCTGACGCTGCACTATGAGACCGTGTCGCTGAAGGAGGTGGTCGACGACGCCGCCCGGCTGATGCGCGGCAAGATCGAGGAGGCGGGTCTGAACCTGCTGGTCGACGCGCCGGACCTGCCCGAGATCGAGGCCGACTATCGCGGGCTGAAACAGGTGGTGCTGAACCTGATCTCGAACGCCGTGAAATTCACGCCCGAGGGCGGCCATATCGTCGTGGCCATCTCACGCGAGGACGACGACCGGCTGCGGGTGGCGGTCACCGACACCGGCATCGGCATCGCCGCCGAGGACCTGAAGCGGCTGGCGCGGCCGTTCGAACAGGTCGAGGGCCAGCACTCCAAGACGACGCAGGGCACCGGCCTGGGACTGGCCCTGACCAAGTCGCTGATCGAACTGCACGGCGGTGCCCTGACGATCGAGAGCGAGCCGGGCCGCGGCACGACCGTGGGCTTCGACATTCCGATCCGGCGGCCGGGGCAGCCGTCGAGAACACAGCCGGCCCAGGTCCAGGCCCGCGCGGCCTGACCTCAGGCCGGCGGCGTCGCCTTCGCGGCGGCCGGTTGCGGCTCACGCCCTCCCCGATCCCGGCCGGCGGCCCGACCCCGGCGGCTCAGAATTTCCGACAGGGCGCGGCGGTCATCCGGTTCCAGCGTGGCCAGAAGCGCGACGGCGTCGGCCTCAAGCCGCGCACGGCCGCGGATCTCCGCATTGCGCGACTCCTCCAGCAGCGCCCGGGCCCGGACGGCGTCGAACGTCGCGGACCGACCCATTTCGACCGCCTGACGCCGCTTGAGCCGCGCCTCCTCGAAATCGGGACGCGCGGCCATGGCGGAGGCGCGCAACGTATCCCGCACCCGTTCACGGACCGCGGGATCCAGCTGATCGACCAGCCGCATCGGCGAACCGACGCGGGCCGGGCGGTGCTGGGCCTCGACCCGGTCCTCCACCTGGGCGCGGGTGACCAGCAGGGTCGCCCCCGCGGCCACGGCGAACAGGTTCAGCGCCACCGAGCCGATCAGGGCGAGCTTGAGCGTTTTGGGGCTCATCCGAGCACCTCCGCATCGTCCACGCCGAGCAGGGAGGCCTGGTAGAGGACGGCCTCGGCCTGGGCGTCGGCGGTCAGATATGTGGTCATCATCACGCCCGCGACGATGCCGGCGCAGGCCGCGGCGGCCCAGCCGGC
>JAUYAG010000039.1 GCA_030693575.1 Brevundimonas sp. | reverse complement strand
CCCCCGGAACCCGTGATGGTGCCGCCGGCGGCCGCGCCGGTTGCCCCGCGCCCTGCGCCGGCCCCGCCTCCCGCGCCCCAGCCTCGCGCAACACCCGACTATCTCCCCGATCCCGGCGGCCGTCAGGCCGTGCCGGCCGGGATCATCTATGCCCCGGCCCCGGCCCAGCCCGCTCCGGTCGAAAGCGGCCCGTTCGATCCCATGGCCCCGCGACGCGATGCGCCGATCTTCCGCATGCAGCAGGAGGCGCCCGCCGCGGCTCCGGCCGCCGCGCCGCCTGTCGTCCAGCCCGTCGCCGCCTCACCCGCCGCGACACCCCAACCGCGCCGTGTCGCCGAAGTGAGCAACAGCGGCGAACGCCCGCCGGTCCAGGGCGGCCGCTATTACTCGGTCCACCGCCAGAACGGTCGCCAGCCCGACGCGCTTGAGATGCCGGCACCGAACTATGTCGACGCCCTCGTCGTCACCATGCCCGAGACCATCGCCTCCCAGGACCTCGCCGCGCCCGAACAGGGGCCGACGCTGATCCGCGATGCCCAGGGCCGCGTGCGCCCCGCGCCCGCCGCCTCCGACGGGGACCACCAGTGACAGCCGCGTCTTCTCCTTCCCGCCTGCCCGACCTGATCGCCATGGCCGAGGAGGGGTCGAGCGAGAAGCGTCGCGCCCTGCTGCGTGAACTGACCGACCACTTCTTCGGCTCCTCCGCACGCACGGCCACGGAAGACACGCTCTACGGATCCGTCCTGTCCAGCCTCGCGGCCGACATGGAGACCGCCGTCCGCGCCGAACTCTCCGCCCGCTTCGCCAATGCGCCGAACGCGCCCCACGCCCTGATCCGCAGGCTGGCCAATGACGAGGCCGCGGTCGCCAGGGCCGTCCTGACCACCTCTCCCGTCCTGACGGACGAGGACCTGCTGGGCGTGGTCCAGCGGCACGGCCAGGATCACCTCCGCGCCGTCTCCGCCCGCCCGTCGGTGTCCGAGGCCGTGTCCGACGTCATCGTCGAGCGCGGCGACGACGAGACCCTGGGAACCCTGCTGCGCAACGACGGTGCCCAGCTGTCGCGCAAGTCGTCAGAGGCCGCCGTCGAGCGGGCGCGGGTCAATCCCGCGCTGCACGAAGCCACGGTCTCGCGGGCCAGCCTTCCGGCCGACCTGCTCAACGAGATGTATTTCGTCGTCGAGGCCCGCCTCCGGACGCGGATTCTCGAGCAGAACGCGCGCATGGACCCGGCCCTGCTGGAAAGCGCCCTGGCCGCCGGCCGGGCCCGCATCGCCACGGACGACGGCACCCTGCCCGCCGACTACGCTGAATGCTCGGCCTATGTGGAAGAACTCAAGGCCGCCGGCCAGCTGACGCCGCAGATGCTGGCGCGGTTCCTGCGCTCCGGGGGCACGACCTCGTTCCTGATCGCCCTGGCCCAGTTGTCCGACATCGACTTCCACACCGCCCGCCAGATCGTCGAGCGGCGCGAACTCGACGCCCTGGCGGTCGTCTGCAAGGCCGCCGACCTCGATCGCGCCCTGTTCCTGACCTATGCCGTGGTGCTGCTCAACGACGACGGCGACGCCATGGCCAAGGCCCACGCCTACGCCCGGATGTATGCGGAACTCAGCCGCGACGCCGCGCTCAGAACCCTGCGCTTCTGGCGCATGCGCCGCGGAGCCGTCGCGGCCTAGCGAGTGATCAGTGGCTAGTGGCTAGTGGCTAGTGGTCAGTGATCGCCGCTCCACGGCTGGCGGAAGGGCGGCACCGTCAGCACCGTCGCGCAAGCGGCGGCCAGCCACTAACCACTAGCCACTAGCCACTCAACCAACCCCCGAACAGCAAAACGCCCGCCCCCATCGCTGGGGGCGGGCGCTTCCCCGGACCAGTCCGGATTACTTCTTCGCGCGGCCCGTGGCGGCGCGGGCGGGTTTGCGACCGCCCTGGCCCAGACCCATCTGCTTGGCGAGGTCCGAACGCGCCTTGGCGTAGTTCGGAGCGACCATCGGATAGTCTTTCGCCAGACCCCATTTGGCCCGGTATTCCTCGGGGCTCATATTGTATTTGGTGCGCAGGTGGCGCTTCAGCGATTTGAACTTGCGGCCGTCTTCCAGGCAGATCAGGAAGTCGGGCGTGATCGACTTGCGAACCGGCACGGCCGGGTCCTTGACCTCGGGCTCCGGCTCGACGGCGCCGGTCGAGACCTGGGTCAGGGCGGCATGGATGCTGGAGATCAGGCCCGGCACTTCGGACGCCTGCACATTATTGTTGCCGACATAGGCCGACACGATGTCCGCAGTCATCTCGAGGAGTTGAGCATTGTCTTCCATGGGCCAGCCTCACCTTTATCGCTTGTTTTTCGACTGAATCAGTCGGTGGCGAGATCAATAGATTTGTTCCACAGTGAAAGCAACTGTGGGTTCCATGCTCGGAGCGGGCCCCCAGAGTGTTTCAAACCGCGAAATAATCGCCGTCTTCGGTCAGGCGGGGCGGCGCTTAGCGGCCGAAATTGTCCGCGAGTGCGAGCATGGCCGCGCGCTCCGGAGCTGAATAGTTGTCCAGGCTCTGTTCTTCACCGTCGCGAATAGCCTTCAGAAGAGCGGGCGTGAGAGCTGAAGACAACGACCAGTTCCAGTAACGCAGCACCGTCTGCGCCCGGTCGACCGCCAGCATGTCATAGGTGATCTGCACCCGCTCCCAGGCAGGATGGACGCCGCCGCCGTCCGTCGTCTCGGGCCGGCGCATCGAGCGCCACAGATTGGTCAGGTCAGCCTTGCCCAGCCCCGTCGCCTTGCACAGGATCGCCAGCGGCTCGCCGCCGGGGTCGCCCATGATCTTGGCGCCGGTGACCGGCTTGACCCCCGACAGATAGGCGATCTCGGTCGCCACCTCGCGGCTCAGGCCCCGCTCGGCCGCGGCCGCAACGGCCTGCTCCAGCCCGCCGTAGGGGCTCTTTGCGATCGCGGCCCGGTTCCGCTGGCGACGCTCGATGAACTGCAGCGCCTTGCGCGACACCGGGTCCTGCCAGTTCTCCGCCGCGGCCATGGCGAAGATATCTTCCGACACCTCCTGCATGACTTCGCGCGAGACGGCGAACCGCTGCAGGATCGTCCGGCGATCCTCCGGCCCGCTCCACCAGAACATCACATAGGCACCCGACGGCCGCAGCTCCGGCCGCTTCAGCACCGGTCCGCACAACTGCGGCGCCTGCCGGCTCAGGCTGACGACGCTCTCGATCGCCGTCTGGCTCAAGCGGGCGGTGTTGTTGCGAAGGACCGCCTCGATGACATGGCATTCGCCAAAGCCCAGCAGCGTCTCGGTCACCACCTCGGACAGCGCCCGACGACTGGCCATCAGGAGGCGGTGCGCCGGCGTCGCATCGCGGGCGCAGGCGACCAGATCGGCGTCCGACAGCGAGGCGCATTGTTCGATCAGCAGCCCGGCGATCTCGGGGTCGTCGCGCAACAGCATCCGCGCCAGGGCGTTAGGCAGTTCCGCCAGCGGTGCCAGCCGGGCGGCCACTCGCCGACGGTCTTCCGGCGCGGCCAGCCGCAGCATCTCGACCAGCAGATCCCCGGTTACGGCCCGTTCGAAAGCGTTGATCCGGCTGGCCGGCAGGGACACGACGTCGGCGAGCCGCTTCAGCAACGCGTGGCGCGCGCGGAACCCGCCTTCGGGGGCGGCCTCCTCAGGGCTGGTCGCGGTCTCGGACATATCCCGCGAATCCTAGGACCGCGTGGGTTAACCGGCTGTGACGGTCACAGCCCTTCGAACAGCGCCGTCGACAGATAGCGTTCGGCGAAGCTCGGGATGATCACCACGATCGTCTTGCCGGCATTCTCCTCCAGCGCGGCCTGGCGGAAGGCGGCGACCAGGGCGGCCCCCGACGAGATGCCGACCGGAATCCCCTCCGTCCGCGCGGCCTTGCGGGCCATGTCGAAGGCGTCCTCGTTGGACACCTGCTCGACCCCGTCGATGACCGAGCGGTCGATGATCGAGGGGACGAAGCCCGCGCCGATGCCCTGGATCTTGTGCGGCCCCGGCTCTCCGCCCGACAGCACCGGCGAGGCCGTCGGCTCGACCGCGATCATGCGCAGCGAGGCTTTCCGCGCCTTCAGCACCTGGCCGACGCCGGTGATGGTGCCGCCGGTGCCCACGCCGGCGATCACGATGTCCACGGCGCCCGCCGTGTCGTTCCAGATCTCCTCGGCCGTCGAGACGCGATGGATGGCCGGGTTGGCGGGGTTGTCGAACTGGGCCGGAATGACCGCGCCGGGGGTCCTCGCCTTCAGCTCCATGGCCATGGCGATGGCACCCTTCATCCCCTTCTCGGCCGGGGTCAGCACCAGTTCGGCGCCCAGCAGGGCCAGCATCTTGCGCCGTTCGATCGACATGCTCTCGGGCATGACCAGAATCAGGCGGTAGCCCTTGGCCGCGGCCACAAAGGCCAGGGCGATGCCGGTGTTGCCACTGGTCGGTTCGATCAGCACCGTATCCGGCCCGATCTGTCCGGCCTGCTCCAGCGCCTCGATCATCGCCACCCCGATCCGGTCCTTGACCGAGGCCATCGGGTTGAAGAACTCCAGCTTGGCCAGCACCGTCGCTTTCGGCTTCATCTCCGCCGACAGCCGCGGCAGCCCGACCAGCGGCGTGTCGCCGATGGTGTCCAGGATCGAGGCGAAGACCTTTCCACGTCCGGCTTTCAGATGGCGGGAGGCGTCATAGGTGGACATCGCGGTCTCCTTGCAGGTGTTCAGCGAGAGATAGGTATTTTATCGGGGTCGCAAGTCGGTCGCGCGCATTTTGCGACGTTGCCAGGGTTACTCGCCTGATCGCATTGCGCCGTTGGCGCCACCGACCGTCGGTTGTATCACCCTGGTAAGCCCCGAGTATCGCAACGGGCGCGACGGGGGTCTTACGATGCGTTTTGTTTCCGCGAGCCGGGCGATTGGCCTGTTTGCCGGCGTCATTCTCCTGATCGCGCCCGGCGCGGCGTTGGCCGGCGACGAAGTGCTGCGGGGACCCGAGCCGGCATGGGTGGTGACGGCCGTCGAGGGCGCACCCAACGCCACGGCTGCGACCGCAGAGGGCCTGCGCATCCTGCTGTTCGACAGCCAGATGCGCGCCGATGGCGAGAGCGAAGCCTTCTACAACCGGTATCGCAGCATGGCCGTGTCCCCGCAGGCGCTTCCCCTGATGGGCAATGTCGGCGTCACCTGGAGTCCTTCGAACCAGGACGTGACCGTCCACCATGTCCACATCATCCGCGATGGTCAGGTCATCGACGTGCTGGCCGGCCAGACCTTCGAAACCCTGCGCCGCGAGGAGAACCTCGAGCACGCCATGCTGGACGGCCGGATCACGGCGGTCCTCCATCCCGCCGGCCTGCGGGTCGGTGACATCCTCGACGTGGCCTACACCGTGGTGTCTCGCGACCCCGTGACCGGCGGTCATTTTGAACAGTCGATGGACCTGAACCTGCCCGCCCTGGTCGACCAGGTCCGCTTTCGGGCCTCGTGGCCGACGGCCCTGCCGGTGCGGCTTCGCGCTGCCAACGACTGGACCCCGCTTCCCGTCCGTCGCAGCGGCGGCCAGTCCGTCGTCGAACTGGAGTTGAACGCGCTCCAGCCGGTGCCCGTGCCGGATGACATTCCGACCCGGCTCCGCGCCCTGCGCCTCATCGAGCTGACCGACTATCGCGACTGGTCCGACATCGCCGTGGTGCTCAAGCCTCTCTATGACCGGTCCCGCCGGATCGAGCCCGGCTCCTCGCTGCAGGCCGAAATCGAACGCATCCGGGCCCTGTCCGATGATCCGGCCGTCCGGGCCGCCGCCGCCCTGCGCCTGGTTCAGGATCAGGTCCGCTACGTCGCGCTGATGATGGGCGAGGGCGGCCTGACTCCCGCCACGGCCGAGGAAACCTGGAACCGCCGGCTCGGCGACTGCAAGGGCAAGACCGTCCTGCTGCTCGCCCTGCTCGATGGTCTCGGCATAGAGGCCCAGCCCGCCGCCGTCAGCATCCTGAACGGCGACGGCATGCCCGACCGGCTGCCCATGGTCTCGGCTTTCGACCATGTGCTGGTTCGCGCTGTCATCGGCGACTCCGTCTACTGGCTGGACGGGACCCGCACCGGCGACCGGAAGCTGGAGGATATCGCCGTCCCCCCCTTCCGTTGGGCCCTGCCACTCACCGGACCGGAGGCGCAGCTCGAGGCCCTGAACCTCGCGCCCCGGACGGTGCCGGATTCCGAAACCATAGTCGCCGTCGATGCCTCCGCCGGCCTCTACGCCCCCGCGGTCGTGACCGGGACGCTCATCATGCGCGGTGACGGCGCGGCGGCGCTCGGGGGCCAGATCGGGCTCATCCCGGCCACACAAAGGGACCAGGGCCTGCGCTCCATCTGGTCGGCCCAGCTCGGCAATCCGACGATCACCGAGGTCGGCTCGAACTATGACGTCGAGGCCAACGTCCTGACCCTCACCATGACGGGTACGATTTCGCTGAACTGGGGCACCCAGGGCGTCGTCCCTCCGGGCGCGACCTATCTTCCCATCAGCAGTCTGGAGCGGTCCGAAGGGCCGTTCCGGAACGCCCCCTATGCGATCAGCCATCCGACCTACTCCCGGCAGGTTGCGACCTTGCGCCTGCCGGAAGGCGGACGGGGGTTCCGGGTTTCCGGCGGCGCCGTCGACCGGACCGAACTCGGCCACCATACGCGTCGCACCATGGTTCTGGAGGGCGATCTGGTCACGGTCGACCTGAGCCTGCGCAGCCTGACGGACGAGATCTCCGCCGCCGAGGCGGACCGGGTTCGCGCCGAGGAACTCACCCGGCGGTTCGACCCCCCGAGGGTCTTCCCTGACCGGAACTATCGCCCCTCCGACTCCGATCGCGCGGCCTGGGCCGCCGACGCGCCCGCTACCGCGAGCGGCTGGCTCGACCGCGCCCTGGCCCTGTCGCGAAGCGGTGACTCGGCGGGCGCTGCCGAGGCGGCCGGCCGCGCCATTGAACTCGACCCCACAAGCAGCGCCGCATGGGCCAACCGCGGCGTCTACCGGTTCTGGACCGGCGATCTCGAGGGTGCGGTGGCGGATCTGGAAAAGGCGGTCGACATCGACCCCTCCGAACAGGTCGCGATGAACGGCAACGCCTTGCTCGCCATGAACGACGGGCGCTTCGACGACGCCGTGATCGAGCTTTCGCGGGCCCTGCGCCAGGCGCCGGGCGACGACTTCGCGCTCGGCACCCGGTCCCAGGCCTATCTGGCTCTGGAACAGTATGATCGGGCGCTCCGCGACATCGACACCCTGATCGCCGCCCGCCCCACCGACGTCCCCCTGAAGCTCCGGCGCATCGGCGTTCTCGAACAGGCCGGCCGGACGGAACAGGCCGATGCAGAAATGGACGCCCTGGCCGAGGCCGATCCCTCGGCCCCCGGGGTGCTGCTCAATCAGGCCGCGCTGAAGCTGGAACGCGGGAAGGCCCAGGAGGCGTCGGACATTCTGGATGTCGTCGTGGCCGATCACCCCGAGGAACTGGCCGCCGCCTTGAGGCTGCGCGCCAAGACGTCCATCGCCCTCGATCGGCTTGATCTCGTCAGACGCGACTTCGACGCCTGGCGCGCCATCAATCCCGGCGACGCCAGTGTCCTGAACAGCCTGTGCTGGATCGCTGCCGAGGCCGGCGTGATGCTGGACCAGGCGCTGAGGGACTGCGACGCCGCGCTGGCCATCGCGCCAGACCGCGCCAACTATCTGGGAAGCCGCGCGCGGGTGCTGTTGCAGCGGGGAGAGATGACAGCGGCCCTTGCCGCCTATGAGGCGGCGCTCGCCGTGGAGCCCATTCTCGCGACATCTCTCTATGGACGAGGCCTCGCCCGCATCGCGCTCGGTCAAATCGCCGAAGGTGAAGCTGACAAGGCCGCAGCGATCGAGCTCTCACCGGAGGCACCGGACAGTTTCAAGGCCTATCGTCCCGTCGAATAGACCGCAGGCTCGCAAGCTTCATTCCCCGTTAACCACGATCCCGCATCCGTTAAGGTCTGTTTGGGGACCTCTTGATTTGCACGCTCTCGCCGCCGCCGTTGAAGCGATCGACCCGCTGGTCGTGACCGGCAAGGTCGCGGGGGTGAACGGCCTGCTGATCGAGTCCCGGGGCGGGCTCTCGCGCCTGTCGGTCGGGGCCCGGGCCGAGATCGAGCGGCGACACCTGTGCCCCCTGCCCGCCGAGGTCGTCGGCTTCCGCGACGCCAAGGCCCTGCTGATGCCCTTCGGTCCGGTCGAGGGCGTGGCCCCCGGCGCCGATATCCGCATCGTCTCCGCCGCCGCCAGCGTGCGCCCGACCACCGCCTGGCTGGGCCGGATCATCGACGCCTTCGGCCAGCCCATCGACGGCAAGGGTCCCCTGCCCCAGGGGCCTGCCGCCTATCCCCTGCGCGCGCCGCCGCCCCCGGCCCATTCGCGCGGACGTGTCGGCGAGCGGCTCGACCTCGGCGTCCGCGCCATGGACGTCGTCACCACCCCCTGCCGCGGCCAGCGCCTCGGCATCTTCGCCGGCTCCGGTGTCGGCAAGTCGGTGCTGCTGTCGATGCTGGCCAAACAGGCCACCTGTGATGTCGTCGTGGTGGGCCTGATCGGCGAACGGGGCCGGGAGGTCCGGGAGTTCGTCGAGGAGACCCTGGGCGAGGAAGGCCTGCGTCGCGCGGTCGTCGTCGTCGCCACCTCCGACGAGCCGGCCCTGAAGCGTCGCCAGTCAGCCTATATGACCATGGCCATCTGCGAATATTTCCGGGATCAGGACCTCGAGGTCCTGTGCCTGATGGACTCCGTCACCCGTTTCGCCATGGCCCAGCGCGAGATCGGCCTCGCCGCCGGCGAGCCGCCAACCACCAAGGGCTACACCCCGACCGTCTTCACCGAACTGCCGAAACTGCTGGAGCGCGCGGGGCCGGGTCCGGTCCGTCCGGACGGCACCACCGCCGGGCCAATCACCGCCATGTTCACCGTGCTGGTCGACGGCGGCGACCATGACGAGCCGATCGCCGACGCCGTGCGAGGCATTCTGGACGGCCACATCGTCATGGACCGCAAGATCGCCGAGCGCGGGCGCTTCCCGGCCATCGACGTGCTGAAATCCGTCAGCCGCACCCTGCCCGGCTGCCAGACGCCGCCCGAGCGAGAGTTGAACAAGCGCGCCCGCCAGTGCCTGTCGGACTACGGCAATATGGAAGAGCTGATCCGGATCGGCGCCTATCGCGCCGGGGCCGACCCCATGGTCGACCGGGCCATCGCCCTGAACCCGGCACTGGAGGCCTTCCTCGGCCAGGACAAGGACGACCACACCGGTCTTTCCGATTCCTTTACCCGGCTGGAAGCAATTCTGAATCAGGGCATGGTGCAGTGACCCTGACCCTCTGGAGCGCGTACGCATGAGCAACTGGGCCCAATCGCTGATCCGGATCTCGAATTACGAGGTCGAGACGCTCCAGAAACGTCTGGCCGAGATCACCGCCCGCCGCGCCTCCGCCGAAATGCGTATCGCGGTGCTCGAGGCCGAGGCCGAGATCGAGCAGGACCGCGCCCGCGACGACGCCGACGCCGCCATGATGCTGCAGGCCTATCTGAACGGCTGGAAGCTGCGCAAGGGCGCGGCCGAGGCCGACGTCGTCGTCATCGACGCCGAGGAGGAAGGCGCCCGCGACGCCCTGACCGGTGCCTTCGAGGAACTGAAGAAGTTTGAACACGTCGCCGAAATGACCCGCCTCAACGCCGCGATCGCCGCCGGCAAGCGCGAAACGGCGGCCTTCGACGAACTGGGCCTGCGCCGGCGTGCCGGCTAGGGGCTCCTTTCCTTCTCCCCTTGCGGGAGAAGGTGGCCCGCGCAGCGGGTCGGATGAGGGGTCGCACCGCACGACCCGGCAATCCACAAACGATTACGAATTCTCGCCGCCGGTGAGACCCCTCATCCGTCAGCCTTCGGCTGCCACCTTCTCCCGCAAGGGGAGAAGGACGTGGTAACCCGCCGCCGCCTCCTTCTCGCCGCGCCGCTGGCCCTTGCTGCCTGCGACCGTCTCGCCTCGGCCCAGACCGCCGCCGGCCCGCTGCCACCGCCACTGAAGTCCCTCGCGCCCTTCCCGTTCGGCGCGACCGGCATGACCTGGCAGCTCGACCAGCCGGACTGGGTCGAGCAGACCCTGCGCCACTGCTCCCAGCTGACGCCCGAATGGGAGCAGAAGATGGAGCGCACCCTCGGCCCCGGCTTCAGCTACGACTTCGAGCCGTCCGACCGGGTCGTCGCCTTCGCGCGTGACAACGGTCTGCGCGTCCATGGCCATACCGTCATCTGGTACTCCCAGGGGGCGGAGATCTTCGACGATGCGAAACTGTCCCGCGCCCGTTTCGGTGCCGAATACGACCGCTACATCACCAGTTTCGTCGGTCGCTACCGGGGCCGGATGGCCGGCTGGGACGTGGTCAATGAACCCGTGGCCGAGGACGGCAACGGGCTCCGCGACTGTCACTGGAGCCGGGCGCTCGGCATGGACGGCTATATGGTCCGCGCCTTCGAACAGGCGAAACAGGCCGATCCCGACGCCGTCCTGTTCCTCAACGAATACAATCTCGAGAACATCCCCCGGAAGGGCGCGACCTTCCTGCGTCTGGTCGAGCGCCTGCTGAAGCTCGGCGCGCCCATCGGCGGGATCGGCACCCAGTCCCATCTCGACATCGAGATCCCGGCCGGACAGATCACCGCCTTCATGCGCGACGCCGCCTCCCTGGGCCTGCCGATTCACGTCTCGGAGCTGGATTTCCCGATGGAGCGCGACGGGGGCCGGATGCCCGACCTGCGCACAACGGCCCAGAAGCGCGCCCAGCAGGTCGCCCGCGTCGGCGAACTGGCCGAGGCCTTCATGGCCCTGCCCGAACGCCAGCGTTACGCCTTCACCACCTGGGGCCTGCGCGACACGGACAGTTGGCTGGTCCGGGCCGAGGGCAAGAATCGTCCGAACGAAAGCGCCCTGCTTCTTGATGCACAGGCCCGGGCCAATCCGGCGTATCAGGCCGTGGCCGAGGCGTTCCAACGCTGACCCTCTCCCAGTGGGAGAGGGCTTGAGCCTCCGGGAGCGAAGCGATCGGCAAGGCGAAAGGGTGTGGGTCGGATGACGCCATTCGGCGTGAGCCGTGTCGCTGTCCGGAGCGGCGGCTTGCGCCGACGGAAAGAGCCCACCCACATCCGGCCCTTCGGGCCACCTTCTCCCATAGGGAGAAGGATCAGATCTGAGCCGCCGCCACCCCCGCTGCCTTGAGCTCGGCCAGCAGCCCCTCGACCGCCATTTCCACCTTCGCTTCGTCGCGTCCCCGCACCACCAGATGGGTCCCCATCTCCCCCACCGATCCGTGCCCGAACGGGTAGCTGCCGAAGCTGATCTCGCGCTCCGCCCGCGCCGCCGCGGTCAGTATCTCCGCCACATCCCCCTCGCCGACGCCCGACACCCGGATGGTTCGCGCATGCACCACCGCCCCGGTGCGCAGCCGCGGGGCCACATCCTCGAGCATAGCCGTCATGATCTTCGGCACCCCGGCCATGACGAAGACATTGCCGACCTGAAACCCCGGCGCGTCAGTCACCGGATTGGCGATCAGCGTCCCACCCTCGGGGATCCGCGCCATCCGCCGCCGCGCCGCATTGAAGTCGTCGCCATAGCGCCGCGCCAGAATGGCGATCGCATCCGGATGCTCCGGCAAGGCCACGCCGAAGGCCGTCGCGACGGCGTCGGCGGTGATGTCGTCATGGGTCGGCCCTATGCCACCGGTGGTGAAGACATAGTCGTGCGCGGACCGCAGGGCGTTCAGGCTGTCGACGATCTGGTCCTTGCGGTCGCCGATGGTCCGGGCCTCCATCAGGTCGATCCCCAGCGCCGCGAGGAACCGGGCGATGGTGTTCAGATTGGTGTCCTGCGTCCGGCCGGACAGGACCTCGTCGCCGATGATCAGGACGGCGGCGGTGGGAGAGGATTCGGTCATGTCCGCACGCTAGACTGCCGCGGTCGTCCGGTCATCGTGTCGCCTTGAGCATCTGTGCTATGATGGCCATCTGAACCGAGCCTGCCGCCGCCCGAAAGCCCCCCATGTACGAGACCCCCGAACTGGACAGCGACGCCTTCGTCCGCACCCACGAGATCCGCGTCCACGAGGACGAGGCGATGTGGGAGGGCATGCGCGCGGCCGGCCGTCTGGTGGGTCAGGCGCTCGACATGATCACGCCGTACGTCGTCCCCGGCGTGACCACGGGCGAGCTGGACGACCGCATCCGCGAGTTCACCCTCGACCACGGCGCCCTGCCCGCCTGCCTCGGCTACAAGGGCTATGAGAAGACGATCTGCACCTCGATCAACCACGTCGTCTGCCACGGCATTCCCGGCGACAAGGTTCTGAAGGACGGCGACATCGTCAACATCGACCACACCGTCATCGTCGACGGCTGGCATGGCGATTCCAGCCGCATGTATGCGGTCGGCGAGATCAACGCCCGCGCCCGCAAACTGATCGACGTCACCTATGACTCGCTCGAGGCCGGTCTGGCGATGATCAAGCCGGGAAACACCTTCGGCGACATCGGCTACGCCATCCAGCAGGTGGTCGAGGCCAACCGCATGTCGGTGGTTCGCGACTTCTGCGGCCACGGCATCGGCCGGCTGTTCCACGACAGCCCCAACGTCCTGCACTACGGCCGCCGCGGCGAGGGCGCGACGCTCAAGCCCGGCATGTTCTTCACCGTCGAACCGATGGTGAACCTGGGCAAGCCGCACGTGAAGGTCCTGTCCGACGGCTGGACCGCCGTGACCCGCGACAAGTCCCTCTCGGCCCAGTGCGAACACAGCTGCGGCGTGACCGAGACCGGCGTCGAGCTGTTCAGCGCCAGCCCGGCGGGGCTGTTCCGGCCGAAATTCTAGGATAGGTTGCTCTTCCGCACGGGCGGGAGGCATTGTTGGACCGTTTGACAACACGGGCCGTGTTGGAGTACTCTCCAACATGAAGGCGCGACTGGTCCGTGGGGACGAGGTCGTCGTCGGCGAGGGTGAGACCGCATACCTTCGAATTTGGGAGGTGGCTGCCCCGGTCGTCGGCTCGACCCATTTCTACAAATACAGTCTGGCCTTCGTCTGCGACGAGGTCTGCGTCGTTCGTTTCGACAACGAGCGGGGCAAAGGCGACCACGTCCACATCGATGACGCGGAGGTGCCCTATGAATTTCATGACCTCAATCGACTCGACGACGACTTCTGGCGAACGCTACGAGAGTGGCGAGTTCAGAACGGTCGTGTTCAGCGTGAGGACGATTGACGAGGTTCGCGCCGATTTCCACAGCGCCTTTGAGGGTGTCGGGAAGGGTTACGCCGAGATCAGCTTCATCACATCCGACCTGCTGTGGCGCATCCTGACCGGCAAGCGGTGGGACATACTGACCGCCATGGCGGGCGCTGGCGAGATGAGCATCCGCGAGGTAGCGCGAAAGGTCGATCGCGACGTCAAGGCGGTGCACGGCGACGTCACCGGCCTGATCAAGAACGGCATCGTCCGGCGCGGCGATAGCGGCAAGGTCATCTTTCCCTACGACTTTTTCGAGCTCCGGGTTTCGAACCGCCGCGCCGCCGCCTGACCATGGACGCCACCGCCCCGCCGCCCGCACCCAAACCCCACCACACCGGCCACCGCGAGCGCCTGCGCGACCGCGCGCGTGGCGCCGGCATCCATCACCTGCCCGACTATGAACTGCTCGAACTCTTCCTGTTTCGCAGCCAGCCGCAGGGCGACGTCAAACCCATCGCCAAGGCCCTGCTGGCCCGATTCGGCTCGCTGGCGGCGGTGCTGGCCGCCCCGGTCGAGGACCTGATCACGGTCAAGGCCGAGGACACGAAGGGCCGAATGAAGGGTATCGGCGCGGAAACCGCCCTCGACCTCGCCGCCCTGCACGAGGTCGCGCGTCGGGTCATCAAGGAGGAGGCGAACAAACGCACCGTCATCTCGTCCTGGACCGCCCTGGTCGCCTATGTCCGCCTGTCCCTGCAGCATGAGGCGCGCGAGCAGTTCCGGGTCCTCTATCTCGACAACCGTAACCAGCTGATCCTCGACGAGATCCAGAACCGCGGCACCATCGACCATGCTCCGGTCTATCCGCGCGAGGTCGTGCGCCGGGCGCTGGAGCTGTCGGCCAAGTCGATGATCATCGTCCACAACCACCCGTCCGGCGACCCGACCCCGTCCCGGCCGGACATCCAGATGACCCGCCAGATCGTGGAGGCCGCCCGCGCGCTGGACCTCAGCGTCCACGACCATCTGATCGTCGGCCGCGGTGGTGTTTCAAGCTTCAAACAACTGGGGCTGATGTGAGCGGCCCCTCGCGCAGAACCCTTTTGGCCGCCGGTCCGGTCGCGGCGCTCGCAACCGCCGCCCGCGCCCGGCCCGCCGCCCCCGCCGTCATGGTCTCGACCTGGGACTTCGGTGCCGCGGCCAACGCCGCCGGCATCGCGGCGCGGGCCAACGGCGGCTCGGCGCTGGACATGGTCGAGGCCGGCGGTCGCGTGGCGGAGGCGGACGAGAGCAATTCCTCGGTCGGCTACGGCGGCCTGCCCGACCGCGACGGCCGGGTCACGCTGGACGCCTGCGTCATGACCTGGGCCGGGGATATCGGCGCGGTCTGCGCGCTGGAGGACGTCGTCCATGCCGTCTCCGTCGCCCGGCGGGTGATGGAGCATACGCCGCACACCATGCTGGTCGGCGAGGGTGCGCGGACCTTCGCCCTCGAACAGGGCTTCGAGGCCCAGACCCTGCTCACCCCCCGCGCCGAGGCGGCCTGGCGGGAGTGGCTGAAGACCGCGAACTACGCTCCTCGCCCCAACTCCGAGAACACCGACTGGCGCTCCATGCCCGGCGGACCGGGCAACCATGACACCATCGGCCTGCTGGCCATCGGCGCGGACCAGCGCATGGCCGGGGCCTGCACGACCTCCGGCATGGCCTTCAAGATGCGCGGCCGCGTCGGCGACAGCCCGATCATCGGCGCGGGCCTCTATGTCGATGACGAGGTCGGCGGTGCCACCGCCACAGGCGTCGGCGAGGACGTCGTCCGCGTCGCCGGGGCCCATTCGGTGGTCGAGGCCATGCGCCACGGCCTCGACCCCACCGCCGCCTGCCGCAGCGTGATCGAACGCCTGGCCCGGCTGCGCGGGACGAAGGTGGCGGGGTCCCAGGTCGCCCTGCTGGCGCTCGACAAACAGGGCCGTGCCGGGGCCTTCGCCCTGCAGACCGGCTTCACCTGGGCCGTCACCGACGCCGCCGGCCACACCCGGATCGAGCGCGCCGGCGCCCTGTTCGAGGCTCCATGACCCTCCTCATCACCGACCGCCTGACGTTGACGCCCATGCAGGTCTCCGACCTGCCGGACCTGAATGCGCTCTGGGCCGACCCGGCCTTCGCCACGGCGATCTTCCCCGTCCCCCTGACGTCCGAGGACGTCTGGTTCCGCCTGTTGCGTGACATCGGCCACTGGGAAGCCGTCGGCTACGGCAACTGGGCGATCCGCGAGACGACGACCGGCGACTATGTCGGCAGCGTCGGGGTGCTGGACTATCACCGCATCCTCGATCCCGCCTTCGACGCGCCCGAGCTCGGCTGGGGCGTGGCCCCGCGCTTCCAGGGCCAGGGGATCGCCTTCGAGGCCGTGTCCGCGGCCCTGGCCTGGTGCGATGACACCCTGAACGCCGCGCGCACGGTCTGCATGATCTCGCCGGACAACGCCCCTTCGCACGCGCTGGCGGCGCGGGCGGGCTACACGCCCTATGTCGAGACCACCTACAAAGGTTCGCCCGTCGTGCTGCTGGAGCGGATGGCCCGCTAGCTTGACGCGCCTTCCGCTCCCTTGCCCCGACCACAGCGGGTTCATCACAACGAACACAAAGGGATTCACGAAGGACACAACGGGTCCTGAGAGGATGACAGGGCAGAACCCGCCGTCGATGCAGTGAAAAGACGCCGGACCCGCGCCCATGTCTTGAATCAATGCGGCTTACGCCGCGATCTCAAGACGCGCGGAGGAAGACACGGACCGTAACGCACCCCCGGTCCCGTCGTGTCCTTTGTGACACCGGTGTGCCCTTTGTGATGAACCTTCCAGCGGTCCGACCCCGCCCGGATGGCGCCGCGCCGTAGCCCCCCATTAAGGTTTACGCGCCATCATCTCCGGTGAATCCGGAGACCGCCCGTTCCATGCCCATGCCCGTCGAAACGCTTCGCGCCTATCTGACCGAAGCCTTTCCCGACGCCGAGATCCTGATCGAGGATCTGGCCGGCGACGGCGACCACTATCGCGCGCGCATCGTGGCCGCGGCCTTCGCGGGCCTGCCGCGCGTCCGCCAGCACCAGCTCGTCTATGCCGCCCTGAAGGGCCACATGGGCGGCGAGCTGCATGCCCTGGCCCTCGAGACCTCCGCCCCGCCCCCTTCGACCTCGCAGGGAACCTGACCCGATGCGCTACCGTCCCTTTGGCCTGACCGGACAGGCCGTTTCCTGCCTGACCCTCAGCCTCGGTGCCCGCGACATCGCCGGCGGTCCGGAGGCCGGGCGCGAACTGATCTATTCGGCGCTGGAAGCGGGCATCAACTCGTATCGGCTGGAAAACGCCGACCCCGTGCTGGCCGAGGTTCTTGGTCAGGCCCTGAAACACGTCGATCGCAAGCTGGTGCAGGTGTCCCTGACCCTCGGCGCCGGCGACGGCCGCCGCGGCTCGGACCGCGACTTCTCCGCCCAGGGCATCACCTCGGCCATCGACAAGGCGCTGCACGCATCCGGTCTCGGCTGGTTCGACCTCGCCATCCTCGACGAGCCCGGCGACCACGAACTGCCGCAGTCGACGCTGAACGCCCTCAAGGCCCTGCGCGCCACCGAGCGGGTGCGGCTGCTCGGCATCTCCGGCGACGGCGAGGTCATGGACACCTATGTCTCGACCGGCGCCTTCGACGTCCTGGCCACGCCGTTCCACGTCAATGCCAGCTGGCAGGTCCGTTCCCGCCTGCGGGCCGCCCAGGAAGGCGACATGGCCATCCTCGTCTATGGCTATTTCCCCGACAGCCTGAACACGGCGAAAAAGGCCGCGACCGTCCATGTGCAGAAGAAGGGCCTTTTCGGCTTCGGCGCCGGACCCAAGCCCGTGGAGAGCCCGCTGGCCCACGCCGGCAACTTCGCCTTCCTGCATCGCACCAACAACTGGTCGGCCGAGGCCATCTGCCTGGCCTACGCCCTGACCGACCCTTCGGTGTCCAGCGTGATGATCGAGGCCAGCGACATCGAACGGCTGAACACCCTGTCCCAGGTGCCCGACCGCGACATGCCGCCCGGCCTTGCGGCGCAGATTGAAATGGCCCGGGTCGCGGGTGCCAAGGCGGCGTGACGCCCTTGACCGGCGCGCGCCCGGTCCATACCTGACGCCCTTCACTGAAAGGCCAGCGTCCGTGACCGATCAAGCACCAGCCGACCCCATCCACGCCTTCATCGCCGACACGCTGAACCAGCATGCCGTGGTGCTGTTCATGAAGGGCTCGCCCGACGCGCCGCGTTGCGGCTTCTCCTCGCTGGCCGTCCAGATCCTCGACCACATCGGCGCGGACTTCGTCGGTGTCGACGTGCTGCAGGACGAGGGCCTGCGCGACGGGATCAAGACCTTCAGCGACTGGCCGACCATTCCCCAGCTGTATGTGAAGGGCGAATTCGTCGGCGGCTCCGACATCGTGCGCGAGATGTTCAACGCCGGCGAACTTCAGACCCTCATGGCCGAAAAGGGCGTTCCGCTCGGCGAGCAAGCCGACGCCTGATGGCGCGCGCGGTCCTCGAACCCCGCGCCGACCGCGAGGTCTTCGTGGTCCCGCTTGAGGTCCGTCCCGAGCACATCGACGACAACGGCCACGTCAACAATGTCGTCTATGTCGGCTGGCTGCAGGACGCGGGCACCGCTCACTGGAACGCCCGCTTCGACGAAGACACCCGCGCCCGCTGGTCCTGGGTCGGGACCCGGCACGAGATCGACTATTTCCGCCCGCTGATGCCGGATTCGGTTGGCGTCGTGGCCCGGACCTGGGTGGGCGACCCCCACGGGCCGCGCTTCAACCGCTATGTCCGGATCGAGGACGGCGAAGGCCGGGTCTGCGCCCAGGGCGTCACCGAATGGGTGCTGGTCGACGCGACGACCATGCGGCCTCACCGCATCCCGGCCGATATGCTGCCGACCTTCGAGCGGCGCTAGCCGCCGACCAGGTGGACGCCCACCGGCAGATTGCCGCTGTCGCTGGAATCGGCAACGGCCTCAACATCAACCGCCCAAGGTTGGCTGGTGCCCATGATCGTCGCGGCGCGCTGGTCCTGAACCATGGCCCGGCCGGCCAGACGTCGCCATTGCAGGGCCATGTCGCTGAAATCTGCACAGACCTCCGGCGCGTGGCGCTCGGCGGCCCGCTGTTCCAGTTCCATTGCCTTGGCCAGGCACTGTGCGACCGTAAACATCGCTGCCCAAACCTCGGTTTCCGGTATTGGTTCCCTCGATCAGCCTGCGCCGGTCCGGTCGATTCCATGGTCGGGACGCAACCAATACATGCTAGCACTCATTCCAAGGCTGGCCCGATCAAGGATCGAGGCTGCTGTTTCTTGCCGACAATTTACGACGGGTAAGACTTTCGCTCCGCGAGTCTCCGGTAACTATCTGGAGGGCCAGCCTTGGCTGCCCCCACGCCAATCGAAAACAACGGTTCACTCAGCCTTGCCCTGGCTGTTGTGGGATCGTCGACTGCGCCGCTGGTGTTGCTCGACGGCGACCTGAATGTCATCGCCGCCAGCGCCTCCTTCTTCGAGGCCTTCCAGATCGACCCCACGGGCGCCGTGGGCGAACCCTTCCTCGGCCTCGGCGACGGCGAGTGGAACCTCCCGCGACTACGGTCCCTGCTCACCGCCACCCTGTCCGGCGCCGCCGCCGTCAGTGCCTATGAAATGGAACTGAAGAGCAAACGCCTCGGCCTGCGCTGCCTGCTCCTGAACGCCCATCTGCTGGCCTATGGCGACGGCGCCGCGGTCCGCCTGCTGCTGGGGATGTCGGACATCACCGAAGCCCGGGCCAGCGAGAAGTTGAAGGACGATCTGCTGCGCGAAAAGGCGATCCTGCTGCAGGAGGTCCAGCACCGCGTCGCCAACAGCCTGCAGATCATCGCCAGCGTCATCCTGCAGAGCGCCCGGAAATCCCAGTCCGACGAGACCCGTACCTCCCTGACCGACGCCCACAGCCGGGTCATGTCGGTCGCCGCCCTGCAACAGCAGCTGGCCGCCTCACGCCTCGGCGAGGTCGCGCTGAGGGCCTATTTCGACCAGCTGTGCATCAGCGTCGGCGCCTCCATGATCCGGGACCACGACCAGCTGTCGCTGCACGTCGACTGCGACGACAGCGCCGTGGATGCCGACATCTCGGTCAGTCTCGGCCTCATCGTCACCGAGCTGGTGATCAACTCGCTGAAACACGCCTTCCCCGGCGGGCGTAAGGGCCGGATCACCGTCAGCTATCAGGCCCACGGACCGAACTGGACCCTGGCCGTCGCCGATGACGGCGTCGGCATGCCCAAGGACGCCGCCAGCGCCACGCCCGGCCTCGGCACCAGCATCGTCGAGGCCCTGGCCAAACAGCTGGGCGCCCGCGTCAAGGTGATCGGCAGCCGCCCCGGCACCACGGTGTCGATCGTCCACACCCAGATCAGCGCCGTCGATGCGGACGCGATGGCCGGCAAGGCGGTCTGAACTCAGGTCGGCGGCAGCTGGTAGGGATTGTCCACCGACAGGCGCGATCCGGGCGCCAGGCCCAGTTCCTCGAACGACCAGCGAATCTCGGTCCCCTCGGGCAGGCTTTCGCGGCAGCGGTCTTCCTTGATCCGGCGCAGGGTGATGATCGGTCCGTCGCTGGAGGATCGCACCACCGGCGCGATGTCTTCCTTGGCCGTGCAGCCGTTCGAGGTGACCCAGAACACCGCCTCGTCGCGGGCGATGGCCGCGGCATGGACGGGCTCGACCTGGCCGGGCAGGACGGCGGCGGTCCCCGGAGAGCGGAAAGCGCCCGCCATCTCCTGCACGGCCGTGCAGCCCGGCATCAGGCCGGTGAGGGCAATGGCGGTGGCCAGCATAGCGATGCGTTTCATCCCCGGCCTCCCGCCGATCCCCTGAACGGTCGCCAAAATGCGCCTGTTCGGAGAGCAATGGAAGACCGGTGCATCGGACAGAAAAAAGGCCCCGGATCGCTCCGGGGCCTTCCTTGTTCCTGGCCCGCGGTCAGAAGGCTCCGCCTTCTCGACCCGACGCGGGCTGTAGTTTCGCAGTCCGCGCTCAAGCAGTGAGCGACCGCGTCGCGAGCGTTAGCGCCCTTACGAGGAATAGTATTCCACGACCAGGTTCGGC
>JAUYAG010000031.1 GCA_030693575.1 Brevundimonas sp. | reverse complement strand
GCTGATGCACATGCAGCATGATGCGAGTCGCGGCCTCGCGGTCCTTCTGGAAGAACCGCTCCAGCACATAGATGACGAACTCCATTGGCGTGTAGTCGTCGTTCAGGATCAGCACCCGGTACAGCGAGGGCTTTTGAAGCTTCGGCTTGGTCTCGGTGACGGTGGCGGCGCCGAGGCCTCCACCGTGTTGTTCACCTGGCCTGCGGGACGGCGGCATTCGTAATCCGTGTGGGGAGAGTCGATGGCTCAGATAGGGAATGATGGCCTGATTTGAAGGTGCGGCAAGTCACTCTTGAGTGGGCGCCCCAATTCTCCCTCCCCCGAAGTGGGGAGGGACGGCGAGGCGAAGACGCGCCCGGGCGGGGATGTGCGAAACATCCACCGACCCGGCTTGCCGCCGCCCTCTCCCCACCCGGATCGCTGCGCGCGCCGTCGCTCGATCGGCTTTGCCGGTCATCACTCCCCACTTCGGGGAGGGAGAAACGAAAAAGGCCCCGGCGTTTCCGCCGGGGCCCCTCGTATGTTTGCAGACTACGCCTGCTGAAGCGGCATTCGCCTTAGCGGGCGGCCTGGAATTTTTCGACCGAGGCGGTGACGCGCTCGTTGATCGGCTTGAAGCTGTCCTTGACCGAGGCGGTCAGGACGTCCGTCGCCTTGGTGACTTCGGCCAGATAGGCTTCGGTCGCCGATTTGGCCCAGGTCGTCTGCAGCTCGAGCAGCTCCTGGATCGAACGGGCCTGCGACATCGACTGGGCGGCGGCGACGCCGTCTTCCCAGGACTTCTTGGTGAAGGCGGCGGTCTGGGCCGACAGGGCCTCGACGCCCGTCTGGGCGGCGGCGGCGGAGGCGACGATGGCCTCCAGGTTCTGCTTGCCCTGGACGTTCAGCTCGCTGATGCCGGCGGCCGACTTGTCGGCGACGTCACGGAAAGCCTTGGCGCCGGCGGCCTGGGCCTGCTCGGCATTGGCCTGGAACGCGGCCTGGGCCTTGTCGGCCGACGCCTTGACGGTGGCGGCGGCGGTTTCGACGGTCTTCTTGACGGTATCGGCGGTGGCGTCAGCCATGATGGTCTCCTGAAGATCTTCGCGGCGGGGGGCCGCTGGAATGTCGTGCGCCATGGAGCGAACCATCGCGACAGGGGCTCATATGGTGCAGGTGCGAAGTCACGTCAAGGAAAAATGGTGCGCTGCACAAAACTTCACAAAATCGTTGACTGGTTGTTTACCGTCACGAAACCCGCGGGCCCCATGATAGCCTCTCGTCAGCGTCGCGTGGTGGGGCCGCCGTCGCGCTAATCTACTGAGAGGCCTGCCTTTGCCGATCTCCGCCCTGATCCGCCGTGGATTCCTGTCGCTGCTTCTGGTCGCCGCCCTGGCGATGACGCCGACGACCCCGCCGCTGGTCGCCCAGTCTTCGGACAACAGCCGCTACGCCGCGATCGTGCTCGACGCCGAGTCCGGCGAGGTGCTGTTCGCCCGCCACGCCGACAGCCGCCGCTTTCCGGCCTCCATCACCAAGGTGATGACCCTGTACCTCGCCTTCGAAGCGCTCGCGGAGGGCAAGGTGAAGCCGGATGACGTGCTGACCGTCTCGGTCCGCGCCGCCAGCGAGCCCCCGTCCAAACTCGGTCTCGCGGCCGGCCAGACCATCACCATGGACGACGCCATGCGCGCCACGGCAGTGCGCAGCGCCAATGACATGGCGATGGTCATCGCCGAACATATCGGCGGCTCCCAGAGCGGGTTTGCGACCCTGATGACGCAGAAGGCCCGCGAACTGGGCATGACCCAGACCCGCTACTACAATCCCAACGGCCTGCCCGACAGCCGGCAGGTGACGACGGCCCGCGACCTGTCCATCCTGGCCCGCGCGGTGATGCGCGACTATCCGCAGTACTACCGCTATTTCGGCCAGCACGACTGGGTCTACAATGGTCGGGAGTATCGCAACACCAACGGCCTGCTGCGCAGCGGCGCCGGCTATGACGGCCTCAAGACCGGCTTCACCAACGCCTCGGGATACAATCTCGCGGCCACGGCGGTGCGCGATGGCCGCAGGCTGATCACCATCGTCCTCGGCGGGCGCTCGACGGCCAGCCGGAACCAGCATGTCGCCGCCCTGATGGACACCGGCTTCGAGGTCGAACGCGCCCGCGCCCGCGGCGAGTCCATCCAGATCGCCCAGACCTTCTTCGAGGCGCGCGGTTTCGGCATAAGCCCCGACAGCTCCGGCCCGGTCGAATACGCCGCGGTCTCCGATGACGAGGCCGCAACCGGCGTCGGGTCCGACACCACAGCGTCAGGCGGGGTCGCCTACGCCGCCCTCGCCGCCGCGCCGCCTCCGATGATCCGGGCGACCCCCGCGCCCTCGGAACGTCCCGCGGACGTGACCGCCATTCTCAACGGCGGATCCAGCCCGCCCGCCCGCGCGGCCTCGCCTCCGCCCGCGCGCGCCCAGGCCCGGTCGCCGGCCGGTCGCTGGTCGGTGCAGGTCGGCGCCTTCCGCGACGAGGCGGTGGCGCGCGACTGGCTGACCGAGGTCAACCGACGGTTCCGCAGCCAGTTCGCCGCCGCCGAACGGACGGTGCAGAACGCCGAGGGCTGGTACCGCTCCCGCTTCACCGGCATGACCGAACAGGCCGCCCAGGGCGCCTGCGCCGCCCTCGCCGAACGCCGCGTCACCTGCATGGTGGTCCGCCCGCAGGAGTAGGCGGTCCGGGCCGACGCCCGCACGCCTTGCCCCCCCCGCGCTTTTCCCCTATACGCGCCGCCTTTCCAGGGCTTCGGTCCCGGTCGCGGAGCTCCAAAGGGTTCGGGAAGTCATCCCGGCCGCCGCCTCGGGATCCATCGTGGGAGAGGACTTACCCGGTCCCCTCGCGCCGACGCCCTACAAGGGAGACACCGCATGGCTCTTTACGAGCACACGGTCATGTCGCGCCAGGATATCAGCGCGCAACAGGCCGAAGCGCTGAACGACACCATCAAGGGTTTGATCGAACAAGGCGGCGGCACCGTCGCCAAGATCGAATACTGGGGTCTGCGCAACCTGACCTATCGGGTCAAGAAGAACCGCAAGGCGCACTATTCGCTGCTCGCCGTCGACTGCCCGCCCGCGGCCATGGCCGAGGTCGAGCGTCAGCTGTCGATCAACGAGGATGTGCTTCGCTGGCTGACCGTCCGCGTCGAGGAGCTCGACCTGGAGCTGTCGCCCCTGCTGGCCCGCCGCGAACGCGAGCGCGAACGTGAGCGTGAGCGCACGCCCCGCGACGACGCCCCCGCCGCCGAAGCCACCGTTTAAGGAACCCGGAACATGACCGACACCACCGCTCCGTCGCCGGGCGCGCCGGCCGGCTCCGGCGCCGCCGGACGCCGTCCCTTCTATCGTCGCCGCAAGGTCTGCCCGTTCACGGGCGAAGGCGCGCCGAAGATCGACTACAAGGACGTCAAACTGCTGCAACGCTACATCAGCGAACGCGGCAAGATCGTCCCGTCGCGCATCACCGCCGTTTCCCAGATCAAGCAACGCGAACTGGCCAAGGCCATCAAGCGCGCCCGTTATCTGGCCCTCCTGCCTTACGTGGTGAAATAAGATGAAGGTCGTTCTGCTTGAGCGCGTCGATAATCTCGGCGCCATCGGCGACGTCGTGTCCGTCAAGGACGGCTTCGCCCGTAACTTCCTTCTGCCGCGCGACAAGGCCCGTCGGGCCACGTCCGCGAACCTGAAGGCGTTCGAACTCGACCGCGCCGCCATTGAGGCCCGCAACGAGAAGAACAAGGCCGACGCCGGCTCGATCGGCTCCAAGATCGACGGCCAGACCTATGTCATGATCCGGCAAGCCGGTGAGACGGGTCAGCTGTACGGTTCGGTCGCCGCGCGCGACATCGTCGAGGCTGTCACGGCCGAAGGCGGCAAGGTCGAGCGCAGCCAGATCGTGCTCAACACCCCGATCAAGACCCTGGGCGTCCACGAAGTGCTGGTTCGCCTGCACGCCGAGGTCTCGGCCACCGTCAAGATCAACATCGCCCGTTCGGCCGACGAAGCCGAGCGTCAGGCGAAGGGCGAGGACGTGATCAAGGCCGCCTACGACGAGGACCGCGAACTGGCCCTCGAACAGGCCAAGGACATGGTCGCCGGCGGTGCCGGCCAGCAGGACGGCCTCGGTTCGGAAGCCTGAACCGAAGCCTTCTGATAACAAGTCAGTGATCGGGCGCGTCCAGTCGGGCGCGCCCTTTCTCTTGGCCGCTATACCGCCGCAAAGTTACGGCCAAGCTTGGCTGTCCGGGGAGATTGACCATGAAGAAGTTCGCACTCGCCATCGGTATGGCCGTCTGTCTGGCCGCCGGCTCCGTAGCGGCACAGTCCGCCATGACGCTGAATGACTTCGTCACGCGCGCCAATCGCATCCCCCTGAACCCGACCGCCATGCTGCGCCCGGACGCGCACCGGCTGAAGGGCGAGGTCGAGCGCGCCTTCCGGACCGTGGGGAACGAGATCGAGACCGCGCGGACCGCCGGACGCACGCCGCCCGCCTGTCCGCCGGACCGGATCAGTCTGGATGTCCGCCAGATGCTGGCCTTCCTGAACGGCATTCCCGAGACCCGGCGGCAACGAATGACCGTCACGGACGGCATCAGATCGTGGATGGGGTCGCGCTATCCCTGCGCCGCCCGTTAACTGATCCGTCTGCGGAATTCCGGACTGCCCACAGCGGTCCGGAATCGCTCCCCATGAAGCCTGCGACCGAGACTGACGCAGCCCGCGCGCATGGGTAAGACATGCTCCCGATGAACGCCTTCGCCCCCGTCCAATTCCCGTCGCCGATGGACTCCGGATCCATCCCCTCGATGCCGCACAACCTCGAGGCCGAACAGGCGCTTCTGGGGTCGCTGATGTTCGACAATGCGGTGTTCGAACGCTTGTCCGACCGGCTGCGTGGCTCACATTTCCATGAGCCCTTCCACCAGCGCCTGTATGAGGCCATCGAGGACCATATCCGTCAGGGCATGCTGGCCGAGCCGACCATTCTGATGGAGCGGTTCAAGCTGGATCCGGCCTTCCAGGAGTTCGGCGGCCTGCGCTACCTCGCCGACCTGGTCGACCGCGCCCCGCCGGCCGCCAACGCTCCCGACTACGCCCGCGTGGTCTATGATCTGGCCCTGCGCCGCGACCTGATCCGCATCGGCGGCGAGATCGTCCGCGAGGCGCCCCAGCCCGAAACCGCCGCCATCGACCAGATCGAACAGGCGGAGCAGCAGCTCTATACCCTGGCCGAAACCGGCAAGCCCTCCTCCGGTTTCGTCAGCTTCTCCAGCGCCCTGAGCGGCGCCGTGCAGATGGCAGCCGAAGCCTATCAGCGCGACGGCAAACTGGCCGGGCTGGCCACCCATCTGGACGACCTCGACGCCAAGCTCGGCGGCCTGCATCCCTCCGACCTGCTGGTCCTCGCCGGCCGTCCGTCGATGGGCAAGACCGCCCTGGCCACGAACATCGCGTTCAACATCGCGCGCAACTACCGCTGGGAGCCCACGCCGGAGGGCCGCAAGACGGTCAACGGCGGCGTCGTCGCCTTCTATTCGCTGGAAATGAGCGCCGAACAGCTGGCCATGCGGATTCTGGCCGACGCCTCGGGCGTCTCGTCGGACAAGCTGCGCAAGGGCGAGATCGACGCCGCCGACTTCGGCAAGATCCGCGAGGCCGCGGTCG
The DNA here is from genome assembly GCA_030693575.1 of Brevundimonas sp. Taxonomy (GTDB): domain Bacteria; phylum Pseudomonadota; class Alphaproteobacteria; order Caulobacterales; family Caulobacteraceae; genus Brevundimonas. The sequence goes on along the minus strand of JAUYAG010000031.1, from coordinate 55,655 downwards.
AGATCGGCGAGAGCCCGCTGTTCATCGACGCCACCGGCGGCCTGTCGATCTCCAAGCTCGCCGCCCGCGCCCGCCGCCTGAAGCGCCAGGAGCACGGCCTCGACCTGATCATCGTCGACTACCTTCAGCTCATCACCGTCGGCGAGGGCAACAACCAGAAGAACCGGGTGCAGGAGGTGTCGGAGATTACCGGTGCCCTGAAGGCGCTGGCCAAGGAACTCAGCGTGCCGATCATCGCCCTGTCGCAGCTGTCGCGTCAGGTCGAACAGCGCGAGGACAAGCGGCCGCAACTGTCCGACCTGCGCGAATCCGGCTCGATCGAGCAGGACGCCGACTGCGTCATGTTTGTGTACCGCGAGAGCTACTACCTGGGCCGTGCCGAGCCCCGCGAAGGCTCGCCCGAACACCTGCAATGGCAGGAGGACATGGACCGGCTGGAGCACCAGGCCGAGGTCGTCATCGGCAAGCAGCGCCACGGCCCGATCGGCATCATCAAGCTGAGCTTCGACGCCAATACGACCAAGTTCGGCAACCTGGCCCAGGGGCAGAGGTACGACGATTACGGGGACTGACGAGTCCCGGTCCTTCTCCCTCTGGGAGAAGGTGGCGCGCAGCGCCGGATGTGGGTCGGTTTTGTCCTTCGGCATAAGCCGCCGCTCCCGAAAGCGAACGCGGCTTCGCCGAATGCGGCCACCCGACCCACACCCTTTCGCCTTGCCGATCGCTTCGCTCCCGGAGGCTCAAGCCCTCTCCCAATGGAAGAGGGACGCTCAGCGCATCTCCACTCGTCGCGCGCCCGCCGGGATAGCCAGCTCCGACCCGTTCCAGTTCGCCGCCCGTCCGTCGATCCGCACCCGCGCCGGCGGCGTCTCGCCCGCGGGCCACTGGATGACGAAGCCGCCCGGCGGCGCGACAGCGCCGTCCAGCGTCAGCGTATAGCCGCCGCGCGTCTGGCGCAGGTTGTAGGTCAGCGGCCCATACGCCGTCCGCACGCCGGTCACGCCGACGCCCTCCCCTGCCAGCCAGTCCGTCGGAACGCCCGCCGCCAGCACGAGGGCGTGGTCGCGGTCGCGTTCGTAGACCAGCAGATCCAGGGTTGAGCGGATGTAGTCCGAGCTGATCCAGGCGTGGGGCATGTCGCCGATGAAACGGGGCTCGCGTTCGTCCCGGCCCACCACCTCGGCCCAGCCGTTCCAGGCGCGGGGGCGCATGTCGGCAAAATAGAAATCGAGCGCGCGCAGGGCGTCTTCGCGGCGCCCCAGACGCACCAGGGCACCGACATTGCGCAGCTCGTAGGGGGTGTAGTCCTTCCACGCCTGCCGGTTCTCCTGCCGTGACGTGAAATTCTCCCACGATTTGTCGAAGGTCCGGGTCAGCAGGTCCTGCGGCAGGTCGTCGATCAGGCCGGCGGGCGACAGGCCGATGGTGGTCGAGGTGGCGTCGAAGTCGCCCCGGTCGGCGGCGCCGGCGATCCAGTCGATGCCGTGCACCCGCGCCGTCGCCACGATGGACGCCATAACGTCGGTCTTGAACTCGGCCTCGCCGGCGCGGATCCGGGCGGCCGCGGCCGTGTCGCCGAGGGTGTCGGCGATGAAGGCGGCGTCGCGATAGCCCAGCAGGCCCCAGAAATTGTCCCAGTTGGAATACGCCGGGCGGTCCGAATAGCCCTCGTGGCTGATCGATGGCGGCAGCAGGCCGTACAGGTGTCGCTGGTTCGCCGCCTCGAACGCCGGCGTCCGGGTCGAGGCCCGCAGCGCATCCATATAGCCGATCGCCGCCTGCACCTGCGGCCAGACCTCGCGTAACAGGGCGGCGTCGCCGGTATAGCGATACGTCTCGGCGGCGAGGAAGACGAACTCGCCGTGGCTGTCGTTCTCGGGCACGGGATCGGCGCCGCGGAAGTCGACGCAGCATGGCACCTTGCCGTTGTCGAAGACGAAGGGGGCGTACCAGCGCAGATAGTCGGCCGACAGATCGGCGTGGCCCAGCCGGTTCAGCCCCTCGGCCATCATGGCCCCGTCGCGGATCCAGCTGCGGTTATAGGAGCGGGTGCCCGGCTGCAGGATCGGCCCCTGCCGCGACATCAGCATATGGGCCAGCGAAGCGCGCATGACGTCCTCGATCCGCTGCTGGCTGTCCGGCAGGGTCAGGTCGAACCGGTCGAGCTTTTCGCGCCAGCCGGCGGTGACGCGGGTGCGGGCGGCGGCGAGGGTCCCCGCCACATCGGCGACGGGCGCGAGGTCAGGCGTCGGCCCCGCGAGACGGGTGACGAGGCCGAACGTGCGAGCCTCGCCGGGTTGCAGGGTCACGTCGTACAGCAGGGCGCCGGACATCAGGGCGCTGCTGTCGGAGTCCACATATCGCTCGGCCGGGTCGCGCGGGCGGTCGGCATCGGCGAGCAGGCTCTGCGGGTCGGCGCCGGCGGCGAAGCGGCTGGTGACCAGACCGTCCGGCGCCGAAAGGGGGCTGATGCGGATGGCGTCATTGAGGACCAGGGTCGAGCCGTTCCAGTCAATCTGCTCGATGGGTCCGACCCCGCCCGGAATGGCCAGAAACTGCGACGGCCCGTTGACCTGGTACGGCCGCGCCATGAGCGCCAGCGTCAGGGTCCGCGGCCGGTTCGAGGTATTGGTCAGCACATACTGGCCGTACAACTGCGCCTGCTCCGGCGTCCCTTCGGCGAAGGCGGTGATCGCCAGGGTCCAGTCGTCGCCGGTCCAGGTCACAGTCGGGATCGGCAGATCGCCGTCCTGCAGGCTCTGACTGACGTTCACATCGGCCCAGGTCACCAGCCGGCCGTTGTCCAGCACGAAGGGCTCAATCGAGGGTCCGCCGCGGCGCAGTTCGATGGCCCCGTCCTCGCCGATCAGGCCGCTCTCGCCGCCGCCGTCGACGCCGACCAGGGTCCAGTAGGGCTGTTCGCCGTGGAAGCCGCGTGGATAGAGGCCGCGCCGACTCTCTTCGGCCACGGCGCGGATGAAGGCCGTCGGGCTCTCGCCGAAGGACAGGGGCTCGATCTCGACACTGTTCAACGCATAGGCACCGACGGGGCGGTCCCCGCCGGCCGCGGGAACCGGCGACCGCAGCGCAAGCCGCAGCCAGCGGGCGGAAGCCTCGGGCGTGCGCAGCCAGTCGACGCCACCGTCGCCGTCGTCCACCACCGCCAGATCGCGCCAGGTCTCGCCGTCCGAAGAGGCCTGCAGCCGGTAAGCGGTGGCCGCCGCCTTCTCGGCCCAGCGCAGGGTGACCCCGCCGAACTCGCGCTCATAGCCGAGGTCGAGGGTCAGGGCCTGCTCGCCGAGGCTTGCCGACCGCCAGGCCGTGGCCGGGTCGTCGTCCACCGCGCGGGCGGCGATATTCAGCCCGTCCGCGCTGGTCGCGCCGGCCAGCGGCCGCGGCGGCACGGACGGTTCGGGCAGCAGTTCGCGGAGCTCCAGCTGGTCAACCTCGATCCACCCCGCCCCGCCCTCGCCGGCCGTGACCACGAACTCCATCCGCTCGGCACCGCGGAAGGTGTGGTCCGGGTTCGGGCCCCAGGCCCGCGTGATCTGGCGCTTCTTGATAGTGTATCTGGTCCAGCCCGGCGTCGCCTGGAAGCCGCGGATCTGGCGCCAGTGGACGTTGTCGCCCGAGGCGTCGACGAACTTTATCTCCAGCGTATTGGGTGCCATCTCGCCGCGGAGCCAGAAGCTGATCTCGTAGTTTTCGGGTACATCCAGATCGATGGCGCGGGCCGCGAAGGCGTAGCCGGACCGGCCGTTGAAATCATAGGTCAGCCGCATGGCCCGGCCGTCGTGGCCGTCGACGGCGGAGATGGCCGAGGACACATCCGTCGAGGCGTCGGCGGTCCAGGGCGTCAGGGTCTCGAACGGATCGAGGACGCGCGGGGTCTGGGCGTGGGCCGGAAGCGCGAGGGCCATCGCGGCGAGGATCAGCGCGAACATCCGCATTCAAATACTCCGCTCATCCCTTCACGCTCCCCGCCAGCATGCCGCGGATGTAGTAGCGCTGCAGGGCGAGGAAGAGGATCAGGACGGGGGCCACGGTGATCACGGCGCCGGCCATCATCATCTCGATATCCTGAACATGCTCCCGCGACAGGGCCGCGAGCGCCACGGGCAGGGTGTAGTTGGATTGGTCCGTCAGAATGATCAGCGGCCACAGGAAGTCGTTCCAGCTGCCGAGGAAGACGAACAGGGCCAGGGTCACGATGATCGGCTGCAGCGTCGGCAGGACCACGCGGCGGAAGATCTGACCCTCCGAGGCGCCGTCGATGCGCGCGGCCTCCAGCATTTCGTCGGGAATGCTCAGGGCGTACTGGCGCACGAGGAACAGGCCGAAGATGGAGGCCAGCCAGGGCACCAGGGCCCCGGCATAGGTGTTCACCAGCCCCATCTGCTTGAGCATCAGGAACAACGGCAGGGTGCCGATCTGGGCCGGCACGACCAGGGCCGCGACCAGCAGCTGGAACACCCTGTCCCGGCCCTTGAACGTCAGTTTGGCGAAGGCGTATCCGGCCGGGACGGTGAAGGCGAGCGCCAGCCCCGTGGCCATGGTGGCGAGAGCGAAGCTGTTCCACAGATAGCGGCCCATCCCCTGGGTCAGGAACAGGTCGCGATAGTGGTCCAGCGTCCAGGTCTTCGGCAGCAAGGGCGGCGGGAAGACGGCGGCCTCGCCCGTCGACATGAAGCTGACCGAGACCATCCAGGCCAGCGGGAACAGGACCAGCAGGGCGATGAAGGCCACGGCCAGATTGAGCAGGATGGCTGTGACGGTCCGGGCCCTCATTCGTAGGCCCCCATCTTTTTGGCGACCGCCAGCTGCACCAGCGTCACCGCGAGAATGCACAGGAACAGCACGAAGGCGACGGCGCTGGCGGAGCCGAGGTTCCACCATTTGAAGCCCTCTTCATACATGAAGTAGAGCACCGTCACGGTCGACTGGGCCGGCCCGCCCTGGGTCATCACATAGGGCTCGGCGAACAGCTGGAAGAAGCCGGCGACCGAGATGATCGAGACCAGCAGCAGGGTCGGGGCGATGGCCGGCAGGGTGACGTGTTTGAACTGCTTCCACGGGCCCGCGCCGTCGATGCGCGCGGCCTCATAGAGGTCGTCCGGCACGGTCTGCAGAACCGCGAGGAAGATCAGCATGTTGTAGCCGAAGATCTTCCAGACCACGAACATCAGGATGGCCGGGATCGAGGTCGAGGGCTGGCCCAGCCAGTCGACGGCGGGCAGGCCCAGGCTCTGGATCGCCCAGTTGATGATGCCGTAGCGGGTGTGCAGCAGATAGTTCCACAGCACCGCCGTGGCCACGAGCGTGGTGACATAGGGGGCGAAGAACATCACCCGCCACAGCGGCCGCCACTTGACCACCCGCGCGTTGAGGATGACCGCGGCCCCGAGGGAGGTGATGATCGACAGCGGCACGCCGATGACGGCGAACAGTCCGGTGTTCTTCATCGCCGTCCAGAACAGCGGATTGCCCAGCAGCCGCTCATAGTTCTGCAGGCCGACGAAGCGGACGTTGGAGATGTCGGCCAGGGCATAGATGTCGAAATCGGTCAGGCTGAGCAGCAGGGCCGAGAAGACCGGGATGGCGAAGAAGAGGCCGATGGCGATCAGGGACGGGGCGACGAAGCCCCAGGCGGCCCGCTCGCGCGCCCGACGGGTTCCCGCGCGGCGAACCGGCCTGGCGATGACGGGAACGGCGGTCATACAGCCCTCCCCTGCTCGATCATCCAGCGGCGCTTTTCCAGAAGCCGGTCGGCGCGGCGGTCGATCTCGGCGGCGGCGTTGCGGGGCGTGTATTCGCCGCGGACCATCCGCTCGGCGACGATCTGCATCTCGGTGACGATCCGCTCCCATTCCGGGACCTTGGGCACGGCCTTGGCGCGCGAGAGCTGGCCCTTGAAGGCGGCGATATAGGGATCGCCGGCCACCGCCGGCGTCGCCCAGGCGCTCTCACGCGCCGGCAGGTTTCCGGTGATCCCGTTGAACCGCGCCTGCACCGCCGGATCGGACAGGAAGCGCACCAGTTTCCACGCCGCCTCCTGATGCGGCGAATGGCGATAGACGACCAGCGACGACCCGCCCGGCGCAGAGGCACCCGGCCCCGTCGGTCCCGGCACGCCGGAGGTCATCCAGCGCGTCTCGGGCTTCAGCCGGTCCTTGAACTCGCCGATGGTCCAGGGGCCGGAGAAGTAGAAGCTGAACCAGCCGCGCTCGAACTCGGTCCAGACATTGGAGATCTGCGTCGAGGAGGCGACCGGGGCGAGGCCCTCGTCGAACAGGCTCTTGTAGAACTCGAGCGCGGCGATGAAGGAGGCGCTGGAGAAGTTTCCGCGCGTGTCGCGGTCGCGCAGCAGCGGCTCGGCACCCTGCAGGCCGAAGGTCAGCAGTTGTTCGAACTCATTGACCGGCAGCAGGACGGCGTAGCCGCCCGCCGGAGCCACCCGCTTCACCGCATGCATGGCGGCCTTCCAGCCGTCCCAGGTCTGGGGCACGGCGTCGAAGCCGGCCCGCTCCAGCATGTCCGAGCGGTAGTAGATCAGCCGGGTGTCGACATACCAGGGCGTGCCCACGACCTGCCCGCCGATGCGGTTGGTCTCAAGCACCGCCGGAAACTGGTCGGTCAACAGGTCGGCGGCAAAGGCCGGCGTCGGGCTGATCGCGCCGATGGCGGCCATTTCAGACACCCAGGTGTTGCCCACCTGACTGAGGTCGGGCAGCGAATTGCCGGCATAGGCGGTCAGCAGCTTGGAGTGCGCCGCCGTCCACGGCAGGGCCTGGACTTTGACGGTGATGCCGGGGTTCAGCCGTTCGAACTCGGGCAGGATCTGCGGGACATTGGTCGCCTCATTGCCCATGGCCCAGAACGACAGGCGCGTCGTTCCGTCGTCGCGCCGGCCGCAGCCCCCCAGACCGGACGCCGCGGCCCCGGCCAGCAGGCCGAGCGTGGCGCGTCGATCCCAGCGGGCCTCGTTCACGCCCCGGAATCCCCAAGGTTGGCCAGCCAGCCGCCGCTGAACCCGGCGCGCTTCAGGCCACGCACCAGATTGGGGTCGCCCTGCATCCGCTCCCACACCACGGCGGTGCGGTGGTTCTCGATCTGGATGATGATCGGTCCTTGGTCGATGCCCAGATAGTCGCCGTCGACCCAGCCCAGGCCGGGCACGATCCGCCCGTGCAGCAAGGCCTGATCGGTCTGCGTCAGCGTCGGATTGAAGGAGTCGAGGAAGCCGAACTCCGTATAGATGGCCGCACCATAGCGGGCCTTCATCTCGACCACGCCACGCTCGACCGCATCCGGCGCGAACGGCATGGAGGCGGCCATGGCGGTCGGCGCGATGGTGCCGTCGTCGCGTTCGCCAGGCCCGCGCGCGGAATAGCTGAAGAACTCCCGCTCGCGGCCGCCGATCACCTGTTTGAAATCGCCCGGCCCGTCGCAGGCCGTCAGGCCCCAGACGTTCTCCGAATAGCCGGCCCAGCCGCCCGGATTGTCGACGGCGTATTTCTGCTGCGCCTGCGCCGCCAGGATGCTGTTGTGATGATAGGTCCACAGCGAGCGGGTGCCGGCTTCCGCGTTCTTCGCCCGCATCCAGGCGTCCTGGATGGTGCGGAAGTCGATGAACATGTGGCTGTACTGGTGCCCGAACATCGGGCCGAAATGCAGGTGCGCGGGGCCCCAGCGGTCGGTCCAGCTTCGGTCATAGACACTGCACCACTCGTCCCAGACGGTCGTCGGGACCGGATGGGTCGCGCTGCCGATGGCCAGCAGCAGGACCAGCATCCCCTCGTTGTAGACGTGCCAGTCGGCCTCGATGAAGCCGGTCTCGGGATGCCAGCCCATGGAGATGCGGTTGGGCCGCACCATGACCCAGTCCCATTCGATCCGGTCATAGACCGCCTGGGCCATCCGCCGGATCTCGGCCTCGTCAGCGTGATCCCCGTCGAACCAGCGCGCGCAGAACAGCATGCCGGCGACCAGCAGGGCTGTGTCGACCGTCGACAGTTCCGTCTGGCCGAAGCGGTGACCGGTCCGCATGTCGAGGAAATGATAGAAGAAGCCCTTGTGGCCGCTGACGCCCGTGGCCTGCGGCCCCTGCGGCGCATCGTGGAAGAAGCGGATCGTGGTCAGGGTGCGCTCGCGCGCCTCCTCGCGGCTCATCCAGCCGCGATCGACCCCGATCGGCCAGCAGGTCAGGGCGAAGCCCACGGCCGCCACGGAGGAGAAGGACTCGGTCGGCCAGCGATCAGGCGTCAGGCCGTTGGCCCGGTTGGTGACGTGGGTGAACCAGTGGAACGTGCGCCGCTGCAGCTCGTCCGTCGCCGGATAGGCCCGCGGCGGCATCGGCCGGAAATAGTCCAGGCCCGCGCTGCCGCAGCCGGACAGCCCGAGCGCCGCCCCGGCCACCGTGGAACCCAACAAAAACCGGCGACGATCCATGGGCTCCATCCTCATACTCAAAACGCAACTCAGTCAAAAAAGTTGGCCGCCCCCCGGTCAGGATCCGGGAGGCGGCCGTCAGGCACGGGGAAGTTCTACCAGCGGTAACGCAGGCCCACCTGGAAGCTCCGGGTAGGAATGTACTGGTTGTTCGGCACGCCGTAGTTGGGCGAGCAGAGGCACTGTTCGAAGCCGTTGTAGTTCTCGAAGTTGAACACGTTGATCGCGTCGAAGATCATTTCGACGGTCTGGCCGTTGAACACATCGAACGACTTGGTCAGGCGCAGGTCGATCTGACGGAAGGCGAAGGTGTCCGTGAACAGGAAGTCCTGTCCCTCCGGCCGGCCGCCGTTCCAGCAGATGTCCGGGTTGGACGCTGTCGGGCAGACGAACTGGTGGAAGGGCAGGCCCGATCCCAGGGTCAGGATGCCCGACAGGCGGAAGTCCATCGGCAGGGCGACGATGCCCGTGGCCACGATGCGGTGCCGCTCATCCTGGTTGGTCGGGAAGGTCGGCGACAGACCCGGGCGGTTGTAGTCGAAGTCGAAGCCGCCGATGCCGCCGTCACGGCTGCCGTTCCGTTCGGCTTCCGACAGGGTGTAGGTGAACGACATGCCCCAGCCGCTGTCGGTGTCAAACGGCTTGTCGACCGTCAGATACATGGCCTTGAAGGTCTGCTCGGCGTCGTTGTTGCCGAAGAAGATCAGGTTGCGGAACTCGGGATGGCCGACCGAACCGGGGGTGGGGCCCGAGAAGCGGTCGCCCGTCTCAGAGCCGGCGTTGGCGATGTACCAGGCGAACAGGTTCGAGGTGTTGCCGTAGGCGAAGGTCAGGGCGGTCTGGAAGTCGCCGAACTTCTGGCGGATGCCGAGGTTGAACTGGTCGGTCCGCGGCGGCTCCATGTCATTGTTGAGCAGGAAGATCTCGCCGGAGCCGGGGGCCGCGTCGAGCAGCGGATCCAGACCGGCCGGGGTCAGATAGGTCGGGTTCCAGGCGACGGTGTTGACGCCGCCGCGCATGCCGCCGGCCACGGAGAAGAAGATCTCCTTGTTGAACTGGAAGGCCTTGAAGCGCTCGTCGAAGGCGAAGTTGAAGCCGACGCGGTCGTAGTAGCGGCCGGCGCCGCCGAAGATCACCGTCCGCTCGTCGTCGAAGACGTCGTACGAGAAGCCGATCCGCGGCTGGAAGGCGCCGGTGAAGGCGTCGCGGCCGTCGGTGATGTAGTCCGCCGGGTTGAAGTAGGACGGGAAGTCATAGCCCGGCAGCGCCTGGATGGCGTTCAGCGTGTCGCGGATCGCCTGCGGCGTCGAATAGTCGTTGTTGACCGCATTGTCCTCATAGTCCCAACGCAGGCCGAGATTGACTTCCAGCTGGCTCGTGATCTGCCAGTCGTCCTGGATGTAGAGGCCGAAGACATTGTTATCGACGTCGGCCGGAGCGACCTCGGCGCCGAGTTCGACACGGACCGGGATATCCCGGCTGCCGTTGATCTCCGGCCGCGCGTCGACGTCGAAGATGAACTGCGGGTTCCGGCCGAACTGCTTGTTCACATACATGTTCTGGGCCGAGAATTTCACACCCATCTTGATGGTGTGGTTGCCGTTCCATTCGATGTCGTTGAACGTCAGGTCGTTGCGGAAGGTGAAGCTGCGCTGGCGGATGTCCTGGTTGTTGCTCTGGCCGCCGGTGTTGAACACCGTGTCTTCGCGGTTGAACACATTGTACTGGAAGCCGGGCGCGGCGTTGTCGTCCCGGAAGATGACGAACGACCGGCCGTAGTCCGAGAAGTTCAGCGCGGTCGGGTTGTAGGTGTACTCATAGAAGTCGAACTGGGCCTCGTTCAGGAAGCCATCGCCCTGATACTGGTGGCGCAGGACGATCGAGGCGACATCGGTATTGATCTCGTTGGCGCGGCTGTAGGCGTTGTTGAAGCCAAAGTCGCGGATATCGGCCTCGGTGCGATAGGTGGCGCTCAGGTCCAGCCGCTGACGGTCATCGATCGACCACGACAGCTTGCCGAAGAACAGGTCCTCTTCAAACGGTGCCTCGAACGTGCCCGTGTCCGCGCCGAACAGCGGCGCATAGGCCGCGCGGAACAACTGCACAGTGCTGTAGCGGGTCTCGTCCTTGCGCTCATAGGCGCCGAAGAAGTGCAGACGGTCCTCGATGATCGGGCCGCCGATAGAGCCGCCGTACTGCAGCCGCTCGACGCCGACCGGACGTCCGAAGCCGTCCTCCGAGGTCCAGTCGCTGTCCTGGTAGGTGATGAAGGCGTCGCCGGTCAGCTCATTGGTGCCCGAACGGGTCACCGAGGTGATGATCGAGGACGAGGCCTGCTCATACTCGGCCTTGAAGTTCTGGGAGATGACCCGGAACTCCTGGATGGCGACCTGCGGGAAGGGGTTGCCGCGGCTGTCGTCCTGACCACCGACGCCGCCGTCGATGATGGTCGACTTCTGGTTCTGGCCGTCGATGAAGACGTTGATCGCCGCTGCGCCCTGGCCGCCGGCGGAGATGGTCCGCTCGGTTTCGCCCTCGGTCACCCGCACGCCGGGCGCGAGGGCCGCGAAGTTCAGGAAGTTGCGGCTGATCTGCGGCAGGTTGTTGATCTGGGTCTGGCTGACGTTGGTCGCCACTTCCGAGGTGCGCACCTCGAAGATGCGGCGGCCGGTGACGATCACGTCGTCCAGTTCGGCGGCGCCCGCTTCGGTGGAACCGGTTACAACGGGAGCCACATCGAGATCGAGCGTGGCGACCTGGCCCAGGGCGATGGTGATCACGTCCTCGACCGACTGGCCGTCCGCCGTGGTGGCGTTGATCCGGTAGGTGCCGGGACGCAGGCCCGAGAGCACATAGCCACCGTCGGCGCCGATCCGGCCGCGGCTGACATAGCCCGTGGCGATTTCCGTCGCCGTGATGCTGCCGCCGGTCTCGACGGCCTGGCCTTCATAGATCGTTCCCCGGAGGGTGGACGTCGCGCCCTGGGCCGAGGCCCCGCCGGCGCAAGCGAGCGAGACAGCCATGGCGAGGGCCGACGCGGCCCCCAGATACTGGATGGATTTGCGGGTCATCAGGTATTCTCCCCCTTCAGAGATGGCGTGTCGGCGAGGGCGTGAAGACGCCCGCCGGAGTTGGAATGGGCTTGGTTCTGTGTCGCCGGGTTGCTTGACGGGCGTACGACCAGTTCAGGGCGCACGATCTCGCAGGCGGTGTCGGCGACGGCTTCGCCCGCTGCGTTGATGAGGCGGACGAGACGCTCGAGCGCGCTCCGGCCGGTTTCAGCGATATGGATCCTCAGGGTCGTCAGGGCCGGCCGGACCAGACCGGCGATCGGCACGTCGTCGAAGCCGATGATGGCCATGTCCTCGGGAACGCGAAGACCCGCGTCCTGAAGGGCCAGCATGGCACCCACGGCCATGTTGTCGTTGCCGGCAAAGACCGCGTCAGGGCGCAGTTCGCGCCGCGCGAGTTCGACGCCCGCGGCATGGCCGGACGACTGGGTGAACTCGCCTTCGACCACGGACGTCGGCAAGCCCGCCTGGGCCATCGCCTGAAGATAGCCGGCCAGACGCGCCTCGGCCTCGAGGTTACCGGCGGGGCCCGAGATGTGGGCGATGCGGCGACGCCCGGTGGCCACCAGATGCTCGACCGCCAGGACCGCGCCGCCGTGATTGTCGACGACGATGGACGGGCGGCCGACGGCGGCACCGCCGTTCATCAGGAGAATCGGCGTCCGACCGGCCAGGCCCGCGGCCAGATTGGCGGCGTCCAGATGGGGCGACAGGACGATCAGGCCGTCGACCCGGCCGCGCATGGAGCGAATGGCGGCCGAGGCCTCCTCCGCATCGTCATGCGAGCTGGAGACGATCAGATGATAGCCCAACGACCGGGCGGCCACGTCCATGCCGCGGATCAGTTCGGAGAAGAACTCGCCGTACAGGTCCGGCAGGATCACACCGATCGTTTGGGTCTTGCTGGTGGACAGGCTGCGGGCACCGGAGTGGGGCACATACTGGAGCGCCCGGGCGGCCTCGAGGACCCTGTTCTTCGTGGCTTCGGTGACGGGTCCGGCGCCATTGAGCACGCGCGAAACCGAGGCGACGGAAACGTCGGCCCGTTCGGCGACATCGCGGATCGTGGCGGCCTTCATGCCGCCGTCGCCGCGCAGATGTGCTGGATCGCCCTCGGCGCCAAAGTCCATCCTCCCTGAGCGTTTCCAGTCCCGGCCCGCTTTGCGCGGGTCCGTCTGAAAAAACCGTGTAACCGATTACATGACACACTAGCCATGGGCCCCGCAAGTGCCCTAGTTTGGCCACACCGAGGTTGTGCTGACAGCGCGACACGCGTACCGACCGCCGCCAAACCGCCCTTCCAGTCTGCGTTCCTGCTCATCGAGGCCTTCGATTATGACTTCACAAAACACAGGCAACTATCGGTTTCCCGAAGGTTTTCTGTGGGGCGCCGCGACGGCCGCCTATCAGATCGAAGGCTCATCCATGGCCGACGGCGCGGGCGCCTCGATCTGGGACCGATTCAGCCACACGCCGGGGATGATGCTGAACGGCGACACCGGCGACGTGGCCTGTGACCACTACAACCGCTGGCGCGAAGACATCGAATTGATGACGCGCCTGAACCTTCAGGCCTACCGATTCTCGGTCAGCTGGAGCCGGGTGATGCCCGAGGGCCGCGGGGCCATCAACCAGAAGGGTCTCGACTTCTATGACCGGCTGGTCGACGGCCTGCTCGAGAAGGGGATCGAGCCGCTCTGCACCCTCTATCACTGGGACCTGCCGGCGGCGCTGGACGATCGCGGCGGCTGGCTGAACCCCGACATCGCCGACTGGTTCGCGGACTACGGCCAGGTCCTGTTCGAGAAATTCAAGGGTCGGGTGAAGACCTGGGGCACGATCAACGAGCCCTGGGTCATCGTCGACGGCGGCTATCTGCACGGCGCCTTGGCGCCCGGCCACAAGTCGGCCTTCGAGGCCATGATCGCAGGTCACAACGTCCTGCGCGCGCACGGCGCGGCGGTGAAGCGGTTCCGTGAGGTCGTGCCCAAGGAATTGGGGGGCAAGATCGGCATCGTCCTCAACATCGAGCCGAAATACAGCGCCTCGGACAAGCCCGAGGACGAGGCCGCGCGCAAACGCGCCGAGGCCCAGATGAACCGCTGGTTCCTCGACCCGCTGATGGGCCGTGGCTATCCGGCAGAACTGAAGGACGTCTACGGCGAGGCCTATCGCGAGTTCCCGCAGGAGGACTTCGACCTGATTGCCCAGCCGACCGACTGGATGGGCCTGAACTGGTACACGCGCTCGGTGCCCGAGAATGCGCCCGACGCCTGGCCCGTCCGCGCCCGGCCGGTGAAACAGATCCAGCACGCCCACACCGAGACCGGCTGGGAGGTCTATCCCCCTGCCCTCACCGACACCCTGGTCTGGCTGCATGAGCAGACCAACGGCCTGCCGCTGATGGTCACCGAGAACGGCTCGGCCTGGTACGATCCGCCCCACGCCATCGACGGCCGCATCCACGATCCGATGCGGGTCGAATATCTGAAGAACCACCTCAAGGCGCTGCACGACGCCATCGGCAAGGGCGTCGACATCCGCGGCTATATGGCCTGGTCGCTGCTCGACAATCTCGAATGGTCGCTGGGCTATTCCAAGCGGTTCGGCATCACCCACGTAAACTTCCTCACGCAGGAGCGGACCATCAAGGATTCGGGCCTGCTCTACGCCGAGGTCATCAAGACCCACGGCGAGGTGCTGAACACGCTCTGAGCCTCAGCGGATTCGTTCGTAGAAGGCCTCGATCAGGTCCAGCCGGGCGGCGTCGGGAATCGGTTTCGCCACCGCCCCTTCATTGGTGAACTCCAGCAGCCGGTCCGGCTCGGCGCCGAACTCGGGCCAGACCGGACGGTCGGGGGCGTTCGGATTTCCGCGGGCCGCGAAGGTCGTCCAGTAGTCGGCCATGGCCGTCGCCGCCCGCGCGTCGCGCCCGCCCATCGGTCGTCCGACGGTGTGCAGATTGTCGAACACATAGGGCCGCTCGGAGGCGTGGGTGGCGCCGCCGCTGGGTTCGGGGTTGGACTCCGGCACGACGTCGAACCGGTAGAGATACGTCGGATGCCCCGCCGCAGCATGCAGGCGCGCCAGATTGCGCCCGGGTTCGTTGAAGACGAGATCGCTGACCACATGCTGGTCATAGCCTTCGGCTCCGCCATAGGCCGCCAGCAGGGCGTCGTACTCGGCCTCCGTCATGGCATCGTCAGTGCGGCCATAGGCCCCGGCGTCGGAGGGTCGGATCCACCAGAACTCGGCGCTGTTTGCGCCCAGGATCAGCGGCACGGGTGCCTGTCGGCCCGCCGCAAAGGCCTCGGCCACGTCCTCGGTCAGCACCACGCCGTCGATGATCAGATTGTCGCTGTAGAAGGCCGGCATGGGGCTGAGCAGTCGCTCGGCCGGGACGGCGCGGAGCTCGTCCGTCGTCGCCTCCGCCGGCAACCCCGCGCCCCGCGCCCAGGCCCGACCCAGTGACTGGGCCGAGGGACGTCCGGGCCGATCCAGCGTGAGCTCGGCCGACCGCTGCCGCCCCATCCCGGACTGCACCACCGCGCGGTGGAACAGGCCCCGGGCCGACGGCGCGACCATCAACTGGGTCACCGCCGCGCCGCCCGCCGATTCGCCGAAGATCGTCACATTCCCGGCGTCGCCCCCGAAGGCCGCCGCATTGTCGCGCACCCACTCCAGCGCCACTATCTGGTCCATCAGACCGTAGTTCGCGGCAGGCTCGCCGGGAGCCCGCTCCGCCGCCAGCGCCGGGTGATCGAAGAACCCCAGCCGCCCCAGCCGGTAGTTGATGGTCACCACCACCACGCCGCGCCGCGCCAGATTGGCACCGTCGTAGAGCCCGGCCGTGCCCGAGCCGTTGTTGTATCCGCCGCCGTGAATCCACACCATGACCGGCAGCGGATCCCCGCCCCGGTCCGCCGGCGTCCAGACGTTCAGGGTCAGACAGTCCTCGCTCATCGGCAGGGGGCCGACACCGGGGTCGCCGTTGGACGGCGGCTGGATGCAGATGGCACCGTAGTCGGCGGCCGACCGCTCGCCGCCCCAGATTTCAGGCGGCCGCGGCATCCGCCAGCGCAGGGGCCCGACCGGCGGTGCGGCGAAGGGCACGCCCTTGTAGCTTTCGACCCCGCCGTCCGCCGCGCCGGCCAGCAAGCCCTGCTCCACGCGAACCACAGGGGCTGTGCCATCGGATTGCGGGGGAGACATCATCAGGGCGACCGCAGCGAACAGGGAAACAGGCGTCATTCCGTCACTCTAGCCAATGCGCGGGACTTGGCCCACTTGGGACGCGTGGCGGATGAAACCGTTCCCCACGGCAAGCGTTGCGACGTGGTGGGATTGTGCTGTCGCCTGACGGCGGTCGGGGCTATTCGGGGACAGATGACAGCGATCGAATCCGACCTCGCGGCCGCGCTGAACGCTTCGCCGAACGCCTATTTCATCGTCGGCCGCGAGTTGAAGTTCGTCTGGGCGAATGCCGCCTATCTGGCTGTAACCCAGCGCACCGCCGCCGAACTGATCGGTACCCCGGTGTTCGAGGCGTTCGACGCCGGCCCGGGTGAGGAGGCGCCCGAAAGCACCCGACAGCTGCGCGGGTCATTCGAAAAGGTCTTCGCCACCGGCGTGCGCAACGACATCCCGGTGATCCACTACGCCATCCCCGTTCCTGATGCGGACGGGCGACTGGCCTATGAAGACCGGTACTGGAGCGTAATCCATACGCCGCTGCTGCGCGACGGCGTGGTCGAACATGTTCTCCAGTACGCGATCGACATCACCGAACTGGAGAACCTCCGGCGTTCCGCGGTCGAGGGGGCGGCGGCCCCGCCCCTCCACGCCATCGACGCCATTGTCGGCGGGGCCTTGCTCAGCGGCGCGCGCAGCGTCCAGGCCGACAATGCGCGGCTCGAGACCGAGCGCCAGGGCCTGATGGACCTGTTCATGCAGGCCCCGGGCTTTGTCGCCGTCCTGTCCGGACCGGATCACGTCTTCCAGATCCACAACAGCGCCTATGCCCAGCTGATCGGACATCGCGACATCAGTGGCAAGCCGGTCTCCGAAGCTCTCCCCGAAGTGCAGGGGCAGGGCTTTTTCGAGTTCCTCAGCAGCGTCTATGCGACCGGAGAGCCCTACGAAGGCCGCGCCAGCCGGATCCAGCTGCAGAGGACTCCGGACGCGCCGCTCGAATCCCGGTTCCTGGATTTCATCTATCAGCCCATCCGGGACGCCCAGGGCGCGGTCGCGGGCATCTTCGTCCAGGGGCACGACGTCACCGAGACCATCCGCTCGGCCGAGCGGCAGAAGCTGATGATCGACGAGCTGAATCACCGGGTGAAGAACACCCTGTCCACCATCCAGTCGATCGCCGTGCAGACGGCGCGGTCCCACGCCGACCCGGCCACCTTCGCCGAAAGCTTCCAGGCCCGGTTGATGGCCCTGTCCCACACCCACGACCTGCTGACCCGCAGCCACTGGGAGGGCGCCGATCTGGATGCGATTCTCCAGCATGAGACCGAGGCGCACGGGTCGCACCGCGTCACCCTGAACGGCCCCCCGGTGGCGCTGGAGCCTGCGGGTGCCCTGTCCCTCGGCATGATCTTCCACGAACTGGCGACCAACGCGGCCAAATACGGCGCCCTGTCCGCGCCCGAGGGTCGGGTCATGGTCGACTGGGCCGTGGTGAACCAGGCCCGGCCCGAGCTCAGGCTGACCTGGCGCGAGCTCGGCGGACCGCCGGTCGCGCCGCCGGAACGACGCGGCTTCGGCAGTCGACTGATTGAACGAAACGTGCGTCATGATCTGGCGGGCGAGGTCAAACTGGCCTACGCAAGCGACGGTTTCAGCGCGGAATTCTCCGTTCCGCTCCACAGGGATAGATCATCATGACCCAGATGTTGACGGGTCGCCGCGTCCTGGTGGTCGAGGATGAATCCCTCGTCGCCATGCTGCTGGAAACCATCCTCGAGGACATGGGCTGCACACCCGTCGGCCCGGCTGGTACGGTCGAGGACGGACTGGCCATCGTCGCCGACCCTGCCCCGCTGGACGCCGCCCTGCTCGACGTGAATGTCGCCGGCCGTCAGGTCTTCCCGGTCGCCGAGGCGCTCAAGGCACGCGGCGTGCCCTTCGTCTTCTCGACCGGCTATGGCGAGAGCGGCCTGCCCGACGAATGGCGCGGCCACGCCACCGTGCAGAAGCCCTTCACAGAAGCCGCCATTCGCGAAGCTCTGATGAAGGCGATGGGCGTCGAGAACGCGTAGGAACTAGACAGCAGGCAGCAGGCAACAGGGACCGCGCCACCGCTGAGCCAGTGCGCCTGACGGCCAGGTGCCGGGCCCTTCGCCGTCCCGTCTGTTGCCTACTGCCTACTGCCTCAAATCTTTCAGCACCGCCCGCGCCGCATTATGCCCCGGCGCGCCGGTGACTCCGCCGCCGGGGTGCGCGCCCGAGCCGCACAGATACAGCCCCGGCACCGGCATCCGGTGGTCGGCGTGGCCCAGCACCGGGCGGGCGCTGAACAGCTGATCGAGCGTCAGCCGGCCGTGGAAGATGTCGCCGCCGACCAGACCGAACCGCCGCTCCAGATCGCGCGGCCCCAGCGCCAGCCGCCCGACCACCGAGGCCCTGAAGCCCGGAGCATACCGGTCGACCGTCTCGATCATCAGGTCGGCCACGGTGTCGCGATGCTCGTCGCCCAGGGTCGGGTCGACATGCTGGCAGAACAGGCTGGCGACGTGCTGGCCGGCCGGGGCGAGGCTGTCGTCCAGCGTCGAGGGGATCAGCATCTCGACGATCGGCTTCGACGACCAGCCGTTCAGCCGGGCCTCGGCATGGGCCCGGTCCATATAGGCCAGCGACGGGGCCATGATGATGCCGGCGGTCAGGTGATCCCCCGTCCCCGGCAGGGACGTGAAGTTCGGCAGTTCCGACAGGGCCACATTCATACGGAACGTCCCTGAACCCGACTGATAGTTCCCGATCCGCTCGCGGAAGTCCGCGGGGACCACGGCGTCGTCCACGAACCGCTCGAACAGCAGCCGCGGATGCAGGTTGGACACCACCGCCCGCGCCCGCACGACATCGCCCGCCTCAGTGACGGCGCCGACCGCGCGTCCCTTCTCGGTCAGAACCTCGGCGATCGGCGTTTCCAGCCGCACCTCGACGCCCTGTTCCGCGCAGGCGGCGGCCATGGCCCGGGTGATCGCGCCCATGCCGCCGATGGCGTGGCCCCAGACACCCTTGCGACCGTTCACCTCACCGAAGACATGGTGCAGCAGCACATAGGCCGAGCCGGGCGTGTAGGGACTGGCATAGTTGCCGACCACGCTGTCGAACCCGAACAGGGCCTTGATCGGATCGCTCTCGAACCAGCCGTCCAGCCAGTCGCCCGCCGATTTTGCGAACAGGTCCAGCAGGTCGCGGCGGCCCTGCGTGTCCAGCCCCGCCGCCTGTTTGCCCAGCGACGCGCCCTTCAGCAATTCGGGCAGCATGGCCATCCAGCCACCCTCGACCATGTTGGGCGGCGCCTTCAGGATCCAGTCGCGCAGAACCGCCGCGATGACCTCCAGCCGCCGCTCGTATTCCGGCAGCCGCTCCGCATCACGCGTCGAGAATTTCGCCAGCTCTCCCTGCGTCCGCCCCTCGCCCGCGAGGAAATGACGACCGTCGTCGAAGGGCAGGAAGTTGGACACCTTGCGCTCGACCACCCGCAGCCCGTGGCGGGCCAGGTCCATGTCGGCGATGACCTTCGGGTTCAGCAGGCTGACGGTGTAGCTGGCGGTGGAGTTACGAAAGCCCGGATGGAATTCCTCGGTCACCGCCGCCCCGCCAACGACATGCCGCCGCTCCAGCACCGTGACCTTCAGCCCGGCCCGCGCCAGATAGAAGGCGCAGACGAGGCCGTTGTGGCCCCCGCCGAGGATGACGACGTCGGTGGTGGTGGTGGTCATGGTCTGATCTAGCGGGGCAAGAGCGGGAGTGGCTAGTGGCTAGTGGCTAGTGGCTAGTGGAGAAGGGTTCCGGCTTCGCTGTTAGCGGAAAGGCGGCACTGACTGCGCCGTCGCACCGGCGGCGGCCAACCACTGGCCACTAGCCACCAGCCACTTCTTCCTCCGGCCGGTGCACCCGCGACACCAGCACCACGCTGATCATCATCAGCAGGAACCAGCTGCCCAGCTTGGCCAGCGACACCATCTCCCAGCCGTCCTCCTGTCCCGGATAGGCCCAGGCGCGGGCATATGTGCCCACATTCTTGGCCAGCCAGATGAAGACGGCGACGAGGAAGAAGCCGAGCAGGAACGGCATCCTCCGCCGCTCGCGGTCCGGCGTGAAATAGAACCAGCCGCGCCCGAACAGCACCGCCGTCAGGGCGAACAGGCCGAGGCGGATGTCCGGCAGCCAGTGGTGGGAGAAGAAGTTGATGTAGATGGCCGCGGCCAGCACCCAGGTCGTCCACAGCGGCGGATAGTGGCGGAATTTGATGTCGAAGATGCGCCAGATGCGGGCGATGTAGCTGCCCACCGCCGCATACATGAAGCCCGAGAACAGCGGCACCATGCCGATGCGCAGCAGGCTGTCCTCCGGATAGATCCACGACCCGTGCTGGGTCTTGAACAGCTCCATGATCGTGCCGACGACGTGGAAGACGAAGATCACCCTCGCCTCCTCCCAGCTCTCCAGCCTGAGGATCAGCATGGCCGCCTGGATGCCCAACGCCGCGACCACAAGGAAGTCATACCGGCTGACCGGCGCCCCCTCCGGCCACCACAGATGTGTCGCGAGCAAGAGGGCCAGCATCGCCCCGCCGAACAGACAGGCCCAGCCCTGCTTGATCCCGAACATCAGGAATTCGAAGCCGTAGCGGGACCACGCGGCGCGGTCGGCCCAGGTCTGCAGCCGCCCCAGCCAGTGGCGGCCCCAGGTTTCGAGGGGAAGGCGGCGGGGTTCGGTCATGGCGTCACGGTAGCCGGAGGGAACCGCCTTGGCTCGCGGCGAAATAATGCGAAATCACGCTGCGTCACCATGGCCAGGGCTTTCACTTGAACGCGCGCCACGCATCCTATATTGCGACGCGTTCTCATCTTCACCGAAAGCGTGTCCATGTTCCGGTCTCTCCTGCTCGCCTCCTGCTGCGCTACCGTTCTCAGCACCCCGGCCCTGGCCCAGGAGGCCGGATCGGCTGAACTCGATGAAGTCATCGTCACGGGCTCGCAGGTGACCCTTACCTCTCCGTACCCCGGCGGTCAGGTCGCCCGGGGTGGTCGTATGGGCCTGTTCGGCGCCCTCAATGTCATGGACACGCCGTTCGCCTCGACCAGCTACACCGAGGAACTGGCCCGCAACCAGCAGGCCCGCAGCGTCGGCGACGTGCTGCAGAACGATCCGGCCGTGCGGGTGTCCAAGGGATTCGGCAATTTCCAGGAGCTGTATGTCATCCGCGGCTTCCCGGTTTACTCGGACGACATGACCTACAACGGCCTCTACGGCATCCTGCCGCGCCAGTTCGTGGCGGCGGAGTTCCTTGAGCGGGTCGAGGTCTTCCACGGGGCCACGGCCTTCCTGAACGGCGCGGCCCCCGGCGGCAGCGGCGTCGGCGGTGCCTTCAACCTGACGCCCAAGCGCGCGCCTGACAGCGATCTGAACCGCCTGACCGCCGGAGTGGACGGCGAGAGCGAACTCTATCTGGCCGCCGACCTGGCCCGCCGCTTCGGCGCCGCCGGCGAATGGGGCGGCCGCCTGAACATCGCCCGCCGCGACGGCGAGGCCGGCGTGGAAGGCGAGGACCGCCAGCTGACCGTCATCGGCCTCGGCGTCGATCGCCGCGGCGACCGCGCCCGGTTCTCGGCCGACCTCGGCTACCAGGACCACCACATCGACGCCCCGCGCCCGACCGTGACCCCGTTTGGTGCCGTCCCGACCCCGCCGTCCAGCGATGGCAATTTCGCCCAGCCCTGGACCTATACCGACGAGGAACAGCTGTTCGGCGTCGCCCGCGGCGAGTTCGATCTGACCGACTCGGTGTCGGCCTGGGCGGCCTTCGGCGGCCGTCAGGGCAAGGAGGCCAATGTCCTGGCCAATCCGAGCACCGATGCGAACGGCAATCTGTCCGCCTACCGCTTCGACAACGCCCGCGAGGACACGGTCTGGTCCGGCGACGTCGGCCTCCGTGCCGAACTGACCACCGGCCCGGTCGGCCACACCATCGTGGCCTCGGCCTCGCAGGTTCGGTCGAAGTCGCGCAACGCCTACGCCTTCTCCAACTTCGCCGGCTTCGCCAGCGACCTGTATGCGCCGGCCGCGGTCGCGCCGCCGGCCGCGGACTTCTTCACCGGCGGAGACCTGTCCAACCCCGGCGTCACCGAGCGCGTCGACAACGCCAGTTTCGCCCTCGCCGACATGATGTCCTTCCTTGAAGGCCGCCTGCTGGTCACCGTGGGTGCCCGCCACCAGTCGATCGAGACGCGGACCTACGCCTATGGCTCGGGCGTCCCCGCCCCGGCCTATGTGAGCGACGCGATCACTCCCGTATTCGCCGTGGTCTACAGGCCGATCGAGCAGATCTCGCTCTACGCCAACTACGCCGAGGCGCTGATTCCCGGCCAGATCGCGCCCCAACTCAGCGGCGGCATGCTGGTCGATAACCGGGGCGAGGCGCTTGATCCCTTCCTCGGCGAGCAGATGGAAGTGGGCCTGAAATACGACGTCGGCCGCTTCGGCGGCAGTGTCAGCCTGTTCAGCACGACGCTTCAAAGCGCCTTCGTCGAGAACAACGTCTTCGCCGCCAACGGCGAGCAGGAGAACACCGGCCTGGAGATCGCCTTCTTCGGCGAGCCGCGCGACGGCCTGCGCGTCATTGGCGGCTGGACCTGGCTCGACGCCGAATTGACCCGCACCGCCGATCCGCTGCTGGAGGGCTCCCGCCCCATCGGCACGCCGGAATTCCAGGGCAACGCCAATGTCGAATGGGACGTGCCGCAGCTGGCCGGCCTCACCCTCGAAGGCCGACTCGTCTACACGGGCGAACAGCCCGTCAACGTCCCGAACACCGTCGAGCTGGACAGCTGGACCCGCTTCGACGCCGGCGTCCGCTATTCCACTGACGTCGCTGGCCGCCCGGTCACCGTGCGCGCGCGCGTCGAGAACCTGGCCGACGAGGATCACTGGGTCGCCGTCGGCGGCTATCCCGGGGCCAACTATCTGACGCTCGGCGCGCCGCGCACCCTCCGGCTCTCCGTCTCCACGGACTTCTGAACCGGATGAAGACCGGCACCCTTCGCGTCTGGTCGTGGGTCCACAAATGGTCCAGCCTCGTCTCGACCGTCTTCCTGCTGATGCTGTGCCTCACCGGCCTGCCGCTGGTGTTCACCCATGAGCTGGAGCACGTCCTGCTGGACGAGGCCTGGGCCCCGGCCAATCCCGACGGCGAGGGCCTGAACCTCGACGAAATCCTGTCCACGGCCCTGGCGCGCCACCCCGGCGACGTCCCCGCCTTCATGTCCTTCGACGAGGACCGGCCGGTGGTGAACGTCACCAGCCGCGCCCCCGACGCCCCGGCGGGCCAGTTCAACTTCCAGCCCATCGACCAGACCAGCGGCGACGCGGCCCCGCTGGTCGCCGGCCATCCGGTGATGGAGTTCCTGCTCCAGCTCCACACCGATCTGTTCCTCGGCCTGGCCGGCATGCTGTTCCTCGGCGCCATGGGCCTGCTTTTGATCACGGCGGTGATCTCCGGCGTGGTGCTCTACGCCCCCTTCATGCGGCGGCTGCCGTTCGGGACGCTGCGACTGGAGAAGGCGGCGCGCACCCGCTGGCTGGACTGGCACAATCTGCTGGGGATCGTCACCGTGGCCTGGGTGCTGGTCGTCGGCGCGACCGGGGTGGTCAACACCCTCGCCACCCCCATCCTCGCCTACTGGAAGGACACGGCCCTCGCCGGCCTGACCGCCGCTCATGGTGCCCCCGCCGCCCCCGGCGAATGGGCCTCGCTGGACGCCGCCGTCGAACGGGCCAAGGCCGCCCTGCCCGGCCGCACGCTTCAGTTTGTCGCCTTCCCCGGCACCGAGTTCACAACCGACCACCACTACGCCGTCTTCTTCCACGGCGACACGCCGCTGACGACGCACCTGACCACCCCGGCCCTGATCGACGTCCGCACCGGAAAACTGGCTGCGGTCGCCGAGTCGCCCTGGTATGTGAAGGCCCTGTCCCTCTCGCAGCCGCTGCATTTCGGCGACTATGGCGGGCTGGGCATCAAGATCGTCTGGGCCCTGCTGGACCTCGCTGCCATCCTCATCCTCGGGTCGGGTCTCTACCTGTGGCTGACGAAGAAGCGGCGGACCTGATGCGCGGCAGCTTCTCCCTCTTCGGCGTTTTCGGCGCGCCTCTGATGCTGGCGGGGCTCAGCCTGACCGGCCTCGTCGGCGCCCTGCTGGCGGACGGCCTGTGGGACTGGATTGGCACCGCACTTCTGGCGGCGGCCTTGCTGGTCGTGGCGTGGGCGCGCGTCAGACGGCGTCGCTAAACCCCTACCCCCGACCGCGATAGGTCGGGACCCCCTGATCCGGCAGCCACAGCCCTTCCGGCGCAACGCCCGTCTGCCAGAAGACGTCGATCGGGATGCCGCCGCGCGGATACCAGTAGCCGCCGATGCGCAGCCATTTCGGCTGCAGCAGGTCGGCGATCTTCCGGCCGATGGCCACGGTGCAGTCCTCGTGGAAGGCACCGTGGTTGCGGAAGGCGGTCAGGTACAGCTTCAGCGACTTCGACTCGACCAGCCAGTCGCCCGGCGCATAGTCGATGACGATATGGGCGAAGTCCGGCTGGCCCGTCACCGGGCAGAGGCTGGTGAACTCGGGCGCGGTGAAGCGCGTCAGATACAGCATCCCCGGATGGGGGTTGGGCACCCGCTCGAGCTCGGCCGTCTCCGGGCTGGTGGGCTGGGCGGTGTGCTGGCCGAGCTGGTGCAGGCCTGAGGTGTCGGTGGTCATGGGTCTGCTCTAGCGACAACCTCAGCCTTCGTCACGCAGGCAAGACAGATCGACTGCAGCCTTGCTTGACAGTCGCATTTGGTGACAGTCCGTCCACAGGGAGTTGCAATGACCGGTCTGAGAAACCCGACCCGACCAGTGCTTGGCTTGCTTCTTGTCGCCGCGGCGACCGGGACCGCGTTCGCGCAGGACATCGGGGTGTCTCGTGCCGGTCAACTGATCACCGATCCAGCCTGGGCGCGCCATCCCGTTCTGTCGACCGACGCCTTGCGGCCGCCCCGGGGCGCCAGGGTGCTTGCAGTCGAACTCGATTGCCGAATCCTCGCGAGTGGCGACCTGTCGGATTGTGTTGTTCTGCACGAGAGCCCCACCGGCATCGGCCTCGGGGAAGCGGGTTTAAGGGCCGCCCGGCGCGCGCGGGTGTCTCCAGCGACAGTTCAGCAGGCCGGACCGAACGGCCGAACCGCATTCAAGATCGCCGTGCTTTCCGGAGAACCGCCGGATTTGCCTTCCCCCGCGACACCCCGCTATCCGTAGCCAAAGACAACCCGGGGACACGCCATGGCCATTCCGACTTCGCTGCAACACGGTCTGAAACTGCCGGTCATCGCCGCGCCCATGTTCCTGGTCTCCGGGCCGGATCTGGTGGTCGAGACCTGCAACGCCGGGGTCATCGGCACCTTCCCGTCGCTGAACCAGCGCACCACCGAGGGCTATCGGGAGTGGCTGCACGAGATCAAGGCGCGCCTGCACCCCGACGCCGCCGCCTTCGGCGTCAACCATATCGTCCACCCGACCAACCCCCGCCTGATGGCCGACATGATGGTCTCGGTCGAGGAGAAGGTGCCGCTGATCATCACCTCGCTCGGCGCGGTGCGCGATGTGGTCGAGGCGGTGCACGGCTACGGCGGGGTGGTCTTCCACGACATCGCCAATGTCCGCCATGCCCGCAAGGCGGCCGAGGCGGGCGTCGACGGCCTGATCCTGGTGGCCAACGGCGCCGGCGGCCACGCCGGCGTGGTCAATCCGTTCGCCCTGGTCGAGGAGGTGCGGTCCTTCTACGACGGGACCATCATCCTGTCCGGCTGCCTGTCGACCGGCGGCGACGTGGCGGCGGCGATCATGATGGGCGCCGACTTCGCCTATATGGGCACCCGGTTCATCTCGACGACGGAGTCGATGGCCCAGTCCGAGTACAAGCAGATGATCGTCGAGTCCGGCGCCTCGGACATCACCTACACCCCCGCCGTCTCGGGCATTCCGGCCAATTTCCTGACGCCGTCGCTGGTCGCCAACGGTATCGATCCGAAATCCCTGCCCGAGCACAAGCTGGACATGGCCGATGAGGCCAAGGCGTGGAAGACCGTGTGGTCCGCCGGCCAGGGTTCGGCGGGCGTGCGTGATGTTCTGCCCACGGCGCAGCTTATCCATCGGTTGGCGGACGAATTTACGCAGGCTTGTGATAAATTCGACAAGAAGCGGCTCTAGACCCCGCCTCGATCGAACGAGGCGACTCACACATGCTCCGCACCCTGACGACTGCCGGTGTTCTGGCAACCATCCTGCTGGCCTGCGCCGTTCCGGCAGCCGCCCAGGAAGCGCCCGCGGGCAGCTGGGCCTTCGCGGTCGGCGCGGGCACGGACAACCGCTCCAAGGGTGCATCCAAGTCTGATGGCGACGCCTATGTCTGGGGCGAGGCCGTATGGGAGAGCGCTTCCGGGCTGCTGTACGGCGGCGCCGGGTTCCAGACGATCCAGAGCTCCAGCGGGTCTGATCTCGAGGTGGAAGCCGGCTTTGGCGTGCGGCCCGAGCTCGCAGGCTTCGACCTTGACCTGAACGCCACCTACAAGTCGCAGATCGATGCGGCCTCCGGCTATGACGACAACGCCTGGGAGCTGACCGCCGACGTCAGACGCTCGATCGGGCCGGCCAGCGGGCGCGTCCGCTTCCAGTATTCGCCCGACGGCATGGGCGGGACCGAGGCCTGGACCTGGGTTGAGGCCCGCGTTGGCTGGGACTTCACCAACAAGCTTGAAGGCACGGCCGCGATCGGCCGCCGCGAGCAGGACAACAACCTCGACTACACGGCCTGGAACGCGGGCGTGACCTACGCCCTGACCGACAATCTCGACGCCGACCTGCGCTACTACGCCACCGACGCCGACGTCCCGGGCGAGCAATATGCCGACAGTCTGGTCGCCGCGATCAGCCTGGCTTTCTGATCCTTCGACAGGGACCCTCGCAATTCGCGCCGGGGTCCCTATCTAGGACAAATGAGCAGCCATCGACCGACGACCCTCGAACGCGCCTACGAACTGGCGCGCGGCGGAGGCTGCCGCACCGTCGGCGAGATCAAACAGGCCCTCCAGGCCGAGGGCTTCGAGCGAATTCAGGATTCCCTGTACGGCCCGACCCTGACGGCCGCCCTGCGCAAGCTTTGCCAGGAGCACTATGTCGCCACGCCCGAAGGCGAAGCCGCCGAATAGCCGGGCCCGAGGCCCGTCTTGATTTTGGCGCGCCGCCAGTCCAAAAGCGTTTTGTCGAGCTCTCTGCGAAACGCCACCCTCTGCTTTCGCACTGAGGTCTAGCCGCTCCTTTCAGACCCGACAGACCGCAGGGGCTTTTCCCTGTGGCCAACTGCTAGCGGAGGTCCTGAAAATGGCTACCGGCACTGTTAAATGGTTCAACTCCACCAAGGGCTACGGCTTCATCCAGCCTGACGACGGCGGCAAGGACGTTTTCGTCCACATCTCGGCCGTCGAACAAGCGGGCCTGCGCGGCCTGGATGAAAACCAGAAGGTTTCCTACGAAATCGAGCGCGACAAGCGTTCGGGCAAGGAATCGGCTGGTCAGCTGAAGACCGAAGGCTGAGTTCACGCGTCGGGGCTTACCGACGCATGATTTCGACGGCGGCGAGGGCGAAGGCCTTCGCCGCCGTTTTGCTGTCCGGTCGCCCGCGCAACGCAGAACCTGCGTCCCGGATGCAGGCCGTGGCCAGAGGCCGCAGGGCCGCATCCACGCGCCGGCCGCCGTCGTCCTTCCGTCCGAGCCGTAACGACGGCCGCTCAGGAGAGACCTTATGACCATGACCCCCACCCGCGCCGCCCTTCTCGCCGCCATCGCCGGCAGCGCCCTGCTGACCGCCGCCTGTACGTCGATGGGTGGCACGGACTCGATGGACGCCGGCGCTGACGCCCAGGCCACTGTGATGGTCGGCGGTGCCGCCATGTATCCGAGCCGCACGATCGTCGAGAACGCCGTGAACTCGCGCGACCACACCACCCTGGTCGCCGCGGTCACCGCCGCCGGCCTGGTCGAGACCCTGTCGGGTCCCGGCCCCTTCACCGTCTTCGCCCCGACCAACGCCGCCTTCGCCAAACTGCCCGCGGGGACGGTCGAAACCCTGGTCCAGCCGGCGAACAAGGCGACCCTGACCAGGATCCTGACCTATCACGTGGTCCCGGGCCGGGTCAGCGCAGCCGAGCTGATGGCGCAGATCCGTGCGGGCGGCGGACAGGCGCGTCTGACCACCGTCGAGGGCGGCACCCTGACCGCGTCGCTGCGCGGCGGCTCCGTGATCCTCACGGACGAAATGGGCGGCATCGCCACCGTGACCCAGGCTGACGTGTTCCAGTCGAACGGCGTCATCCACGTCACCGACACCGTCTCCATGCCCAACTGACCAAAGCCCGGCGGAGCTCGCGTTTGCGGGCTCCGCCGTCGCCTTCCGGAATCACCGCGCTTGCTATTGCCGGGCAAAGCGCCCATCTGGGGCTTCGTCGATCTCACTGCGAAACGCTGCTGCCCCTTTGCATCGCGCACCGAGGTCCAAAGCCGATCCCATTCAGACCCGACAGGCCGACCCGGAACCTCTTCCGGCGGTCAACGCCTAACGGAGGTCTTATAATGGCTACCGGCACTGTGAAATGGTACAACTCCACCAAGGGTTACGGCTTCATCGCCCCCGATGACGGCGGCAAGGACGTGTTCGTTCACGCCTCGGCCGTTGAAACGTCCGACCTGGGCACGCTCAACGAAAATCAGAAGATTTCCTACGAAGTCGAACGCGACTCGCGTTCGGGCAAGGAATCTGCCGGTCGCCTCAAGGCTGCTGAATAGTTTCCGACAAGCGACCCTGCCGGGATTGATTTCCGGCTGACGGAAGGGCCGGCCGCCGAACAGGCGCCGGCCCGACTGTTTTTCAACTCCAGGAGATGCCGATGACCCCGCTGGCCGAAAAGCTCCCGACCATGACCGACGCCGATCTGAAGGCCCTGCGCCTCAATGCGGTCCGTCTCTCCGAAAGCGGCTCTCCCACCAAGATGGCCACCGCCGCCGAACTGGTGCCCCTGATCGACGCCGAAGCGGCCCGCCGTGCCGCCGACAAGACGACCATCGCCGTCAAGAAACCCCGCGCGCCCGCCAAGAAGAAGGTCGTCCCCGCGACCGGTCACCAGACTGCCCTGCCGGACTCCAAGGCCGCATAGGCCCGTTCCGGGACCGGGGGCCCTGTCCCTTCGATTGGACTCAGGCCCCTTTCGCTGACACCTTCCTGCATCGGCGGCCCAGACCCGCCTGACCAGGGGGTCCCATGCGCATCCGTCCGCTCGCCGTTGTCCTCGCTTGTATCCTGGCGCCGGCACCTGTGCTGGCCCAGGTCTCCGACGTCGTCGAGAAGCCCGCAGCCCTGGTCGCTGATGGCGTCCCGGCCATTCCGGTGGCCCTCGCGGCCGAGACCAGACCCTATATGGAGTTCCGCACCGCCGGCTTCGCGGGCTGGAACGCGACGGATCGGTCGATGCTGATTTCAACCCGTTTCGGCAATACGGCCCAGATCCACCGCGTCGCCATGCCCATGGGGGCTCGCGACCAGCTCAGTTTCGAGATCGAACCCGTTGGCGGTCGCTGGTCCCCCGCTGGTGACGTTCTGGTCGTCAGCAAGGACCGCGGGGGCGACGAGTTCTTCCAGCTCTATACCCTCGCTGAAGGCCGCCTGACCCTGCTGACGGACGGGGGACGCAGCCGCAACAGCTTCGGGGCCTGGAGCCACGACGGCCGCCTGTTCGGCTACTCCTCCACCCGGCGCAACGGCCGGGACAGCGATCTCTACGTCATGGACCCGCGCGATCCCTCGACCGCCCGCATGGTGGCCGAGGTCAGCGGCGGCGGCTGGAGCATCGCCGACTTCTCACCCGACGGCCGCACCGCGCTCGTCGTCCAGGGTATCCAGGTCACCAAGTCCAACCTCCATGCTCTGGACCTCGCGAGCGGCCGAATGACCCCGGTCGGGGACCACAGCCTGCCGATCGCCTATGGCGGCGCTGCGTTCGCACCCGACGGGACCTTGTGGGTCACGTCCGACCAGGACAGCGATTTCCAGCGGTTGGGGCGTATCGACCTGGCCACGGGCCAGTTCACGACCGTTTCGACGGAGCCGCGCTGGGACGTCGCTGACTTCGACATCGCGGAGGACGGATCCTTCATCGCCTATACGATCAACGAAGCCGGCAGCACCCGCCTGCGCCTCCTCGACCCGGCGTCGGGCCAGGTTCGCCCGGTCGACAGTCTGCCAGCCGGCATCGCCGGCGGCCTCGAGATCGCCCCGTGGGGCGACATCGGCCTGACCTTCTCCTCGGCCCGCAGCGCCTCCGACGCCTTCTCCATCGACCCCACGACCCTGGCGGTCACCCGCTGGACCCGCAGCGAGACCGGCGGTCTGGACGTTACCCGCAACGTCGAGCCTGAACTGATCGAGGTCGCCAGCTTCGACGGAGAGCCCGTTTCAGGCTTCCTCTATCGCCCGGACCCCGCCCGCTTCCCGGGCCGCCGGCCGCTGATCGTGAACATCCACGGCGGGCCCGAGGGTCAAAGCCGGCCCGGCTTCATGGGCCGCAACAACTACCTCATCAACGAGTTGGGCATCGCCATCTTCTTCCCCAACGTCCGCGGTTCCACCGGCTACGGCAAGCGGTTCGTCAGCCTGGATAACGGGCCCGAACTGCGCGAGAATTCGGTGCGCGATCTCGGCGCCTACCTCGACCGGCTCGGCGCCGATCCGGCCATCGATCCGGAGCGGGTCGCCGTCACCGGCGGCTCCTATGGCGGATACATGTGCTACGCCGGGGCCATCCACTACGGCGACCGCCTTCGCGGTGCCAACTGCGTGGTCGCCATCTCCAACTTCGTGACCTTCCTCGAGAATACAGAGGCCTACCGTCGCGACCTTCGCCGCGTCGAATACGGCGACGAGCGCGACCCGGCCCAGCGCACCCGCCTGATCGAAATCTCCCCGATGACCCGCGTCGACGAGATCAACATCCCCCTGATGGTGGTCACCGGCGGCAACGACCCCCGGGTCCCGGCGTCAGAGGCCGACCAGATGATCGCAGCCGTCCGCGCCAACGGTCGCACCGCATGGCATCTGCTCGGCCAGGACGAAGGCCACGGCTTCGCGAAGAAGGTGAACCAGGACTACCAGTTCTGGGCCAGTCTGCTGTTCTGGCGCGAGACCCTGCTGAGCGTGGACTGATCGCCGGTCTGTCCATGAGCCTCGCCGCCGCCGTCCTCGCCACCCTGGCGCTCCAGCAGACCGATCCGCTGGCCCCGGCCCGAACGGGCCAGGTTCTCTGTTATGAGCCCGATGTTGCGCGTCAGACCTGCTACGGGACCGCGACCTACCGCCGGCAGGGCAACGGAACCATCATCAGCGACATCGTGGTCGCCGCCAGCGCCGTTCCAGCGATTTTCGTGCACTCGAGTGCGCCCGTCTTCGTTCGGGGCGACGCGGAATGCACACGGCTTGTCCCCAGCGCCGACCAGATCACCGCCATCTACGAGGAGGGCGAGAGGCTGGGCGGGTCGGATTTCGAGTCGTTCAGGCGGATCCTGGGCTCAAGCATCGATCAGGGGAATGGGCCGGGCCGCGAGTTGTGCTTTACCTACACGCCCCTCGCCAACGGCAACCTCAAATCGACAGCAAGAATTGACGGCGTGGCGCGCCCCGATCTGGGCGGGACCGTGCGTTGGGTGCGCCCCGCCGACGGTTGGCGCGTCGCCTTCTAGCCGATCGCCTGATCCAGGTCCGCTATCAGGTCCTCGACCTCCTCGACGCCAACCGACAGCCGGATCAGGTTCTCCGTCACCCCGCCCGCCTCGCGCACCTCCTTCGGTACCGAGGCGTGGGTCATGATGGCAGGGTGGTTGACCAGACTTTCGACCCCGCCCAGCGACTCCGCCAGCGTAAAGACCTGCACCCGCTCCAGCACCCGTTTGGTGCGCTCCAGATCGCCGTCGATCAGGGCCGTGACCATGCCGCCGTAGCGGCCGTTCATCTGGCGTGACGCCAGCTCGTGCTGCGGGTGACTGATCAGACCGGGATAGATCACCTTCGCGATCCCCTTGCGGTCCTCGAGCCAGCGCGCCACGGCGAGGGCGTTCTCGTTATGCGCCTTCATGCGCAGGCCGAGGGTCTTCAGGCCCCGGTTGGCCAGGAAGGCGTCGAACGGCCCCATCACCCCGCCGACCGAGTTCTGGAGAAACTTGATCTCCTTCGCGAGGTCCGGGTTCGCCGTCACCAGCGCGCCGCCGATGATATCGGAGTGGCCGTTCAGATATTTGGTCGCCGAATGCATGACCACATCGGCCCCCAGCTTCAGCGGCTGCTGGCTCCACGGGGTGGCGAAGGTGTTGTCGACGATCAGCAGCAGGCCGTGCTTCCTCGCGATCTTCGACAGGCCGGCGATGTCGGCCAGTTTCATCAGGGGGTTGGTCGGGGTCTCGGCCCAGATCAGCTTCGTCTTCGGCGTGATCGCCGCCTCGACCGCCGCCAGATCACTGAGGTCCACATAGGCGAAGTCCAGCCCCATCGACCGCCGCCGCACCCGCTCGAACAGCCGCCACGAGCCGCCGTACAGGTCGTCGCCGGTGATGATGTGCGACCCGGCGTCCAGCAGCTCCAGCGCCGTCGAGGTCGCCGCCATGCCGCTGGCGAAGCCGAAACCGTGCGTCCCGCCCTCCAGATCGGCCAGACAGGCCTCGAACGCCTCGCGGGTCGGGTTCTTGCCGCGGGCGTACTCATAGCCCTTGTTCACGCCGGGGCTTTCCTGGGCGTAGGTCGAGGTGGCGTAGATCGGGGTCATGACCGCGCCCGTGGTCGGGTCCGGCCGCTGCCCGGCGTGGATGGCGCGGGTCGAGAAACCCTGGCTGTTCTTGAGCGACATGCGGCTTATCGATTCAGGCTGAGGTGGTTGATCAGGTCCGTCCGTGTGATCAGGCCCACAAACCGTTCGCCGTCCAGCACGATGGCAACCCGGTCGCGGTCGAACAGCGGGATCAGGGCATCCAGACTCTCGCCGACCTGGACCGTATCGAGGTCGCGGGTCATGACCGAACCGACAGGCTTGGCGAACCGCTCCTTCCGCGTGATCTCGTCGGTGTTCATCACATGCACCAGGTCGCTCTCATCCAGGATGCCGACCAGACGGCCGTCCTGGATAATCGGAAGCTGCGAGACGTCTGCCCCGCGCATGCGCTTGAAGACCGTGTCCAGGGTGTCTTCGGGGCCGGCTACGACCACGTCGCCGTTCTCGTATTTCCGGCTGATCAGGTCCGACAGGTTCCCCTTGATCGGCTGGCCGCTCAGGCCCTGATCGGCCAGCCAGGCGTCGTTGTAGACCTTGGACAGGTATTTGGCACCGGTGTCGCAGACGAAGGTCACGACCCGCTTGGGCTCGGTCTGCTCGCGGCACCAGCGAAGCGCCGAGGCGATCAAGGTGCCCGACGACGAACCGGCCAGCACGCCTTCCTTCAACAGCAGCTCCCGCACGGTGGCGATCGCCTCGGCGTCGGGGATGGAATAGGCCTTGTCGATCAGGCCCATGTCCGCCGTATCGGGCACGAAATTCTGGCCGATGCCTTCGACGGTGTAGCTGCCCTCCGGTCCCGGCACGCCCTCGTTGACGATGCCCGCCAGGGTCGAGCCCACGGGATCGGCAAGGATGATCTTCGCGTTCGAGCCGACGCTCTTCAGATAACGGGCGATGCCGGTGATGGTGCCGCCCGAGCCGATGCCCGCGACGAAGGCGTCGATGTCGCCGCCCATCTGCTCGTAGATTTCGGGCCCCGTGGTCTGGAAATGCGCCAGGGAGTTGGCGTCGTTGGCGAACTGGTTGACGTAGAATCCACCCGGGATCTGCTGCGCCAGCCGCTCGGCCATGTCGGTATAGTATTCCGGATGCCCATGCGGCACGTCCGAACGCGTCAGGCGAACATCGGCCCCCATCGCCCTGAGATGCTGGATTTTTTCCTTGGACATCTTGTCCGGGATGACCAGAAGCACCTTATAGCCCTTGGCCTGGCCCACGAGCGTCAGCGCCAGACCGGTGTTGCCGGCCGTCGCCTCGACGATGGTTCCGCCGGGCTTCAGAAACCCCTCCGCCTCGGCCGCCGCGATCATCGACAGGGCGATGCGGTCCTTGATCGACCCGCCCGGGTTCTGCGCCTCCAGCTTCAGGAACAGACGGCACGGGCCGGTGTCGATCTTCGTCACCTCCACCATCGGCGTCTTGCCGATCAGGTCCAGCAACGAGCCGGTCGGACCGGACAGGACAGGCGTGGCGGCCAACGACATTCAATCACTCCAGGAGGTTCGCGCCGGAAGCTAGGCGCAGCCCCTTCCCATCACAAGCCGCGCAAGATTTCGCCTCCGAAGAGGCCCGTCGTGCGTTATCAAGGATACAAATGAGCAAATCACCCCGCCGGCCCGTCGCCGGACTCCCCGACGAAGCCACGCTGATCGCCTTCCTCCGCGAAGCCGGATCAGCCGAGAAAACCGATATCGCGCGCCATTTCGGCCTCAAGGGCGGCGAGCGTCGCGCCCTGCGTGAAATGATCCGCGCCCTCGAAGAGGCCGGCAAACTGGGCAAGCGCGGCCGCAAGGGCTTCTCCGAAGTCGGGGCCCTGCCCCCGGTCGGCGTCGCCGATGTGGTCGAGCGCGATCTCGACGGAGAGCTTTATGTCCGCCTGGTCGAGGCCTCCGCCGATGCCCCCCGCGCCCTGCTGATTCCCGACAACGGCGGCAAGACCGGCCCCGCGCCCGGCATGGGCGACCGCGTCCTGGTCAAATTCGCCCGCACCGAAGACGGCTGGGAAGCCCGGCTGATCAAGAAGCTGGACGCCGGCGCCAACAAGGTGCTGGGCGTCATCCGCAAGTCCAACAAGGAGGTCCGGGTCGAACCCGTCGATCGCCGCTCCAAGGACGTCCTGCTGGTCCCCCACGCCCAGGCCGAGGGCCTGCGCGACGGCGACCTCGTGCTCGCCGCCATCGAGAAGGGAGACCAGCGCTACGGACCGAAGCGCGGCAAGATCCTCGAGAAGATCGGCCATGAGGGCGACGCCCGCGCCGCCTCCCTGATCGCCATCGCCGCCCACAACGTTCCGATGGGCTTCTCCGAGGCCGTCGAGAAAGAGGCAGAGGATCAGGAGCTGCCGTCGCTGAAAGGCCGTGAGGACCTGCGCGACCTGCCGCTGATCACCATCGACCCCGCCGACGCCCGCGACCACGACGACGCCGTCTACGCCATGCGCGACGAGGACCCGAAGAACCCCGACGGCTGGATCGTCTGGGTCGCCATCGCCGATGTCGCCGCCTACGTCCGCCCCAACACCAACCTGGACCGTGAGGCGCGCGACAAGGGCAACTCCACCTACTTCCCCGACCGCGTCGAGCCGATGCTTCCGGAGCGGCTGTCCAACGGTCTGTGCAGCCTCAAGGAGGGCGAGAACCGCGCCTGCATGGCGGTGCGCATGGTCTTCGACCGCGAGGGTCGGAAGACGGGCCACAAATTCATGCGGGGCCTGATGCGGTCGCACGCCAAGCTCAGCTACGAACAGGCGCAGTCGGCCATCGACGGCCAGCCTGACGACGCCACCGGCCCGATCATGGCGGCCATCCTCGAGCCGCTGTGGGCCGCCTATCGCACCATGCTCAAGGGCCGGCTGAAGCGCAGTCCGCTGGCGATCGAAAGCCCCGAACGCCGCATCCGCATGAACGACCAGGGCCAGATCATCTCGATCGAACCCCGCGTCAGCCTCGAGGCCCACCGGCTGATCGAGGAGATGATGATCCAGGCCAATGTCTGCGCCGCAGAGACCCTGGAGCAGAAGAAGACGCCCCTGCTCTACCGGGTCCACGACGCCCCCAGTCAGGAGAAGCTGTTCAACCTCGGCGACTTCCTCCAGACCATCGGCAAGCCGTGGACCAAGGGCGAGCCGGCGACCACCAAGCGGTTCAACAAACTGCTGGACGAGACCCGCGGCGGCGACCACGCCGAGGTCGTCAACGAGGTCGTCCTGCGCAGCCAGATGCAGGCCATCTATTCGGCCGAGAACGTCGGCCATTTCGGCCTGAACCTCGACCGTTACGCCCACTTTACCTCGCCGATCCGGCGCTATTCCGACCTGATCGTCCATCGCGGCCTGATCCGGGCCCTGGGGCTCGGAAAGGACGGGCTGACCGACCGCGAGGTCACGGAACTGCCCGCCATCGCCGAACAGGTGACCATGACCGAGCGCCGCTCCATGGCCGCTGAACGCGCCGCCATGGACCGCTATATGGCCGCCTTCCTGCAGGAGCGGGTCGGCGCGACCTTCCCCGGCCGGATTACCGGGGTCACCCGCTTCGGCCTCTTCGTGAGGCTGGAGGAGACCGGCGCCGACGGCCTGGTGCCGGTGTCGATTCTCGGGACGGAGTATTTCACCCACGACGACAAGTCCCATGCCCTGGTCGGGGAACGTACGGGTGCACGCTGGACGCTGGGCCGAACGGTCGAGGTGCGGCTCAAGGAGGCCACGCCGATCACCGGAGGGCTGGTCTTCGAGATGTTGTCCGACCCCGCCCCGCGCGACCCCAATGCGCCCGCGCCCCGTCTGGGCCAGCGCGGCCGTAGCGCGGGAGGGGGCGACTTCCCCAAACGCGGCGGCGGCCGTCCCGGCGGACCCAAGCCACCCAAGGGCGGACGCCCGTCCGGCGGTTTGAAAGGCGTGCGCAAGGGCAAGCGTCGCTGATGGAAATCGTCACGACTTCGCCGCACGGGATCGGCTAGGCTCCAAGGGGGAGGACGACATGATCAGACTGAACCGCGGCGTCGCCGCCGTAGTGGCCGCCATCCTGCTCGCCGCGCCGGCCGCGGCCAACGACAGCGTCGCCTCAATGGGTGCCGGCGGACTTGTCCTGCAGCGCACCGACGGCATCGAGATGCGGTCCGAGGATCTCTATGTCTCGGCGACCCAGATCCGTGTCCGCTACCGCTTCTACAATCGCACCGATCGCAACATCGCCACGCTCGTGGCCTTCCCCATGCCCGATCTGCAAGGCGGCATCGAAAGCGACGTAGCGATCGAGGACCCGCTGCGCATGCCCTTCACCACGACGGTGAACGGCCGCCGGGTGGCGACCAATGTCGAGCAGAAGGCCATGTTCAACGGCGTCGATCACTCCGACATGATGCGCGGTCTGGGCGTCCCGCTCTCGCCCCGCGGCGAGGCGACGATGCAGGCGCTGGCAAGCCTGCCCCGGCCACAGATCGATATGCTGATCGAGATGGGTCTGGTCGAGGATCGCTCCTGGACAGACCGGGGCGTCCGCACCCTGGAACTGGCCCCCCTCTGGACGCTCAAGACGACCCACTACTGGACCCAGGTCTTCCCCGCCGGGCGCGAACTCGACGTGCGGCACCAGTATGCGCCGGCCGTCGGCGGATCGGCGGGCAGCGTGTTCGGCGACCCCATGATGGCCGGGAACGAGCACACCAACGAGCAGGCCACCCGGTATTGCACCGACGACGCCTTCCAGGCCGGGGCGCGGCGGATGCGGTCGCGCGGCCTGTACCTGAGCGAGACCTGGGTCGACTACATCCTGACCACCGGCGCCAACTGGGCCGAGCCCATCGGCGACTTCCGGCTGGTCGTGGACAAGGGCTCGTCGCGCAACCTGGTCAGCTTCTGTGGCGAGGGCGTGCGCAAGATCAGCTCGACCCGGTTCGAGGTCCGGCGCCGCAACTACACGCCGACCAGTGACCTTTCCGTTCTGATCCTGACCGGCACACGGATCGACGACTGATCGGATTGG
This sequence comes from Brevundimonas sp., assembly GCA_030693575.1. Classification (GTDB taxonomy): domain Bacteria; phylum Pseudomonadota; class Alphaproteobacteria; order Caulobacterales; family Caulobacteraceae; genus Brevundimonas. Next base: position 18,018 of record JAUYAG010000031.1, on the reverse strand, counting down.
TCAGTCGTCCGCCGGCCGGAGCGCGTGCTATGGCCGGGCATGGCCACGCCTTTCGACTCGACCCGCGACCTCACCGACGCGCCGCGCGTGGGCGGCCGACAGACGCCGAAGGACGCCGCCACCCTGATCCTGACCCGCGTCCGCAAGGGCGAGGCCGAGGTGCTGATGGGCCGCCGCGCGCCCGGCCACGTCTTCATGGCCGCCAAATGGGTCTTCCCCGGCGGGCGGATCGAACGGTCTGACTTCGCCGCCGCCTCGGCCAATGACCTGCCCGGACCGGACACCGCCCGGCTGATGCGCGAGGTGCCCGCCCGCCGCGCCCGCGCCCTGGCCCTGGCCGCCGTGCGCGAGACCTTCGAGGAGACCGGCCTGCTCCTTGCCGAGCCCGCGCCGATCGCCTCCGTCGCCGGTTCGTGGCGCGAATTCCGGGCGGTCGGGGCCCTGCCCGATCTGGCCGCCCTGTCCTATGTCGCCCGCGCCATCACCCCGCCGGGACGGACCCGCCGCTTCGACGCCCGCTTCTTCATGGCCGACGCAAGGGCCCTGCTGCATCCCGAGCCGACCGCCGGTTCGGGCGAACTGGACGAGATCGCCTGGCTGCCGCTGGCCGACACCCGATCGCTGGACCTCCCCGCCATCACCCGCTTCGTGCTGGGCGAGGTGGGCGAGCGCCTGTCTCATCCGGACCGGCCCCTGCCTTATGTCCGGATGGTGCGTGGCCGGCATGTCATCGAGCATCAGGACTGACATCGCCCGCATGGACGAGCCCCTGCGGCAAGGCTAACCTGACCCTATGACGCCAATGATCCTGGCCGGCCTTGGGGCGTATTCCCCGCGTGAACAACGGCCGTCGCAGGCGCTGGACGTCGTCTTCGGCCAGCCGCCGGGCTGGACCGAGGCACAGTTCGGCATCGCCTCGCGCGGCGTGGCCGCCCCCGACGAGACCACCTCCATGATGGGCGCCGAGGCCGCAAGGCGGGCCCTCGCGATGGCGGGCTGGGAGCCGGGCGACCTCGATGTGCTGATCGGCGCCTGCGGGGTCATGGAACAGCCCATCCCCGGCGCCTCGGTCCTGATCCAGGAGGCGCTTGGGCTGGGCCAGTCCGGCATCCGGGCTTTTGACGTCAACCAGACCTGCCTGTCGTTCGCCGCCGCGCTCGACGTCGTCGCCATGGGCTTCGCCGCCGGCCGTTTCCGCCGCGCCCTGATCGTGTCCAGCGACATCGCCTCCTGCGGACTGGACTGGGACACACCCGCCTCCGCCGCCATCTTCGGCGACGGCGCAGCGGCGGTCTGCGTCGAGGCCGGCGACGATCTCCATGGTCCGGGGTTGCTGGCCCGCGGTTTCGAGACCTATGGCGCGGGCAAGGATCTGGCCTCCCTCCGATCCGGCGGAACCCGCGTTCGACTGGAGGACGGACTGGAAGCGTTCACCGTCGGCGCCCGCTTCCGCATGGACCCCTTCGGCATCTTCAAGGCCGCCTCGAAAACCCTGCCCGCCCTGATCGACCGCGTCCTCGGCGAGGCGGGTCTGACCCGCGAGAGCGTCGATGTCATCGTCGGCCACCAGGCCAGCCGGCCCGCGATCGAACACGCCCGCCGGCTGATGGGCGGCGATCCGGACCGGGTGGTCGACATCTTCGCCACCACGGGCAACCAGATCGCAGCCTCCCTGCCGACGGTCCTCGTCGAAGCCCATGCGACCGGGCGGCTGGGCCCCGGCAAGACCGTCCTGCTTGTGGGCACGGCGGCGGGAATCAGCCTCGCCGCCATGGTGCTGCGGACGTGAGCCGGCGCGCGCTCGTCACCGGCGCGACCGGCGGCCTCGGGCTGACCCTGACGCAGGCCCTGCTGGATGACGGCTACACCGTGCTGGCCGCCGGCCGCAGTCCCGCGGCCATTGACCGCCTGCGCGCGATGGGGGCCGAGACCCTGACGGGCGACCTGTTCGAGCTGGGTCCGGACAGGCTGTGCAAGCACATGGATGTGGTCTTCCACGCCGCCGCCCTGTCGAGTCCCTGGGGCCCCGACGCCGACTTCCAGCGGGCGAATGTGGACCTGACCCGCGATCTGCTCGCCGCCGCGCAGAGGGCTGGCGTCGGGTCGTTCGTCTTCGTCTCCTCCCCCTCGGTCTATGCCCGCTGGGCCGACCAGACCGGACTGACCGAGGACACGCCCTGGCCCGCGCGCCCGCTGAACGCCTATTCCCGCACCAAGGGCGAGGCCGAACGGCTCGTGGTCGCGGCGGATGCGCCCGACTTCCGCACCGTGTCCATCCGCCCGCGCGCCATCATCGGGCCGGATGATGCGGTCCTGCTGCCCCGCATCCTGCGGCTGGTGAAGCGCGGGCGTTTCCCGCTGTTCCGCAACGGGCGGGCGCTGGTCGAGATGACCGATGTCCGGGACGCGGCCCGCGCGATCCGCCTGGCCGACGTCCATCGCGAAGCGGCGGGCGGTCAGGCGATCAACATCACCGGCGGGCGGCCGCTGCCGGTCCGCGATCTCGTCGGTCGGCTGGGTCAGGCGCTCGGCGTCGAGGTCCGCATCGTTTCCATCCCCCTGCCCGTGGGTCAGGCCCTGTCGGTCGGGGCCGACGCCCTGTGCCGCATCCTGCCGGGCCAGCCCGAGCCCGTGCTGACGCCCTACACCCTGTCCACCCTGGCCTGGTCGCAGACCTTCGACCTCGGCAAGGCCCGTCGCCTGCTCGGCTATGTGCCGGCCCACGATGCGGTGGAGACCGCGCTGGCGGTCGCGCCCGGACTGGCGGCGTCGTGAAGCGCTGCCGCGTCCATATCCTGCGCGCCGGGTCCTGTTCGCATCCCGCCGTCATGACCCGCCATGACGCGGGCCTGGCACCAGCCGTCTTTCCGGCGCTGGCGGCCCTGATCGTCCATCCCGATGAAGGGCCGATCCTGTTCGACACCGGCTACGACCCGGCCTTCTTCGCCGCCACCGAGCCCTTCCCCGAACGCCTCTACCGCTGGACCACGCCGGTCAGCCTCGCGCCGGGGCAGGCCGTCGCCGACCAGCTGCCGGCCTTCGGCTTCACACCGGAAGATATCCGCGCCGTCGTCGTCTCCCATTTCCATGGCGATCACATCGCCGGCCTGACCCGCTTCCCCAATGCCCGCATTGTCTGCGCCCGCGCCGGGCTGGCGGAGGTCCAGCGCAAGGGCCGGGTCTCTCGCGTCCGCCGTGGCGTGCTGGCGGCCCTCGCCCCGGCCGACATCGACGCCCGCGCGGTCTTCTTCGAGGATCGTCCGCGGGTCCCGCTCGGCCCGGACATGGCCCCGTTCGAGACCGGCGCGGACCTGCTCGGAGACGGCGCCCTGCTGGCCGTCCAGCTGCCCGGCCACTGCCCCGGCCACTGGGGTCTTCTGGTGCGGCAGAACGACGACCGGACCCGCTTCCTGATCGCCGACGCCGCCTGGTCCAGCGGTGCCGTGCGGGACAACGCCCCCCCGCCGCGCCTGACCACCGCCCTGCTGGGAGAGACCGGGCCCTATCGCGGGACCCTGCACGCCCTGCACCGGCTCTGGGCGCGTAATCCCGACCTGATCGTCACGCCCTCCCACTGCGGCGAGGTCGGGATCGAGACGTGCCGTGCCGACTGACCGGATCGCGGTCCTGCGGGCCTGGCTCGGGGCCCGATGGAGCGGCTGGAGGCTGCGGTCGCGCAACGACATCGAGGCCCGCCAGGCCCGGCTCTGGCGAGCGATGACCCCCGTCGTGGCCCGCACCCCGGCGGTCAGCGGCCTCGTGGGCCGCCCGCTGGCCGACTTTCCGATCCTGTCGCCCGATGTTCTGCGCGAACGCTTCGACGGCTGGAACACCCTCGGCCTGACCCGGGCCGAAACCGAGGCCGCCGCCCTCGCGGCAGAGACCGGCGGATCCGGCGAGGTCCGGCCCGGGATCGTCGCCGGCTTCTCCACCGGTTCTTCGGGACGGCGCGGCCTGTTCGTGACCAGCGCCGCCGAGCGCGGCGGCTGGATCGGCCATATCCTCGCCCGCCTGCTCGCCGCCGACGCCCTGCTGCACCCCACACGGATCGCCCTGTGTCTGCGAGCCGACAACCAGCTGTACGGCGACATCAGCGAGACAGGGCCGTTCCGCTTCCTGTTCGTCGGCCTCGACGTCTCGGCCCCCGAGCGGTTCGAGCGTCTGCGGGCCTTCGCCCCCGACGTGCTGATCGCCCCGACGCAGGTGCTGACCGATCTCGCGCGACGCACGGACCGGCCATGGCCGCTGCGCCGCCTGTTCTATGGCGCCGAGCCGATGGGCGAGGCCGAGCACGGCTGGATCGGCGCGGCCCTCGGGGTCCGGCCCGACCCCATCTATCAGGCCACCGAGGGCTTCCTCGGCGCGGCCTGCCGCTTCGGGACGCTGCACCTCAACGAGGACGTCCTGATCATCGAGCGCGAGGCTGTGCCGGGGACCGACCGCTTCCTGCCGATCGTCACCGACCTGCGCCGCACCACCCAGCCGATGATCCGCGTCCGCCTGCCCGATCTTCTGGAGCCGCTGGCCGCGCCCTGCCCCTGCGGCTCGCCCCTGACCGCCGTGCAGCCGGTCGAGGGCCGGCTGGAGGACCTGTGGCGCTGGCCCGGCACCGTGATCTGCCCGCGCGAGATCGAGACCGCCGTCAGTGGCGCTCTCGGCCCGGATCAGGACTGGCGCGCCGTCGCCTCGCCGGGCGGCGTCATGGTCGAGGCCGAACCGGATCGGTTGGAGGCCGTCCGATCGGCTGTGGCGACCTTGCTCGCGACGCACGGTGTGAAGGTCCCGGTCATCGCCGGCGGCCGCCCGACGCAGGAAGGCGTCAAACGGCGGCGGGTGCGCTGGACCGATGGCTGAGCGGGTCCTGATCACCGGTGCCCGGGCCGTGGCGGCGCTGGACATCGCCCGCAGCCTGCGCGCCGCCGGCTATGAGCCGCATCTGGCCGACTGCAGTCCGGCCTGGGTCGCACGGATGTCCCGCACCGCCGGACCGGTGCATCGCCATGCCTCGCCGGTCGGGCGCCCCGCCGACTTCGCCCGCGACATCCGCGGCCTGATCGAACGGCTCGATCCCGTGCGCATCATCCCGACCTGCGAGGAGGTGTTCCATCTCGCCGCCCTCGCGGAGGCTGACGGTTTTTCCGACCGGGTGTTCGCTCCGCTGCCGGACCGGCTGGCAACCCTGCACGCCAAGGACCGCTTCGCCGCCCTGTGCGGTCGGGTCGGCCTGCCCGTCCCTGAAACCACCGAGATCGTCGACCAAGCAGCGCTTGCGGCGTTCTCCGGTGCCACTGCCGACCATGTGTTCAAGCCGGTCTGGTCGCGCTTCGGCGCCCGTACCCTGATCGCGCCGACGCCCGCCGCCCTGGCCGCCCTGGCACCCTCGCCGGAGGCACCCTGGGTCGCCCAGCGTCGCATCACCGGTGAGGAGGTCAGCTTCTACGCCCTCTGCCATCAGGGCCGGGTGTCGGCCTTCTGCGCCTATGGCTCGGACTGGCGGCTGTCCGGCGGCGCCAGCTACGTCTTCCGGCCCCTGCCGCCGGCGATGACCGCGCGGCTGCGCCCCATGGCCGAGGCCCTCGCCGCCTTCGCCGGGACGGGCCAGATCGCCTGCGACGCCATCCTCGACGCCGGGGGCCAGCCGTGGCTGATCGAATGCAATCCGCGTACGACCAGCGGCACCCACCTGTTCGGCCGCAGCGCCGGGTTCGGCCGGGCGCTGATGGGAAGCGACGCCGCCCGACCGCTCTCCGGTTCCTGCCATCTGTCGCCAGCGCTGTGGCTCCACGGCCTGCCGACCGCCCTGCGGGACCGGCGGCTGGCGGACTGGCGAGCGCAAAGGCGGCAGGGGTCAGACGCCGTAGCCGCCCCGGGAGACCCTGGACCTGTTCTGGGAGCCCTCGTCGACGCCGCAGTCTTCGGCCTCCGCGCGCTCCGCACCGGCCGCTCGCTCACCGCGGCCATGACCGCCGACATCGAGTGGAACGGCCGCCCCCTCGACCCGCCGGACTGACGGCCTAGGCGCCCGCCGCCGCCGCGGGCCGGGCCCGGCATTCGGCCAGCCAGCGCGCCAGATGGGTCAGCTCCTCTGGCGGCCGGTATTTGATCAGCCGCGCGAAATCCAGGCCGACCACGGCGACGACGTCCGCGATGGTGAACCGGTCAACGGCGAGGAATTCATGGTCCGCCAGCCGGCGGTCCAGGGTCTTCATGAATTTCTCGGCGGCGACCCGGTTGTACTCGGCCAGCTGCGGGATCTGGACCGCCTCCAGCGCCGCCAGCGCCGGGTGCGAGTGACGCACGCTGAGCATGATCGGATTGGCCAGATAGAATTCGCAGCGGCGCGTCCACATCTCGATCACCGCCAGTTCGCGCGCGTCGCGGCCGAACAGGTTAGGCTCGGGATAGAGGGCCTCCAGATACCGGCAGATGGCGACCGATTCCGAGATCGTGGTCCCGTCGTCCAGCTCCAGCGCCGGCACGTGCGGCACGCCCACGCGGGCGCGATATTCGGGCGTCTTGTGCTCGCCGGTCAGGATGTCGACCTCGATGACCTCGACGTCCTCGATCCCTTTCTCGGCCATCACCCAGCGGACCCGACGCGGGTTGGGCGCGCGGTGGGAGGTGTAGAGTTTCATCCGGGTCTCCGTTGCTTATTGCAACGCTACAGGCCGAAGATGCGCCCCGGCAAGGCCCCGACCACGCAGGCGGTCATCAGCGTCGCCAGGAAGCCCGCGAACAGGGCCTTCCACACCATGCCCAGCACCTCCTCGCGCCGCTCGGGCATCAGCACCGACAGACCCGTGACCGTGATCCCGACCGAACCGATATTGGCGAAGCCGCACAGGGCGTAGGTCATCAGCATCCGCGTCCGCTCGCTCATATCGCCGGCCGGGACCTTGCCCAGTTCGATGAAGGCGACGAACTCGGTCAGGGTCAGCTTGACCCCCAGCAGCCAGCCGGCCTTGCCCGCCTCGGACCATTCCACGCCCGTCAGCCAGGCGACCGGCATGAACAGCCAGCCCAGCACCCGCTCGACCGTCACCGGCCCGTCGAACAGCCAGAAGCCGCCCAGCATGACATTGACCAGGGCCACGAGGGCCACGAACACGATCAGCACCGCCGAGATGTTCAACACCACCATCAGGCCGTCGGCGGTGCCCTTGACGATGGCGTCGATGGCGCTGTCGTACTTGAGCGCGGAGTCATATTCGGCGTGCGCGCCGCCCTGCCCCGGCGTCTCCGGGATCATGATCCGCGCCAGCAGAATGCCCGCCGGTGCCGAGACGATCGAGGCGACCAGCACATGCCCCGCCGCGTTCGGCAGCACCGGACCCAGGATGGCGGCGTAGGCCACCATGGTCGACCCCGCCACGGTGGCCAGGCCGACCACCATCATCAGGAACAGCTCGGACCGGGTCAGCTTGTCCAGATAGGCCCGGATCACGATCGGGCTCTCGATCATGCCGAGGAAGATATTGGCCGCCACCGCGAGCGCCGAGGCCCCGCCCAGGCCCATGGTGCGCTGGAACAGAATGCCGAAGCCGTGGGTGATCCACTTCAGAACCTTCCAGTGCCACAGAAGGGCCGACAGGGCCGAGATCACCAGGATCAGCGGCAGCACCTGGAAGGCGAAGGTGAACAGGGCGGGCGGGTTGCTCACCGCATAGGGCTGATCGCCCCCGGCCAGATAGCCGAACACGAACTGGGTTCCGCGTTGGGTCGCCGTGTTCAGGCCGTCAACGGCGCCGGTGACGGCTGCCAGGACGTTCTGCGAGCCGGGAATGGCGAACAGCGCCAGCACGAGGGCCGCCTGCACCGCGATCGCTCCCAGCGTCAGCTTCCATGGAAAGACCCGCCGGTTCTCGGACAGGCCCCAGCAGGCCGCCACGATCACGAGCAGCCCCAGCAGGCTCTGAAGGTTCAGCACACTGAACATGGACGTATTTCCCCGCCGGCTCCCCCGCCGACCCTGTGCCGTTGAACGCCACACAGGCCGTAATGGCAAGCCGCCGTTTCGCTCGGTTCCAGCCCTGAATCCGTCGCGATCCACGCGCGTCATCACGGAACCGTGATCAGCACGGGACAGGGAGAATGACGATGCGCAAGGCTCTGATGCTGGCCTCGGCCGGCCTGATCGTACTGGCCGGATGTTCGCCGGCGAGTGACAAGGCGGAAATGGCTCAAGCCGAAACGGTGCCCGCCGCCGACGCGGCAGCCGAGGCGCCTTCAGACGCCACCCGAGTGGTCGCTCCGCGCCCGGCCCCGCTCGCTCCCGTGGCCCAGATCGCCTACGCCTACCGCTACGCCCTGTCCCTGCCACGGGATCGCGGGGCCGAGATGATGAGCCGGCACGAGCTCGCCTGCGTCTCCGCCGGCACCGGCTACTGTCAGGTGATCTCCGCCCGGGCCGACTGGACGTCGCGCGAGCCCGGCGGTCGGCTGGAATTGCGCGGCCAGCCTGAGTGGATCAATCGCTTCCGGAGCGGACTGGCGCTGGACGCGCAGGACGCCGGCGGCCGGCTGGATGAAGCCGCCACCAACGGCGAGGACGTCACGCGCGACATCGATACGGCCGCCACCGGCGCACAGACCACCGCCTCCCTTGCCGAGCGTATCCGCCAGCTGCAGGCGCGCTCCGGCGGGACGATGGCCCAGAGGCTGGAGATCGAGCGCCAGCTGGCCGCGTTGCAGCAGCAGTACGACGCCCAGCAGATCGAGTTGCGCGCGCTCAACGACCGGATCCAGTCGGCGCGACTGACGCTCGACTATCGCCAGGGCGGGGTCATGGCGGCCGACAGCCCGACGCGTCCCGTCGCCCGCGCGCTGGGCGACGCCTTCGGCCTGTCGATGGGCATGCTGGCGATCCTGATCACCGCCGGCTCGGTCCTGCTGCCGATCGTCGTCATCGGCGGCGCCGTCTGGTGGGCCGTGCGGCGGCGGAAGGTTGCGTCAGTCTAGATCTGGCCGCGGACCAGCCGGCTGTACTCGTCCATCAGGCCGAGGCTGAGGTCACCCGGGGTGAAGCGATCGTCGCCGATCTCGCTCACCGGGGTGATCTCGGCCGCCGTGCCGCACAGGAAGCATTCGCTGAACCCGGCCAGCTCTTCGGGCAGGATGTGGCGAACCTCGACCTCGAGGCCGCGCGCCGACAGCATTTCCAGCACGGTCTGGCGGGTGATGCCGTTCAGGATCGCCCCGTCGGCGGGCGGGGTGATCACCCGGCCGTCCTGCACGAAGAAGACATTGGCGCCGGTCGCCTCGGCGACATAGCCGCGCCAGTCCAGCAGCATGGCGTCGGCATAGCCGCGCGCGTCGGCGTAGTGGCGATTGATGGTGCCGATCATGTACAGGCCCGCCGCCTTGGCCTCGGTCGGCGCGGTCTCCGGTGACGGCCGCTTGTAGGGCGCCCAGCACAGGCGGATGCCTTTCCGCTTGGTTTCCGGGTCGAAATAGCTCGGCCAGTCCCAGGCGGCGATGGCCACATGCACGGTGGTGTTCTGGGCCGGAACGCTGACCTGTTCCGAGCCGCGCCAGGCGAGAGGGCGCACATAGGCCTCGGTCAGGCCGTTTCTGGCGCAGGTTTCCTTGCAGGCGTCGTTGATCTGCGCCACCGTGAACGGAATCTGGAAGTCGAGCACTTCGGCCGAGCGGAACAAGCGGTTCGTATGCTCCGTCAATTTGAAGATCTGGCCATTGTACATTCGCTCGCCTTCAAAAACCGAAGACGCGTAGTGCAGGGCGTGGGTCAAAACGTGCACGCGGGCTTCCCGCCAGGGCACAAAATCGCCGTCCATCCAGATCCAACCGTCACGATCGTCGATAGGAACGAAGGCCATTGAATAACGTCTCCCGCGCTGATCACCGGGTTAGAGCCGCCGGAATCGCTCAGGTCAACGCCTGGACGCACGGTCGGGTCGCTTCCGCATGAGCGACGTCCGCTCCCACGGCCGTTCGGGCCCCGTCGCCGGCGCGGGTGCCGGCCGGCATCTGCTGGTGGTGGATGACGACGACCGCATCCGCGAACTGCTGAAGGAATTCCTCGCCCGCGAAGGCTATCGCGTCACCGGCGCCGCCCACGCCGCCGCCGCCAAGCGGTTGATGGAGCTGATTGAATTCGATCTGGTGGTGCTGGACGTCATGATGCCGGGCGAGAGCGGTTTCGACCTGACCACCTGGGTCCGGTCCAAGGCCGAGACGTCCAGGACCCCCGTCCTGCTGCTGACCGCGCGGGGCGATCCGGACGACCGGATCGAGGGTCTGTCGCGCGGCGCGGACGACTATATGTCCAAGCCGTTCGACCCGCGCGAACTGGCCCTGCGCGTCGACGCCATCCTGCGCCGCACCGGCGGCAAGCCCCTGACCCCGCGCGAGATCAAGCTCGGGCCGGCGGTGTTCGACATGGAGCGGCTGGAGCTGACGCGCGACGGCAAGGTGCAGCGCCTGACCGAGGCCGAGGCCCAGCTTCTGAAGACCCTCGCCATCCACGCCCATTCGGCCGTCGAGCGGATGAGCCTGTCGCCCGACACCGCCGACATCACCGGCCGCGCCGTGGACGTGCAGGTCACCCGCCTGCGCCGCAAGCTGGAGGCGGACCCCAAGAACCCGCGCTATCTCCAGACGGTGCGCGGCGTCGGCTATATGCTGGCTCCGGACTGATGCAGGCGAACAAACACCTCCCTTCCCCCCTTGCGGGGGAAGGTGGGCCGCGGAGCGGCTCGGATGGGGGGGCTGCCGGCTTCAATCAACTGACATGGGATAGCGGCCAATCAGACGGATGGGTGTCTCACCCCCCATCCGTCAGGCTTCGCCTGCCACCTTCCCCCGCAAGGGGGGAAGGCTCTTGAGACTCTTGCCAGCCTCGTTGTGGCCGCGCTTCCTCAAGCGGCAGATGCCGACCTCCCTGTGGGGCCGGTCGCTGCTGATCATCGTCCTGCCGGTGCTGGTCATGCAGGTGGCCGTCACCTGGGCCTTCTTCGACATGCACTGGCAGACGGTGACCGCCCGCCTGTCCGACGGTCTGGCGGGCGACATCGCCTGGGCCGCCGAGAGCTGGCGCGACGATCCAACCCCTGAAAACATGGCTGTGATCTCCGAGCGCGCCGAGCGCTCGATGTCGCTGTCGGTCCAGTTGCGCGAGGGCGACGTCCTGCCGGAGGAAGACCGGCGCGGACCGATCGGCGTCGTCGACCGCACGCTCGAAAAGGCCCTCGCCACTCGCATCGACCAGCCCTTCTGGTTCGATACGACCCGCTATCCCGCCTATGTCGATATCCGCGTCCAGCAGCCCCAGGGCGTGTTGCGCGTCATCGCCCCGCGCGAGCGCGCCGTCGCGACCCAGGCCCATATCTTCGTCCTCTGGCTCACCATCGCCACAGTCCTGCTGATGAGCGTCGCCATCCTGTTCATCCGCAACCAGGTCCGCGCCATCGAGCGGCTGGCCGACGCCGCCGAGGCTTTCGGGCGGGGCGAGACGAGCGAGCATTTCAAGCCGCACGGCGCCCGCGAGGTCCGCGCCGCCGCCAACGCCTTCCTCGCCATGCGCGAGCGGATCCAGCGCCACATCGACCAGCGCACCGCCCTGCTGGCCTCGGTCAGCCACGACCTGCGCACGCCCCTGACACGACTGCGCCTCGAACTGGCGCTGGCGCCGCCGTTCAAGCGCTCGAAGGCGATGGAGGGCGACCTCGACGAGATGGAGCATATGATCGACGAATACCTCGCCTTCGCCCGCGGCGAGGCCGGCGAGGCCGCCCAGACGGTATCGATCCCCGATCTGCTATCGGCCGCCGCCGAGGACGTCCGCCGTGCCGGGGCGGAGGTCGAGGTGGTCGCACCCGCCGACCTGACCGCGACCCTGCGTCCGCTGGCCTTCAAACGGGCTCTCACCAATCTGGCCGGCAATGCCGCCGCCCACGGCGAACACGTCCGCCTCAGCGCCCGCCCCCTGCCCTCCGGCGGTCTGGAGGTGTCGGTCGAGGACGACGGCCCCGGCATTCCCGAGGACATGCATGAAGAGGCGTTCCGTCCGTTTTCGCGGCTGGACGCCTCGCGCAACCAGAACCGCAAGGGCGTCGGCCTCGGCCTCGCCATCGCCCGCGATGTAGCGCGAGGCCACGGCGGGGAGATCACGCTCGAACGGAGCGACATGGGCGGCCTGCGGGCCCTGATCCGGCTTCCGGGCTGATATTCCTCCCCAGGGCGCTTCGCTGGGGGAGGATTGCGAAGCGGGACCATTGGCCCCACCTTCGGTTCTGACAGGGCCATTGGAGGACACCATGCGTAAACTCGCCGCCTTCGCACCACTCGCCGCCGTACTGGCCTTCAGCGCCGCGCCGGCCATGGCCGAACCCGCCCTGATCAGCGTCAGCCTCGGTCCCGACCTTCAGGACAAGGCCGAGGAACTGGGCCCGCGTGAGGTTCAGGACCAGGCCGACCGTCTGGCCGAACTGGTCGGACGCGCCCTTGCCCGGGACGGCGATCTGGACGGTGCGCGGATCGAGCTGGTGCTGACCGACCTGCGGCCCAACCGCCCGACCTTCCAGCAGATGGCCGACCGCCCCGGTCTGGACGGACACCGCAGCCGGTCGATCGGCGGCGCGACCATCGAGGGTCAGATCACCACGGCGGACGGCCGCACCCTGCCGGTTCAGTACGACTGGTATTCCAGCAGTCTGGCCGACGTGCGCGGGATCGGTACATGGTCGGACGCGGACCGCGCCTATCGCCGGTTGGCGGTCAACATCGCTGACGGCCGCTACGTCAAACGCTAGAAGCTGCGCGCCCGCTGCACGGCGGCCCTGACCGCGGCTTCGGCCGCCCGGTCGAGGTCGCCGTTTGCCGTCATCGCGTCGAGGCCTGCCCGCGTGGTGCCGCCCGGCGAGGCGATGCGGGCGATCAGCGTCTCCAGCGGCTCGCCGGTCTCGACCCCGGCTCCGGCCGATCGCAGGGCTCCACGCGCCAGCCGCGTCGCGGCGTCGGCTGACAGCCCCTCCGCTTCCCCTGCCCGCGCCAGTGCCTGAACAAAGGCATGGATGAAGGCCGGTGCCGATCCCGCCGTGGCGGTGGCGACATCGATATGGTCTTCAAGATCCAGATCCACGACCTCGGCCATGGCGTGAAACAGGCTCCGCGCCGTCTCGCGGGCCTCGCCTTGATCGGACCACAGGGCCGCGACGCCGCGCCCCTGGGCCACCGCCGTCGTCGGCATGACCCGCGCGACCGGACGAGCGGCCACCGCGCGGATGTCCGCAGCCGCCACGCCCGCCATGACCGAGACGATCACGGCTTCAGGGTTCAGTGCCCCGACAAGCGGACCGAGGGCCTCGCGCCATTTCGCCGGCTTGACCGCCAGCACCAGCGTCCGCGCCCCGGTCAGGGCGGCCAGGGGCGGATTGACCCGCGCGCCCAGCGCCCGCGCCGCTTCGGCCGCCGGCTTCCCGGATGGGGTCAGAATGATCAGATCACGTGCCGCGACGGCGCCGGTCTTGAGCCAGCCCTCGAGGATGGCTGACCCCAACCGTCCGCATCCCACCAGGGCGACGGTTCCGGCTGTCGAACGAGCATTCATGGCCTCAGGCCGTGCCGACGGTCTCGAACAGGCAGGAGTCGATCGCTTCCTGCGGCTTCTTGTTGCCGCGGATCATGAAGTCGAAGGCGGGGTAGTAGCGGTCCGCCGCCTCGACCGCCGCGTCGATCATCGAGGCCGCCTGGGCCAGGGTCGGCCGCTCGCCCATCGGCAGGGCCAGCGAATGGCGGAAGACGATCTCGCCGTCGTCGGCCCAGACCTCGAAATGGCCCATCCAGGTACGCTGGTTGATCAGCCCGACCAGTTCATAGGCCGCGCCGCGCCGCGCCTTCGAAGCCTGCAGGTCCAGGGCGCAGCACAGTTGCAGGCAGTCACCCTCGGGCCGCCAGGCGAACCACAGCTCATAATCCTTCCAGTCGCCGGCCAGGGCGAAGGCGAGATCGCCCTCGTCGGTGCGGTCGAACGGCAGGTTTTCAGCCACCAGGACGTGCTCCACGACATCCAGCGGATCGTAGGGAACATCGACTTCTTCGGGCCGAACAATGTCCATCAGGCACTCTCCGGGCGCGACTCACGCCCTGTCATCGGACGGTAGGCGGGTTCGCAGATTCGGCTCAACCGGCTGCGTCCTGAGGGGGAGAACCCGCTGTGGACGTTCCCGTGGCAGGCTTCTTTGCCGTCTTTGCAGGCGACTTCTCCGGCGATTTCAGCGCCGCGACCTCGGCCCGCAGGGCGGCGATCTCGGCCTTCAGGGCGTCGAACTCGTCGCGGCGGACCAGATCGAGATCGGCGGCCATGCGGTCCGTGCCCGCGCGGAAGGCCGTCTTCGCTTCTTCGCCGGCCGCCTGGGCCAGGCCCATGGCACCCGTCGTCAGCTTGGCGAACTCATCGAGAAGGGGGTTGCGGGTCTGCATGGCACTCTCCGGCCCGGACGAACGAGCGTGGTTAAGGAAGGTTCACCCGATATGGTGAATGAAACCTTGCTGTCGATGTGACCTATGGCCTGATTTGGGCGCGGCGCGACGCCTTGCCGAAATTTCAGGGACGCGCCTCGCGCTGCTTGCTAAACCGCATCCGAACACCTTCGCAGGAGCGCCCGTGCAATTTCCCGAGTTCGACCCGGTGCTGTTCAGCATCGGCCCGCTGGATATCCGCTGGTATGCCCTCGCCTATGTCGCGGGCATCGTCCTGGGCTGGTGGTATGCGTCGAAGCTGATCAGGAACACGGCCATCTGGCCCGCCGGCAAGCCGCCGATCTCGACGACCCAGCTCGACGACCTGATCCTCTGGATCACCCTCGGCATCATCCTCGGCGGCCGCTTCGGCTACGCCCTCTTCTACAAGCCCGAACTGTACGGTGCCCTGTTCACCGGCGCGGACTGGGGCGACCGGCTGGCCCTGTTCCGCCTCTGGGACGGCGGTATGTCCTTCCACGGCGGCATGATCGGGACGACCCTTGCGGTCGTGATCTTCGCCTGGCGCAACAAGCTGCGCACGCTCAGCATCGGCGACATGGCCCTGGCGGCCGCGCCGTTCGGCCTGTTCTTCGGCCGCATGGCCAATTTCATAAACGGCGAGCTCTGGGGCCGCGAGACCACGGTCCCGTGGGCGATCCGGTTCTGTAACGCCCGCATCGAGCAGATGTATGGCTTCTGCCCGGCCGGCGACGTGCCGCGCCATCCCAGCCAGCTCTATGAGGCCGGCCTCGAGGGCATCGCCCTGTTCGTCATCCTCTGGCTGGCGGTCTGGAAATGGCGGCTGCTGAAGAAGCCCGGCTATGTCACCGGCCTGTTCCTGTTCGGCTACGGCCTGGCGCGGGCGTCGCTGGAGAATTTCCGCCAGCCCGACTTCGGCATGGAGAACCTGCCGCTGGGCCTGACCATGGGCATGATGCTGTCGATCCCGATGATGCTGGTCGGTGCCTGGCTGGTCTGGCGCGCCTGGAGCCGGCCGCCGGTCGCCGCCTGAGCCCATGTCGCTGAAGGACCGCCTGGCGCGCGAGATCGTCCTGACCGGGCCGATGACGGTGGCGGACTATGTCACCCGCTGCCTGCATGACCCGGAGGGCGGCTATTACGCCACCCGGCCCGCCATCGGCGCGACCGGCGACTTCGTCACCGCGCCGATGATCAGCCAGATGTTCGGCGAGCTGATCGGCCTGTGGGCGGTCGAGCTGTGGCGGCGTCTGGGCGCGCCCGAGCGCGTTCGGCTCGTCGAGGTCGGGCCCGGCGACGGCACCCTGATGGCCGACGCCCTGCGCGCCGCCAAGCTGGATCCGGAATTCCTGCGCGCCGTCGACCTGATCCTGATCGAGCCCAGCCCGCCCCTGCGCGAGGCACAGGCCCGTATGCTGGCCGACAGCGACCTCCATCCGCGCTGGGTCGCGTCGCTGGACCGGGTCGAGACAGACGCCCCGGTGATCCTGATCGCCAATGAGGTGCTGGACTGCCTGCCCGCCCGCCAGTTCGTGAAGACCGAAGACGGCTGGGCCGAGCGCCGCGTCGGCGTGACCGAGGACGGCGCCCTGACCTTCGGCCTGGTCAGGATCACCGGCGGCTTCAAACGTCCGGCGTTCGAGGTCGAGCCCGGCCAGACCGTAGAGATTTCGGACCAGCAGGCCGCCTTCGGCCGCGATGTCGGTGCCCTGATCCGCGAGGCCGGGGGCGCGGCCCTGCTGATCGACTACGGCCGCGCCCGGCGCGAGGCCGGCGACACACTCCAGGGTCTTCGACGCCACCAGAAGGTCAATCCGCTGGAAACGCCCGGCGAGGTCGACCTGACCCAGTGGGCCGACTTCCCCTCGGTGCTGGAGGCCGCCATCCACGCCGGCGCCGATGTGACGGGAACCCTGGGCCAAGGTGAGTTTCTGAACCTGCTCGGCATCGAGGCCCGCGCCGACCGGCTGAAGGCTGGCCGTCCCGACGCCGCCCCGGTGATCGACCGCCAGCTGGCCCGGCTGACCGACACCGACCAGATGGGAACCCTGTTCAAGGCCTGCGCGATCTTCTCGCCGCGCTCGCTGGTGGTTCCGGGTTTCGAGGACTGACCATGGCCCTTTCCCCCATCACCCATCCCCTGCTGGACCGCGCCGGCGTCCGCCACGGCTTCTTCACGCGGCAGGGTGGCGTCTCCACCGGGATATATGAAGGCCTGAATACCGGCGTCGGCTCGCAGGACGACCCCGCCGCCATCGCCGAGAACCGTCGCCGCATCGCTGGACATCTGGGTGGCGTGCCGGACGACCTGGCCGCCTGCTACCAGATCCATTCCGCCGTCGCCCGCGTCGCCGAGGCGGGCTGGAAAGGCGACCGGCCCGAGGGCGACGCCGTCGTCACCGCCGCGCCCGGCGTCATCTGCGCCGCCCTGACGGCCGACTGCGCCCCCGTGCTGCTGGCCGATCCCGAGGCCGGCGTCGTCGGCGCGGCCCATGCGGGCTGGAAGGGGGCGCTGGACGGCGTCATCCACTCCACCGTCGCCGCCATGCAGGCCCTCGGCACGGAGCCCGGCCGCATGGTCGCCGTCGTCGGCCCCTGCATCGCCCAGGCCTCCTATGAGGTTGGCGCGGACTTCCAGGACCGGTTCGACCGCCACGACCCCGGCAGCGCACGCTTCTTCGCGCCCGGAGAAACCGCCGACAAACGCCTGTTCGACCTGCCGGGTTTCGTCCTGTGGCGGCTGGAGCAGGCCGGGGTCGGCGACGCCGCATGGACGGGTCACGACACGCGCGTGGACGCCGTTCGGTTCTATTCGAACCGGCGGGCGTTTCTGGCGGGGGAAGCCGACTTCGGCCGGCTGATGAGCGCGATCAGCTTGGGCTGATCAGGGGGCTGTTCAGCCCGCCATCGCCATCTCAGGGACGCGGGTCACTTCGCGCCAGGCCTGCGGATTGGCCAGCAGTTCACGGACCAGCAGATTGTTGATGGCGTGGCCCGCCTTGACGCCCTCGTAGCGGCCCAGCAGGGGCGCGCCGAGGACATACAGGTCGCCGATGGCGTCCAGCGCCTTGTGCTTGACGAACTCGCGCTCCATCCGCAGCCCGCCGGGGTTCAGGATCTGGTCGCCGTCGATGACCACGGCGTTCTCCAGCGAACCGCCGCGGGCCAGACCGGCACGGCGCAGGGCCTCGACCTCATGGGCGAAGCCGAAGGTCCGGGCGGCCATGATCTCGTTGCGGAAGGTTTCCTCGTCGACGACGAAGTCCACCACCTGATTGCCGATCACCGGCGTGTCGAAGTCGATCTCGAACCGCATCTCATAGCGGTCGCAGGGCAGCAGGGCGGCGGTCTTGTCGCCTTCCTGGACCCGGATCGGCTCGAGGATCTCGATATAGCGGATCGGCGCTTCCTGACGGCGGAATCCGGCGCGGTCCAGCAGCTGGACGAACTGCAGCGCCGAGCCGTCGAGGATCGGCAGCTCGGGTCCGTCCACCTCGACCACGGCGTTCGAAACGCCCAGGGCCGCGAAGGCCGCCATGAGATGCTCGATGGTCGACA